>CAZSBR010000024.1:0-18031 GCA_964605165.1 uncultured Phycisphaeraceae bacterium
CTTTCGTGCACTCGTAGTGCGGCTTGATGAGCGAGATGATCGTGCCGCTGGGCTTCAGCCACCGCATGGCGACGGGTATTGCCTTCTCCTGCTTCGTCCAGCTCAGGTCGAGGCTGACAAAGTCCACAGCTTCCGGCGGCTCAACATGCAGCGCGTTGGTGCGCTCCATGACGGTCACCCGCTCATCCTGCCTGAGCTTCCACGCGAGCTGGCCGTAGGCGGTGTCAACCGCGTAGACGCGCGCAGCACCGTGCTGAAGCCAGCAATCGGTGAAGCCGCCGACCGAGCAGCCGAGGTCCGCACACACAGCATCTTCCGGTTTGATGCCAAACTCGGTCAGCGCGCGATGGAGTTTGATGCCGCCGCGGCTCGCATAGGACGTCGTGTCGGGTCCAGCGTCGGGCACGGCTGATGCGTTCAGACCGCTGCGACGCGCTCAGCCGGCGCGAGCGGAACGACCATGGGCGCCGGGGGGGTGTTCACGCCCTGTGGCTGGGCGGTGGGCAAGCCGATGATGGCGATCCCGGCCTGGTCGGCGAGTTCGAGCATCTCCTCGCGGTCCACCATGATGACATCGCCCGCTGCGAGAGCGAGGCATCCGCCGCCATGCTTGGCGAGGTTCTCGATCGTGCGTGGGCCGACGGTGGGCACATCGCTTCTGCGGTCGTGTCCGGCGCGAGCACCCTTGCAGAGCGTCCAGCCCTTGGTTCGGCAGAGCTGGCCCGTGCGCTCGATCATGCGGTCCGTGCCCTCGACGGCTTCGACCGCAATCACGTCCCGATCGCGCACGCTGACAGCCTGGCCGACGTCGAGCCGGAGCATCTCGGCGAGCAGGGGCCAGACGAAGGCAATATCGCCACGCTGCTCGTCGGTGGGGGTGCGTTTGGTCATCACGCCCGCCGAGGCGAGGTGATCCTGAATGGGGGCGGTTGAGTCCATGAGTCCGACTCCGTGGCGGTCGAGTTCTTCCGCGATGGCCGAGAGCAGAACGCTCGATCGGCGGTCGTGCCGAAGCCTGCCGTACCAGGCCCGGGCAGTCGTCAGGTCCGGGAGGTTGCGCACGAGCTTGAGGGGGTCGTGCATGAGCTTGGCCTTGTCGACCAGACCCACCATGATGGCGTGGCGGATGCCCTGCTTGGCAAACTTGCGGCCCCAAGAGGCGATCCTGAGGACTCCCACCTCGCTGAAACGGTCGCAGATGCCCGGCAGTTCGGGCTCATATTGGCCCGCAAGGCCGAGGCAGACGACCTCATGCCCTTGTGAGCGAAGGCTTTGCGCTACAAGAATGGGCAGGCGGCCCCCGCCGGCAATGAGCCCCACCGGGGTCGGCGGCGGTGGCGGGTCGGGCAGGATGGAAAGTGCTGGCGGCATGCCTGTCAATTCCTGAACCGGCTGGCAAAGCAGCCGAAATCCCCTGATCCCAATGATAGGCGATTCCGGAGACGCCCGTGCCGATTCACACGGGGCAGGTGGCACTTGAGCCAACGCCCGCAGCGAGCCGATAGCCCCTCCATGCCAGAGTGGATCGCAGCAGACGAGGCCGATGGCGTGCTCGGGGCGTCCATGAGAAAGGGATCGGCTCGGCCGTGGCTTGGCATCCACTATGCGTGCGCCGGGGTGTACGGCAGGGTGATCCTGGACCGTTCCGGCACGCACTACCAGGCTGTGTGCCCGAAATGCTCCAAGCGATGCACCATCCGCGTGGGCGAGGGAGGCACCAGCGAGCGGATGTTCACCGTGACTTGTGCCGCAGCGGGCGACGCCTAGCACGCACCGGGTACCATCCTTGCATGAACACTGCGGGTGCATCAGGGCTGGCGATGGGCCGGCGAACGGGCGTGTGTGCAGCGACCGGCGAGACGCTCGAAGCCGGGGAGCCGATCGTGACCGTTCTGATCGACTCACCGCACGCTGCCGAAAACGCCCTCGAACGCCGGGACTATCGGCAGTCCGCCTGGAGCCCGGGGCTGGGCCTCAAAGAAGGCGAACGCGTATTTGCCTTCTGGAAGGGCTGTCATCCCGCGGGCGACCACCGTGGCCCGGTGCAGATTCTCAGCGACGAGGACATGCTGGACCTGTTCATGCGCACCGGGTTGGAGCCGGATGACCCCAGGCAGGTGACCTTTCGGTACGTCCTTGGCCTTCTCTTGATCAGGCGGCGGATGCTCACGCTTGCTGGTCACGAGCGGCGGAGCGATGTCGAGGTCATGCTCGTGAAGGTTCGGGGCAGGCCCGAAGAGGTGCTTGAGATCGTGGATCCCGGCCTCGATGACGAAGCGCTGGAAACCGAAACCCAGGCGGTCGTCGCGATGCTCGCGCCCGAGGACAGCGACACGCCTGAGTCCGCTCCCGAGACCGCCACCGGAGCGAGCCAGTGAAGTCTCTGCTCGCCCATTCGATTCTTTCGCGCGCGCAGTGGCCGGTCGCCGCTTGGTGGCTCGTGGTCGCGGCAGCACTTGTCGGGTGCAGCAGCGGTCCGTCGCCCGTGGCTGAACCCCGCCCCGGGCCAACGGTAGAGGCCGAACTGCCGAGCTACGCAGAACTGCGTGCGATGCACAACGAGCGTGTGGCACGGCTCGATCGCCTCTGGTCGCGCATGAGCTTCGTGGTTCGCAGGCCAGATCCCGATGACCCCGACAACGTCCTCTCCGATCAGGCGGAGGGCAACGTGCAGATCGAGCGGCCTCGGCGGGTGGCGATCAGCATGACCAAGCTCGGCGAGCTGTTCTTCATCCTCGGGTCGAACGACGATCTGTACTGGTGGGTAGATCGGACGGACAAGCGCTCGCCCGTGGTGCTCTTTGGCCGCCATGAGCTGGCCGGTCCCGCTTCACTCGAGTGGCTCGGTGTGAACGTCGCGCCGCTGGAGTTCATCGATCTCTTTGGCATCACGCCGCTGCCGGATGTGGAGGAGGGCGTTGGCGCGTGGGTGCGTTCGGATGCGCCGGGCACCGTCAGCGCGATCGTGCCCTCGCGGTTTGGCTACCGATCGCTCGTCTTCGATGCAAGCGACCGGACGTTGCTGGGTGTTGAGATGCTCGATCAATCCGGCGAGGTGCTCGCTCAGGCCGAGCTTGGACGGCCAAGGCGCGCGCCGGTGGAGGGTGACGGCACACCCGGTGAACTGATGGGCACTCGGATTCGCATGACCTTCCCGCTTGAGGACGTGTTCGTGTCCGTCGAACTCGCAGAGCAAAGCAATCGCACCCTGAATCCGGGCGTGTTTGATTTCGACCGCATCCTGCGTTCGTACGGCCGCAATGGCACGGTCTACGACCTTGATGCGCAGCCCGAGCAGCTTGGACAGGGACGGTGATGGCGCAGCGCTTCTGGATCATTGGCTTGGTCGCGTGCGCGCTCTGCGCACAGGTGGCCGCGCAGGTGGAGTTGCTGCAGTCGGCCGGCTCGTCGGGTCGCGATGGTGGCCACGGCTGGCTCGTGGTTCCCCGCGATGGCGATCGTTTCATGCTGTTCCACCTGCCGCCTAGAGTGGCCACGGCGGCGGGCATCGGCGACGCGGTTCCGAGCGGCACGCTGCGGGTGGTGCGCCCCCTCGCGCGCGAGCCCGTCGCGATGGCAGCCATCGGCAATGAGTTGGTGCTGCTCTATCCGCCGAGCCAGGAGGCAGGCTCCAAGCGATGGCCGGTGCGGTCCGTACGAGCCGTCGCGGGAAGCCATGGACTGTATTCCTACGTGCCCGATCGTTCGGCGGGCGGCTACGCGGTCAGGCCCTCACTGGTCACAAGTGGTGAGGTCGTGGATGCCAAGGGAGCTCTGCAGAGAGTCTTTGTGCTCACCGAAGAACAGATCAATGGCAGGGTTGAGCGCACGCTGCTGAGCTTCACCGATGCCGGCTGGATGGAGCACACGCTGCCCGGCGGCCTCTCGCTGGGCGATCGCGCTTCAGACGCCTTGCGTTGGGAGTTTCTTGAGGGCAGCAGCACGCATCTGGTGATCGGGACGGCGGGCGAGCGGCCATGGCGTGGCAGCTTTGCGGATGATGCAGCAACCACGCTCGTGTGGGAGCAATCGCCCGCACCGCTCCCGCCAGCCGAATCGACTTCGGATCAATTGCTGTGGCTTGGCACAACGCCCGGGCGCGTTCGCATAGCGGGGGATCGGCTCGAGGTTGATCGGCTCCACGACGGCGGATGGGCACCGCTGGCGCGGGTTCCGGTTGATCACGCGAGGCTCGGCGTGGTGCCTTTGTGCCGGGGCGGGCGACTGGTGGTGCTGGGTTGGTCGCCACAGGAAGCCCGACAGGAGAGCGTTCCCATCAGCGAGGTCTCGATGTGGACCGGCCGCACGCTCTACGAGGGAGAGGCGAGCACGCGCGGGCCTGTTTCCTCGGATGACTTTCGGATGATGGCGCTGCTCATGCTCGCCCTTTCCGTGGGTGTGATGATCTTCTTGGTGCGTCAGCCGGGCGGTACGGAAGCGCACCTCCCGCCGGGCTACGCGCTGGCGGCGCCTTCGGTTCGGGCGGCGGCGACCATTGCCGACTGGCTGCTGGTCTCAGCGATCGTTGCGATGGCGATGGGCACGCCGCTGTTCAGCACAGCAAGCGTCATCGGGCTGCTGACGGATCCGTCGATCGATGCATCGCTGGGCCTTGAGGTGCTGGTGCTCACGCTTCTCACAGCCTGGCTCTGGAGCACCGTCAGCGAAGCGATGATCGGGGCGTCGCCCGGCAAGTGGATGATGGGCCTGAAGGTGATCAGCGTTGAGGGCTCCCAGGCAGATGGTGGCTCCTCGGAGTCAACATCATCAGAGTCGGTGGTCTCGGGGGAGGCTTCGGCGAGGCGACCTGGGCTTGCAGCCAGCGCTCTGCGCAACGCCTTCAAGTGGGGCCTGCTGCCGTGGGCTGCTGCCGAGGCCATGACACCGGGTGTTCGCCATCGAGGCGACCTGGCTGCCCGGTCCGCTGTCGTCGTTGAGCTTGAGCCCCACGAGGATGACGAGCCCGGGGCAGGCGATTGACAATGAGCGGGCCAGCGCCAAGGGCGTTCGGCGGCGTATTCCAGCCTCATTCGGGGGCACCCTCTCGGCCAAATGTGCGCCGAATGGTTAAGACTGCGCCGCTGAACGACCGATAGCCATTCCGAACGCGGTTGGGCACCGTCCGGAGGATCCGGGCTGATGCTGCTCAATCGCCATGAGAAGGGCCCGGCGTGACCGAGTCGTCACCAGACCAGCCATCAACCTCCGAAAGCTCGCTCGATCCGGCGTCCGGCGACGTGGGTTCGACGGGGCTGGACCCGCAGACGGGCAAGGTTGGGGCTCGCGATATCGCTCGGGCAAGGCTCGGCGAGCGGTGGCGAGCCGCGTGGCCGATCGTGCTCCTCGTGCTGGCATCGGGTCTGCTGCTCACGGGCGGTGCCTACGCCGTGTTGACCAAGCCTCAGCGTTCTTACCAGCCATATCTCGAGCGTGCCGAGCGGCTCATCGCCGCCGAGTCCTATGCCGAGGCGATCGATCTTCTCAATACCGAGGTCTTCGCCTATTCGGGAGACAGTGCGCTCTCGCGCACGCAGGCTGGGCGTGCTCGTGTGCTTGCCGGCCGGGCGATCTTCTTGGGGCAGCGGGCGCTGGGCGTGGATCTGGTCGCCAACCACCAGAACGTGGTCGCAGAATACCTCGCGGGCGAGGAGCTCGGTTCAACTCTTGAGGGGGTGGACAACGCGTACCTTGCTCAGAGCTTTGTCGCGATGTCCCGGTATGACCAGGCCGCGGTCCGTGCGGGTGACTTGCCGTCCGAGCTTGCGGCGATGCGGGCGGACATCTATCGGTCGCTTGTCGATGCGGAACTCGATCGGCCATCGCCTGATTTCGAGCAGGCTTTGCAGTGGGCAGCGACGGTCATGCAGGATGCGTCGCTGACGGTGGATGATCGCGTCTGGGCTGCTGCGACCCGTGCCCGTATCCGGTACATGCAGGGGTTCATCGAAGAAGGCGTCGAACGGCTCGTGCAGGCGCTCGTGAGATACGAAGGCCAGGGGGCCTCTCGCCAGCAGCTTGCTGAGCTGTATCTTCAGCTTGGCGAGGGGTACAGGCAGCTCGGTGACGACGCATCTGCTCGTCGGCAGTTCGAGCGAGCGGTTGAGTCGTTTGGCGTGGGAGAGCCTCAGCGTGGACGAGGTGAACTCCACCTCGCGGCACTGGAGCCCGAGGTTGAACGCAGGCGTGATCTCTACCAGGCTGTCGTTGAGTCGTACGCGTCCACAGCGCTCGTTGATCCGGCGTTGCTTGGTCTGGCAGCGACACTCGCCGAGATGGGCGAGCTTCCGGAGGCCAATGCTCGCTATGACGAGCTGATCGGGCGTGTGCTCGAGGGCGGGTCTGCAGCTTCCGCGCCGGGCAGCCGGGGCGTGGGCGTGCCGGTAGCGGATGCAGAAACAGTCGCGGCAAGCCTGCTCGAAGTCCATCGGCGCTTGATGGACTCGGGTGACACCGCTGCAGCGCTCGAGTTCGGCGCGAAGATCGAGCGTTTGTTCAGCTTTGCCGAGTTGCCAGACGAGGCGCTGACGGAACTCGCGCGGGCCAATCGCCTCCTCGCTGACGAGATGCTCCCCGATGGCGGCGAGGTAGGTCTCTCGTGGACCGACCTGCAGGAAGTGGACCCGGCGACCCGTTCCGAGGCGCAGGCGAGGCTGCTCAGAGCGGCTCGCTACTACGCCGAGTATGCGCGCAGGGTTGTGCTCACAAGCAACGAGGAGTACGCCGCGTCGCTTTGGAATGCGGCTCGTGCCTACGACCTCGGGGGCGACATCCGCAGGGCCATGGCCGCGTATCAGGAATACTCGACGGGGTTTCCGGACGACGCCAAGCGGTTTGAGGCGGCTTACCGGCTCGCGCAGGCTTACCAAGTGACAGGCCAGTACGCCAGTGCTGCGCGGCTCTACGAAGAGCTGATTGACGGGCCGCAGGTGGACTCTGAGGACCGCGCCGCGGTGCTCTTCGGCGAGGCGAGCTACGTGCCGTTGGCACAGACGCTGCTGCTCGATGATGACGAGACGAACGACGAACGGGCGGAGGAGTTGCTTCGCCGCGTGGTGAGTGGGGCGGTGGTGCAGCCGGGCGCTCGGCTCTTCAAGGATGCGCTGTGGGAGTTGGCGCGGCTGTACTTCGCGCAGGGTCGTCACGCGCGTGCGGTCGAGCGGCTTGATGAGGCGCTTGCTCGTTTCCCGGATGATGCGCAGGCACCGCTGGGGCTCTACCGACTCGCTGAAGCGCACCGAAGGCTCGGAGGCGATTTGAGGCAGGCGTTGGCGGCCGGTGGCAGGCCCGAGAGCGAGATGCAGGCCATGCGCGCCCAACTCGAGTCGTCCCTCGGGTCGGCGTTGATGCACTTCGATGAGGCAATCGATGCGCTCGACGCCATCGATCCCCGTCGGCGAACGGACCTCGAGGATCTGTCGCTTCGCAACGCTTTCTTCTATCGCGGCGATTGCGCCTTTGACCTCGGTGAGTACGACGCAGCCATCCGGTACTACGACGAGGCTCGCGAGCGGTATTCGGGTGAGCCGGCCTCGCTCGTGGCCTTGGTGCAGATCGTCAACGCGCACGTTGCTCTGGGTGACCTCGAGCGAGCCCGAACCGCAAACGCCCGAGCCAAGCGGTTCTTTGAGAGTCTGCCTCCCGAGGTGTGGGACGATCCCTACCTGCCCATGGACCGCAGCGAGTGGGAGCGGTGGCTCGAGTCAACGGATGTGCTCTACAGGCGAGTGGAGGCTGGGCCATGACCCATCAATCGGCTCACCTCGCGACGACTGATCCCAGGGAGGAAGCTCAGGACGGGCTGCGCCGGCTCATGGCTTCGCCTGATGCACTGGCCGTGTGGCTGATGCGACGGTTGGAGGGCCAACTCTCGGTGCTCACGCGGCTTGATGAGCTCAGCCATCGGCAGCAGGAAGTTGTGCGAAGGGGAGATACCGGCCAGTTGCTCGAGGTGCTCCGCCAGCGCTCAGACGAGATCGATGCACTGTCTCGCCTGACTGCTGAGCTTGCCCCCGTCCGATCACGCTGGTCCGAGGTGCAGGCGGTGGTCAAGCCGAACGCATGGAACGAGATTGAGGTCGCGATGACGCGTGTCGAGGCGATGGCGGCGGAGATCGCCCGGCGCGACAGCGAGGACCGCGACGAGATCGAAGCCAGCCGCGATGCGGCTTCAAGAGAGATTGCGTCCTTGCAGCAGGGAACGGCGGCAGTGGCTGCCTACGGCAAGCCAGCGGCTCCAGCGCCCAAGTTCCACGACAGGGAGGGGTGAATGCTCAAAGCACCGGCACATCAGGGGATGACGCCCGACGATCTTGCAGAGCTGATGGACACCTTCCAGGATGTCACCCTCAAGCTTCAGTCCTCCCATGATCAGCTCACGTCGGAGGTTCGACGCCTCAAGAGTGAGCTTCGTGATGCGAACGATGCGCTCGAGCGTTCAAGGCGGCTTGCTGCGCTGGGCGAAATGGCGGCCGGCATCGCCCATGAGATTCGCAATCCACTGGCCGCGATCTCGCTGGACGCGGCTTCGCTGGCGAGCGAGACGTGCCGAGAGCAGCAGACGGCTGCAGCCCATCGCATCACGTTTGCGGTCAAGACGCTCAACGCCATCGTGCAGGATGTGCTCGCCTTTGCTGGTGATGCCCGGGTGCGTGCGACAAGCGTCGATGCAGCCGAGGCGTGCATGCGAGCGGTGGACGAGTGCCTTGCTTCCGAGGAGGAGGGCTCTGCCGGTGATATCCGCGTGGAGCTTGGCCCTTGGGAGGAGATGGAGCTCTGGTGCGATCCGCACCTTGTGCATCGCGCGCTGGTGAACATCATCCGCAATGCGGTGGACGCCATGCGGGAGTGTGAGCCGCCCGAGGGCGGGCACGTGCTCAGCGTGCGCACCGCTCGAGTCGAGGCTCGATCCGGGCGTCGGGGTCACTGGTCGGCGCTTGTCGTGGCCGATACGGGCCCGGGCATGAGTCAGAGCGTGGTGGAGCGCATGTTCAATCCGTTCTTCACAACGCGAGCAACGGGCACGGGGCTCGGGCTGGCGATCGTCCATCGGATCGGCGATGCCCATGGCGGGCGGGTCGAGGTGCAGGGACAGCGCAGCGATGGCGTGCGTGGGGCAGAAGTCAGATTGGTCCTGCCGGGGCATGATGCCGCGGCCGAAGTGGAGGCAGCGTGATGCACTCAGTCGTGATCGTGGATGACAAGGAAATGATGCGTGACAGCATCTCGGCGACACTTCGGCGAGCGGGCATGAACGTGCTGCCGGCAGCCAGCGGCGCGGCGGCCATCGAACTGATCGCCAAGGACAGGCCCGATGCCGTGGTCACCGACTTCAAGATGCCCGGCATGACCGGCGTCGAGTTGCTCGAGAAGATCCGGGAGATCGATGCGGATCTCCCCGTCGTGCTCATGACCGCCTTTGGCACGATCGAAACCGCTGTCGAGGCGATGCGGCTTGGGGCTTATGACTACATCACCAAGCCGTTCGAGGGCGATGAACTCCTGATCGCGGTCAAGCGTGCGATCAAGCACGCCTCGGTGGTTCGTGAGAATGCCCTGCTGCGGGCTGCCTCACCCGAGCGGAGCACTCCCGGGAGCGATGCGCGGGCTGGGCTCAAGCGGCTTATCGGTTCGGGGCAGGCCATGCGACGTGTCCGCCAGCAGGTCGAGGCCATCGCCGGCTCGCAGGGCACTGTGCTGATCTGCGGCGAGAGCGGCTCGGGCAAGGAAGTCGTTGCAAGGGCCATCCATGAAAGCGGTCCGAGGCGTAACGGACCCTTCCTTGCTGTGAACTGCGCCGCCTTGAGCGAGGGGCTGCTCGAGAGTGAGCTCTTCGGGCACGAGCGAGGTGCCTTTACGGGTGCGGACAAGCTCCGCAAGGGGCGCTTCGAACTGGCCCATGGCGGCACGCTGCTGCTCGACGAAGTCAGTGAGGTCGACCCGCAGGTGCAGAGCAAGCTCCTGCGAGTGCTCCAGGAGCGATCTTTTGAGCGTGTTGGCTCAAGCACGACCATCGGCGTGGATGTCCGCGTGATTGCTACGAGCAACCGCGATCTGCCCGCCGAGGTGGCTGCGGGCTCCTTCCGGCAGGACCTGTTCTTCCGTCTCAACGTGCTGCCGGTCCACATGCCCGCGATGCGAGAGCGGCTCGAGGACGTGCCCACACTCATCGAGCACTTCGTGGCCCTGTTCGCTGAGCGGGAGGGCTGCGCCGCGCTGACCGTCGATCGCGAAGCCATGGAACTGCTCGGGCGCTACACGTGGCCCGGCAACGTCCGGGAGGTGCAGAACATCTGTGAGCGGGCGGTTGTGCTGATGGCGGCTCGGCAGCGGGGCGGCGATGCCTCGGCGACGCGGATCGGACGCGAACTCGTCGCTCCGTGGCTGAGCCTGCGGGCGACGCCCATCCCTGCGGCCAATGGGGTCGCCCAGCACAACGGGCACCCAGCGGGCAACGGCGTGCTGCTCGAAGCCAAGGGCCTGGGTGCCGAGGACGCGCTCGCGCAGGCGCTCAACGCCCCGTCCGAGCCCATGCCGTTGGAGCAGATCGAGCGCGAAGCCATCATCCACACGCTTCGCCGATTCAACGGGCATCGTCAGAAGACGGCCAAGGCGCTGGGTATTGGCGTGCGCACGCTTGGGCTGAAGCTCAAGAAGTGGAAGGAACTCCAGATCGTCGAGTCAACGCTCTGAGAGGGGTGTTGTCGATGCGTCGGCGAACTGGCCCGGATCTTGCAAGGGATTGACTGCATGGGCATCTCCGGACTGACCAACGCGGGTGCGCTCCCGAGCCTCGAGCTGACCATGCGGTTTGCTGCGCAGAAGCAGCGTCTTGTTGCGCACAATATTGCCAATTTCGACACGCCCGGGTTTCAGCACAAGCAGCTCTCGACCTCACTCTTTCAGGAAAGTCTCCGCGAGGCGATCCACGCAAGGCGAGCCGTCAATGACGGCCGGGCGGGGACGCTTCAGTTGCCCGCCACGCGGGAGGTTCGCATGGGGCGGCGGGGTCAGCTCATGGTGGATCCGCAGACGAGTGTCGGCGGTGTGATGACCCATGACCAGAACGATCGCCATCTGGAACGCACTTTGCAGAGCCTTGCGGAGACGGCGGCCGCGTTCCGAACAGCCAGTGCGCTGTACACGTCACAGCGGGGCATGCTCCGGGATGCGATTGGCGAGCGGGTTTGATGGCTTGATGCGGCTCGCGGGCCGCGGGCCGGTTGAGGGATGATGGCGGTGCTGGTCAGTTGGCACCATCGCGGAAAGGCAGGCGTATGTGGGGTTCGCTCGACATTCCGACCAGTGGCATGATCGCCCAGCGGACACGGCTGGACGCCATCAGTGCCAACCTCGCCAACCGTGAGGCGCTCTACAACGCCGATGGCGAATACGAGCCCTATCTCAGGCGAGTCGTGCGCCTGGCTGCGGGAGATCCCTCGGCGGGGAGTTCTCGCGGGCAGGAGCTTGGCGTGCATGTCGCGACCATCGAGCGGGATGCCAGCGCTCTTCGGCTGAAGTACGACCCGACGCATCCCGCAGCGGATAAGGATGGCAACATCCGCGTCCCTGATATCAACAGCGTCTCTGAGCAGGTTGACGCGATGACCGCAGCACGGGCATATGAGGCAAACATCGCTGCTGCTGAGGCGATCAAGCAGATGAGTTCGCAGGCAATCGGTATGCTCGCCTGAGAGCGTGCATAAGAGGAGCGTGGTGCCATGAGTGACCCCCTGGGATTGATCGGCGGTTCGGGCGGCGTTCAGCAGCCCGTGCAGCGGACGGGGCTTGACCAGCCGCCCTTGCCCGCGGGCTCGCCGTCTTTCAAGGACATGCTCCTCGACAACCTCCGCGAGGCCGATGCGCTGCAGGCGGATGCCAACAAGGCCATCGAGGACCTGCAGACGGGCGATCGTGACGACGTCGAGGGTGTGATTCTCGCCACGCAGAAGGCCGAGATGGCCTTCAAGATGTTGCAGGGAGTCCGCAACAAGATGGTGGAGGCGTACAACGAGATCCGCCAGATCCGCGTCTGAGGGATGGTGCCAAGCCGTCGGCCCTTTTGGGGCACCTGCGCAGCTCTTGCCTTTCGTCGACCACGGGCGCATCGATGTTGCGCTCCTGCGCACTTCCAAGCATTCTCAAGCAGATTGTTCCATCTGGTCGAAGTGTCATCGTGCGCGGACGCTTGAGCGTGTGCGTCGTGGGACAGGAGGTCCCTGAACCGGAGCAGGTTGTGAACCGGGTTCGGCACGGAGGCCGACACGATGGAAGCACTTCGCCGAGCGTGGCAGACCATCCAGAATGCGCTCAGCAAGATGACGGTCAGTCAGCGGCTGCTGCTCGGCTCGCTGGCGGTGATCGCCGTGATGGTCATGTTCCTTGTCACGCAGTACGCCGCCTCGCCTCGCATGGTGGATCTGTTTGCTGGGGCAGAGGGCGACCAGTCGCAGGCGGTGCAGATTCTCCGCGCGTCGGGGATCCCGGCCGAGGTGGTCAACGGGGCTGTCCAGGTGCCGCCGCACCGGCAGAGCGAGGCGCTGGCCGCGCTCGCCCAGCAGGGCAGCTTGCCGGGCGATACGACGCTCCTGTTCCGCAATCTGATCGATGCACAGGGCATGCACCTGTCCAAGCAGCAGAACGATCAGTTGTACGCGATCGCCCTGCAGAATGAGCTGGCCCGTGTGATCACGGGCTTTCCGGGCATTCGCCAGGCTTCGGTGATGCTCGATGT
Organism: uncultured Phycisphaeraceae bacterium; assembly: GCA_964605165.1. Lineage (GTDB taxonomy): Bacteria > Planctomycetota > Phycisphaerae > Phycisphaerales > UBA1924 > OFTM382. The sequence continues at coordinate 12,731 of CAZSBR010000024.1, forward strand.
GCCCGACGCTCGAGGGCTCGGCCGGGCGGTGCGCACGCCGACAGCCTCGGCAACGGTGTTTACCACAACCGGTCAGCCGCTGGATCAGGGCACGGTGGATGCCATCGCCGAGCTCATCGCGGGCGCCCGCGCTGGATTATCGATCAACAGCGTGCGGGTGATCGATGGCTCATCTCGTCGCCAGCGCAGGCCAACGGACCCCAACGAGGTGCTGCCGACCACGTACCTCGAGCATGCGCAGGCAGTTGAATCCCGCGTGCAGCAGAAGATCGATGAACTGCTGGCCTACATCCCCGGCCGAACGATCGCGGTAACAGCTCAGGTGGATGTCAAGCGCGTCAACAGCGAGGTCAAGCGGTTCTTTGATGTGCAGCAGGGCACGGTTTCCTTGGCTGCATCAGAGACTTCTGACTCGTTGACACAGACCAGCGAGACCCGGGGCTTCGAGCCCGGCGTGCGCGCAAACGTGCGGGCGGATCTGGCAGCATCGAGTTCGGCCAATGGCGCCGGGGTCGAGGAGACGAGCGATCAGACGACGTTTGAGAATCACGTGGGCCACCAGTTGGATCGCATCAGCGATCCGAGAGGCATGCCCACTGTTCTTGCTGCATCGATCAACATTCCACGGAGCTATGTCGTTTCGCTGATGGGTATTGCGGAGGGTGAAGAGCCGCCCTCGGAGCAGCAGGTGCTGAGCCGATTCGAGTTGGTTCGAGCGGACATCCAGGATGCGGTTCGTCCGCATGTCAAGACCGCCACCGAAGAGGGCGAAGTGCAGGGCGATGTGGTCGTCTCGTTGATACCTGTGGACGTGCCCATGGGCGATATCGGTCTGCAGCAGGCGGGGCTCCTGGCTGCGGGCGGGCCCATCGGCTCCCTGATGGACAACGGTCTGCTCGATACCGTGCTTTTGGGTGTGCTTGCGGTGATGTCGCTCGGCATGATGTTCATGATGGTCCGCCGAGCGACCAAGCGTGAGGACATGCCGACACCTGAAGAGGTCGTTGGGATTCCGCCGCAACTCGCTTCGCCCGAGGATTTGATCGGCGAGGCCGACGAGTCGGACCTTGCCATCGATGGCATCGAGGTCGATGACACTTCGATGCGTAACGCGAAGATGCTCGAGCAGGTGCAGTCGCTCTTGAGTGATCAGCCGGAGACGGCTGCCAAGCTCGTGGGTCGCTGGGTGAACTCGGATGGGGAGGACTAGCTCCATGCCTCGCAAACCCCACGAGAAGCTTCCGGAGTCATTCGACTCGCTCGACGGCGTGTCAAAGTCGGCGATCCTGCTGCTGGCTGTCGGTCCAGAGCATGCGTCAAGGCTGCTCGGGCACATGTCGTCCGAGACGGTGGAGATGGTGACGCGTGAGCTGGCAAGTCTGGGGCGTGTGCCGCCGCACCTGACAACACAGGTGGTGGAGGAGTTCTACAACATCTCGATCGCCAGCCAGTACATGGCTGAAGGCGATCTGGAGTACGCCAAGTCACTTCTGACCGATGTGATGGATCCGAAGCAGGCCGAGCGGATTCTGCAGCAGATCCAGACGCAGGTTCAGAAGACGCCCTTTAGCTTCCTCCAGCGGGCGGAGAGCGAGAATCTGCTGACGTTCATTCAGGATGAGCATCCGCAGACAATCTCGCTGATCATCTGTCACCTTCCGCACCACAAGGCCGCGGAAGTTCTCGCAGGCCTGCCCGTTCAGAAGCAGCTTGAGGTCATCAAGCGGGTTGCAAACATGGAGCAGACCAACCCTGATGTGATCAAGGAAGTGGAGCGCGGACTCGAGAGCCGGCTCAGCAACATGCTGAACCAGAGCATGGAGAAGGCGGGCGGCGTCGAAACCGTCGCGGAGGTGCTCAACCTCGCGGATCGCGCGACCGAGAAGGCGATCATGGAGGGCCTCGAGTCTGAAGACCCCGATCTGGTCGAGTCCATCCGGCGTCTGATGTTCGTCTTTGAAGACATCCTGATGGTCAACGACAAGGGCATCCAGGCAGTGCTCAAGGAGATCGAGAACGATGAGCTCGGGCTGGCGCTCAAGACCGCGAGCGAGGAGCTGCGGGCGAAGATCTTCGGCAACATGTCCGCTCGTGCAGCTGAGATGATCCAGGAAGACATGGAGTTCATGGGTCCGGTGAAGGTCAGTGACGTGGAAGCTGCGCAGCAGCGGATCGTCGATGTCGTTCGGCGGCTCGAGGAAGCCGGTGATGTGATCATCGAAGGCCGCGGCGGAGACTCCGATCTCGTTGTGTGATCGCAGAGACTCTGATGGTGAGGTTTATTGATGGGCATGATCCGCCAGAACAAAGAGGAGCGTGAAGCAGCCGCGGGTCTGCCGCTCGATCTGGGTGATCTTGCGGCGCGCGCAGCAGTGCTGCGAGAGGAGGCCCATCGCGCCGCCGAGGAGATTCTGCGGCAGGCGCGAGCCGAACGCGAGCGGCTGATCTCCACCGCGGAGGAGATCGGCTGGACGGAGGGCCACGCCAAGGGCCATGCCGAGGGGCTCGAGGTCGGGCGTGAAGAGGGAAAGGCCGAGGCGCTGGCCGAATGGCAGCGGCGGCTCGAGACCCTGACTGAGCGTTGGGAAGCGGCGCTGGACGATCTGGAGAACCAGCGTCATCGTGCGCTGCGTGAGGCCGAGGCCGGCCTGCTGGAGCTCGGCATTGCCTTTGCATCCCGCGTTGCGAAGCGAGCCATCGAGCTGGACCCCAATCCGGCATTGACTCAACTGCGGGCTGCGCTTGAGCGTGCGTCCGCCAGTTCGGTCGTTGTGATCAGGGTGCATCCTGAAGATCATGCATCGGTGAAGCTGGCCATGCCCGGCTTGGTCGACGCGTTCTCCAATGCCGCTTCTGCCACATGTGTCTCCGATAGCGCGGTGGGGCGTGGCGGGTGTCAGCTCGAGCTAGCGGGTGGTGGCTCACTCAGGTGTGATGTCGATGATCAGATCGATCAGCTCGTGCGCACCATCACGGGCCGTACACGGGCACGCGATGATGCCGACGGCATGGAGCATGCCGCATGAGTCTGCGATTGAATGAGGCGGCGGCGCTGGCGAGAGAGGCGCTGGTGGAGATGCACACCGGTCGTGTGCGCTCGGTGCGCGGCATGACGGTTTCGGTCGATGACTTGCCGTTGCCCGTCGGCGCCGGCGTGGCAATCGGGCCGCGTCATGTCATGGGCGAGGTGGTGGGCTTCGAGTCCAGTCGTTGCATCGTGATGCTCTGTCAGTCGGGTGAAGGCATCCGCAGCGGCGACGAGGTCAGGGGGTTGTCATCGTCGCCGTTGGCAGGTGTTGGTGAAGCACTGCTTGGTCGATGCGTGGATGGCCTGGGCCGCCCTATCGATGATGGCGCGATGCCCGATGCGTTGACACCCCGATCGCTCAACGCGGCTCCGGTGCCCGCTCTGCGTCGCCCGCTGATTGATCGACAACTGGTCACGGGCGTGTCTGCGATCGACCTCTGCACACCCATCGGGCGGGGGCAGCGGCTGGGTGTGTTTGCGGGGCCGGGTGTCGGCAAGAGCACTCTGCTGGGGCAGATTGCCCGCGGCACGGAAGCGGATGTGAACGTCATCGCGCTGATTGGCGAGCGAGGCCGAGAGGTCAGAGAGTTCATCGAGCACAGCCTCGGTCAGGAAGGTCTGGAGCGATCGGTGGTGGTGGTGGCGACAAGCGATGAGCCGCCCGTCTTGAGGCTCAGGGCTGCCAAGCTCGCATGTGCTGCAGCAGAACACTTCCGCGACCGCGGGCAGGATGTGTTGCTGATGATGGACTCGGTGACGCGCTTTGCGCACGCGCAGCGGCAGGTGGGGCTGAGCACCGGCGAGCCGCCTGCCACGCGGGGGTACACGCCGAGCGTCTTCGGGGAGATGGCATCGCTCATGGAGCGCGCTGGTCGCGGCGCTGCCAGCGAAGGCAACGCTGCCGGCTCGATCACGGCGCTGTACACCATCCTCGTCGAAGGCGACGAGGCCTCGGCGGATCCGATCGCAGATGCTGCCCGCGGCATCCTCGATGGGCACATCATGCTCGATCGGGCGTTGGCCCAGGCCGGACGATTCCCGGCGGTGGATGTGCTGGACTCTGTGAGCCGTGTGCTGCCCCAGATCACGAGCAAGGAGCATCAGATGGCTCGCCAGCGCCTCATCGCGTTGCTTGCAGCGCACAGGCGGGTCGAGGAGCTTGTCCGCGTCGGTGCGTATGCACGCGGCACGGATCCTGAAGCCGATGTGGCGATCGAACTCCATGGTGACATTGAGATGCTGCTTCGCCAGAGCAGTGACGAGGGTGCGCTCTTTGACGAACGGTTGTCGTCCTTGAAGGCTCTGGCGATTCGTGCTGGAGACCTGCTCTCCAAGGCCCGGCCGCAGGCAGCGCGTGGAAGTGAGGCAGCGGCATGAAGCCTTTCAAGTTCAAGCTGAATGCGGTGCTCGGCCAGAGGCAGAGAGTCGAACGCGAGGCGCAGCGACTCGTCGCCGAGCGCGAACGCGATCATCGCGCTTTGGTCGATCGGCTTGAGAACCTGCAGCAGGTGGATACCAGCGAGCGTCGTGACCTCGCCAGCAGGCTTGCCGAGGGGGGCAAGGTGGACGCGCGAGCTCTACGTCAGCAGGCTGCTGCTTCGATGCAGGCGCAGCGGCAGATGCGCGAAACAGCACTGAAGCTCACGGGTGCTGCTCAGAGGCTTCACGAAGCACGGGCGGTATTAACGCAGGCCACAGCCAAGCGAAGAGCGATCGAGCTTGTTCGCGATCAGCAGTTCAAGGCATGGAAGGCTGCGGAGCGCCGAGTTGAGACCGAGGCACTTGACGAGATGGCCATGGCGATGCGTCGCGCTGCGGGCGCGGTCAAGGAGGGGGCAGCGTGAAGTCACTTGTGCGCATCATCACGATCCTTGGGCTGGCGCATCTGCTGGCGCTCATCGGGGTTGTGGGCTGGCTGTTTGCGACGCAGCGTCTCAACGCCGATCGGCTGGAGACGATTCGCCAGATCCTCCACGAGCCGGCAATGCTCCAAACCGAGTCCGAAGCAGACGAAGAGCCAGCTACCCCTCAGGGTGAAGAGATCGACAACGGCGTGCCGATCTCCGCTGCGGCAGCGCTCGAGATGCACATCCAGGAGGAAGACCTTCACCGCGAGCGGATCGCCCGCCTGCAGCGCGAGGTGCAGGATCTGTCGAGCCTGCTCACGCAGATGAGGGAGAAGCTCGAGCAGGAGCGAGCAGCGTTCGTTGCAGAACGCCAGGCGTACCAGCAGACTCGCGCTGAACTGATGCAGACCGAGGGCCAGGAGCAGT
>CAZSBR010000025.1:0-12721 GCA_964605165.1 uncultured Phycisphaeraceae bacterium
AGCCACCTACTGGACTTGAACCAGCGACCTGAGCTTTACGAAAGCTCCGCTCTACCAACTGAGCTAAGGTGGCAAATCCGCGGGCCCGAGGGCCCGCCGGCCCCGATGTTAGCACCCCGCCACACCGCTGGCGAGCCCCGGCCCGACCGGGGGTGGGGGGCAAGCACAGGCCTCCACCAAGACCCCGCCGAAGGCCGCAGCCCCGCCCAACGAAAGCGGGGTGCCCCGTGTCAGAGGCACCCCGCCAAAGGGAATCAGGTATCACGCCGCAGGCATCTCAGCGGCGGCGACGGGCTGCCGCAAGACCGAGCACACCGAGGACGGCAACGCCGCCGGGCGTGGGCACGGAGCGGATGGCCATCTCGAGTTCGGCGTTCCACACGGTCGTGTCAAAGAGCAGGTTGACCGAGCCGTCGTTCAGGTTCCAGCTCACGAACTGGCCCGTACCACCACCGGTGTAAATGGCCGCGTACAGCGTGTTGGTCGCGTAGTCGAAGTCCATGCCCTGCGCAAAGTTCGCAGCAAGGCCGTGACCACCGATCTGCGTGGCTTCACCCGTGGCCTTGTTGATGCTCACCAGGCTGTCATTGGTGAAGTCGTGGCCATACATGTTGCCATTGATGTCGATCGCGAAATCAATCATCGAACCCGCGTTGGGACCGAAGTCGCCCACCAGCGTCGCCATGCCCGTCAGCGGGTCGACCGTGTACAGGCTGGTCGTCGTCGAGATGTAGAACGTCTCGTTCGTCGGGTCGACCTTCAGGCCGCTGATCGAATCCACGCCCGGCGTGATGTCGCCGCCGAGCGTTGCGATCGGGCTGAACGAACCGTCCGTCAGCGAGATCGTGCCGAACTCCTCAGCATCTGTGATGAAGTACAGCGTGTCGGCCGCGGTGTTGAAGTCCATCGCAAAGCCGTTGTACAGATCGGCGTTGGTGCCGTTGTCGATGAACGTACGGCCAGCGCCAGGATCAGCCGGATCAAACGTGTAGAACTCGTTGGTTCCACGCAGGTCGTAAGCGTACACCAGGCCATCCTGTGCACTCGCAGCAAGGGCACAACCGGCCACCGCCAGAATCGGCGCAATCGTCTTCAGCATGGGTTCTCTCCCGGCGCGCTCGGCGCGCGGCTTTCCTCAGGTGCCGCACACGCGGCTCCAGCCCTCAAGTGTATCGCACCCTCCCGGAAGCGCCGCGGAACAACCGCTCTCACAAGCACTTAGGGGAGCAAAAACCCCTGCAAACGTCCGAGAACCATGGATAGCCCCCGCACCTGGTGAGAACCAATATCAACTACGAACCTGCGACCGAGTCTCCGAAGAGAAGCCCCAGACGCGTCGTATACAGAAGGAGCAAGGGGCATCGAGCCCCGTCATTCCGAACACCCTGACAGGAGACCACACATGCAACGCATCCAAGATGGACAGTGCGGCCTCTGCACCCACTTCGGCGCAGGCAACGACGAGCCGAAGGTCGTTCAGATTCGCATCCTCGGTGAAGCACCCGCCGACCTCGTCGAGCCCTGCGGCTTGCCCGAAAACGCCGACAAAGGCCTCAAGGTCACGCCCATCGGTAGCTGCGCCGGCTTCACGCCCGCCCAGTCCGCCTGACGCCGTCAGCGAGCAGCCACCTCCCCCGGTCACGCACCACGTAGAGGGTCGCTGCTTCACAAGGACAATCTCTCGCGCCCGCGGTCCGTCCGTCCGCGGGCGTCTTTCGTTTTAGTCGTCCGCTGTCGTCTTACCAGGCCGGTTGCTCGGGGGTGAACATCGCCTGTCCAGAGGCGGCATGGCGGACATCCGCGCCCCGGCGAGCCCACCGCTCGAGCATGCGTTCGCCCGCCACCACGTGCAGCTCAACGCTGTCCGCGTTGTACGTCCGCTCCCGCACATCCGACCGCGTCTCGATCTCGTGCATCAGCTTGGACCGTGCCAGCGCCACGCTCACCACAGCCTCCGCCGGCTCGCCCACAGCGATCCCGCGAACCGCAGCCGCCAGCGCCTCCTGCCCCAGCCCGGGCGCATCACCATCTCCCGGCAGCGCACACACCGGGATCGCTGACGGATGCTTGCGCTGCCACACCAGGAACTGCGTGTTGTCCGCAAGACGGTCCGCCTTGTTGAGCACCAGCAGCCGCTGGGGCGGCACAAAATCCTCACCCTCGCGCCGACGCATCTCGTCAAACAGCCCGTCGAGCGTCTCACGCACCGTCCGTTCCTGCATCTCCGCCGCCGGGTCCGAAACATCCAACACAACCAGCAGCAGGTCCGCGTGTGTGGCCTCCTCGAGCGTCGCCCTGAAGGATGCAATCAGGTTGTGAGGCAGGTCCCGCACGAACCCGACCGTGTCCGACAGCATCGCTTCGATCCCGTGGCCGATGTGCCACGCGCGCGTACGCGTCATGAGCGTCGCAAACACGCGGTCATCCGCGTAAGCGCCGCCCGCCGTCAGCGTGTTGAAGAGCGTCGACTTGCCCGCATTGGTATAGCCCACCAGACCAACGGTGAAGTGCTCCTCGTTGCGCTCACGCACCGTCCGGCTCTTGCGATCCTGGATCTCTCGCAACTGCCGCTGCAGATCCACCTTCCGCCGCTGCACCAGTCGGCGGTCGATCTCGATCTGCTGTTCACCGGGACCGCGCGTGCCCACGCCGCCCGTCAGCGAGGCCGAGCCGCCCGCGCCGACGATTCTTTCAAGGTGGCTCCACATGGCTTTGAGCCGCGGAAAGGTGTATTCAAGCTGGGCGAGTTCCACCTGCAGCTTGGCTTCGTGCGTCGTCGCCCTGCTCGCGAATATGTCGAGGATCAACTCGCTCCGATCCACCACCTTGCGGTCGGTCAGCCGTTCAATCTTGCCAAGCTGGCTCGGCGCCAGATCATGATCGAAGATGATCGTCGTCGCGTTCAGCCTCTCACAAAGCTGCTTGAGCTCGTCGATCTTGCCCGAGCCCATGTAGGTCCCGGTCACGGGTCGCGGCAGGCTCTGGCTCAATTCGCCGACCACCACCGCGCCCGCCTGTTCGGCCAACGCGGCCAACTCCCCGAAGGGATCCGCGGGGTCAAACACCGAGTCCGGCAGCCGAACCGCTGCCAGCACGGCCCGTTCCGTCCGCACCTTCAGATCTGTCCGCTCACGCGTTGAAGCCATAGCCCGAACTCTAGCGAACCTCAGACGTAACGACCGAGGCATATCGATCACGCCGCCATCTTTCACTACCCTGCCTGAGCTGTCCTTGCCGCCCTCCGGGCATCATCGCGGCAGGCAGCCGCTCACTCTGGAGGCTCCCATGGCTGGTTTCCGTCCCGCATCCAACCCACCAGCCCTCAACGCCGCTCAAGAGTCCAACCGCCGACCATCGCCCTGGAGGCTCGCCTTGAACATCACGCTCTTTGGAACGCTCGCCGTCGCCGTCCTCGGCTCCACCCTTGCCATCGCACGCCAGACCGATGACTACCAGTTCTTCGACCCCCTCATCGATGTCAAGCACCTCCTCACCGAGCGCTACGTCCGCGACGTCGACGAGCAGGAACTCCAGACCGCCGCCATCCGCGGCATGCTCGAAGTCCTCGACGATCCCTACACCGTCTACGTGCCTCCGGTCGATACCGAGCAGTTCCAGAAGAGCCTCACCGGCGAGTACGTCGGCATCGGCGCGCTCATCGGCCTCCGCGATGACTGGCTGACAGTGATCACACCGCTCGACGGCTCGCCCGCGCTGCGTGCAGGTGTCCGCGCCGATGACCGCATCGTCGAGATTCAGGGCGAATCCACCGAGGGCCTCACCACCGAGCAAGCCGTCGATCGTCTCACCGGCGAAGAGAACACCATCGTCAACGTGATCGTCGAACGAGCAGGTGAGCGCTTGCCCATCGAGATCACACGCAAGAAGATCCGGACCGTGCCCGTCAAGGGCGCCGAGCGCGTCGGCGATGACAGCCACTGGGACTTCATGCTCGACGAGCAAAGCGGCATCGGCTACATCTGGGTGACGCAGTTCACCCCCAACGTCGATGAGTACTTCACCAGAGCCCTCGACGAACTCGGCGCTGACGAGGGTGATCTCAACGGCCTCATCATCGATCTCCGCTGGAACCCCGGCGGCGTGCTCGAACAAGCCGTCCGAATGGCCGACCACTTCGTCGACGATGGCACCATCGTCTCCATCCGCAGCCGCGATGGCCGAGAAGCCGTCTTCACCGCCTCCGCGCCAGACACGCTGTCGGAATTTCCGATCGCCGTCCTCCTCAATGAACAGAGCGCCTCAGCAAGCGAGATCCTCGCCGGCGCCCTGCAGGATCTCGGCCGCGCCATCGTCGTCGGTGCCCGTTCCGTCGGCAAGGGAAGCGTCCAGAGCGTCATCCAGCTACCCAATGGCAACGGCGGCCAACTCAAGCTCACCGAGCAGCTCTACTACCTCCCCTCCGGCCGAAGCCTTCAGCGCGAAGACGACTCCACGCAGTGGGGGGTCGATCCCACGCCGGGCTTCTACATCCCCATCGATGACGACAAGGCCTCGGAGATCCTCCTCGCCCGCCAGCAGGCCGATGTCATCGACGCTGAGGCAGAATCACCCGAAGCCGTCGATGATCCGCAGCTTCAAGTCGCCCTCAACGCCATCCGGGGCTACATCCGCGATGGCGAGTGGACACCCTTCACCGATGCCTCCGAGTCCATGCGCACGCTCGCCGTCGATGAACTCCGCCGCGCCGAGCGCACACGCGAGCGCCTGCTCAGAGAACTCACCCGCATCGATCGCAGGATTGATTCCCTCGAAAGCGCCGCACCCGAGGACGCCGAGGCTGCAGAGTTCGACCTCTGGGAAGATGAGCGCCGCGTCGCCGGCGGCGAACTGACCATCACCGATGCCGATGGCCAGCACGTCGCCACACTCCGCATCACCGAACCCACCATCGAACGCTGGCTCATCGATGCCGGCGTCGAGAAAATTGAGGCTGACACCGCCCAGCCCCCTCAGAGCGAGCAGGACAAGTGAGTCTCCCGTTTCCACATCCCGCATGATGCCTCAGTCCCGTCTCATCCTCGGCATCGAGACCACCTGCGACGAAACCGCCTGCGCGATCGTCGAGTGCGATGCCTCGGGAGCCCGGCCGCCGCGGGTGCTGGCCAACACCATCGCCACCCAGCACGAACTGCACGCGCCCTACGCCGGAGTCGTGCCCGAGATCGCCAGCCGCGCGCACGTCGAACGCTGGATGCCCACTCTCCGCACCTGCCTCCGCGATGCCGCCGTCCGCGTCGAAGACATCCATGCCGTTGCGGTGGCCGATCGTCCCGGCCTCATCGGCTCGCTGCTCGTGGGCCTGACCGCCGCCAAGGCCCTCGCGTGGTCCCTGGAAAAGCCCCTCATCCCCGTCGACCACGTGCACGCTCATCTCTTTGCCGCGTTCATCGAACCCCGAGACAAAGACCCGTTGCCCGTCGCCGAGCACCTTCCCGCCATCGGGCTTGCTGTCTCCGGCGGGCACACGGCGCTGTACCACGTTGCCTCACCGACCTCCGTAAAACTGCTCGGTGCGACCATCGACGATGCGCTGGGCGAGGCCTTCGACAAGGCCGCCACGCTCCTCGGGCTCGGCCATCCCGGCGGCCCGAATCTCGAAAGGCTCGCCCAGGCCGGTGATCCCGCCGCGATCGAGCTGCCCGTCGCCCGCCTCAGCCGCGACTCGATCGACCTCTCCTTCAGCGGGCTCAAGACCGCGGTGCTCTACGCCGTCCGCGGCGTTCCCAAGCGGGGCGGCCACTTCGAGAAAGACGCAAGCGACCTGTCCGATCAACAACGCGCCGACATCGCGGCCGCCTTCCAGGCCGCTGCCTGCAAGGCCATCGAGCTCAAGCTCAGACGGGCCATCGAGCACGCTCGCACGCTCGCAGCAGCGAACGACGGCTCGACGGCACCGCGAGCAGTCCTCGCTGGCGGCGGCGTGATCGCTAATCGAGCCATCCGCGCCAGCATCCAGCGCGTCGCTGACAAGGCCGGCCTGCCCGCTCTGCTCGCGCCCGCCGTGTACTGCACCGACAACGCCGCCATGATCGCCTTCATGGCAGGCCTTCTGCCCGTGCCTGATCAGGCCCGTGTCTTCGGTGCTTCGCCGCGCGCTACCGTCGAGCGATGAAGATCCTCCGCGTTCACCGAGCCGCGCTTCTCATGATTCATGCCTGCGCGGCCCTCTCGCCTTTGGCCAGCGCACAGCAAGACGCGGTGGAAGCCTCGCCGCTCACTCCCGAGCGGGAGACCGACTACGTCCGCCACGAAGTCCTCGGCTTCACCGCCATGGTCCACACGGACCTGCTCGCCGAGGACGCCCTCTGGCAGCGCGTGCGCATCCATCTCGCCGCCGATCTCGATGAGATCAAACACCTGCTTCCCGCCCACGCCATCGAACATCTTCAGCACACCGCCATCTGGGTGGAGCTTCAGGGCCGCGTCGTGCCCGCCGGCATGAGCGGCCGCGGCAAGTACTTCCACCCCTCAAAGCAGTGGCTCTCGAAGCACGGCATCCTGCCTATCAAGGCTGGCGGCATCGAGATCGCCAACGCGCATGACTACCTCAACTGGCGACGCAACCAGCCCTACGGCCTCCTCCACGAGTTCGCGCACGCCTGGTGGCACGCCATGCCTCAAGACCGCAGAGTGCCCGTCATCGCAGCCTTCGACGCAGCCGTCCGTGAAGGCCTCTACGAGCAGGTCGGCTACAACCTCGCACCGTCGTCCGAATCCCGCCGGGCCTACGCCCTCAGCAACGTCGGGGAGTACTTCGCCGAACTCTCTGAAGCACACTTCGCCCTCAACGACTTCGAGCCCATGACCGCTCGCCAGCTTCGCGCGCACGACCCCCGCGGCGCAGCCGCTGTCGAGCAGGCCTGGGCCACGCCCCTCGAACCTCGAGACCAAAGCCAGGACTGAACGCCCGCATGGTCCGCCTGCCGCCCCAGCTTCCAGAGCACCTCCAGCCCATCTTCATCGAGGGCGACCACCCCTCATCAATCGATGAGCAAACGCTGCTCGCCGCGTGCTCCATGAGTCGCGGCAAGACCCGCGGCCCGGGCGGCCAGCACCGAAACAAGGTGCAGACGATGGTCGAGTATGTGCACACCGCCACCGGCATCGCCGCCGCTGCGGGTGAGCGAAGAAGCCCCGCCGAGAATGCTCGCGTCGCGCTCCGCAGGCTCCGCCTCACCATGGCGTGGCGTGTGCGATCGCTTGCCCCCAGCGCGGTCCCGAGCCCGCTCTGGACCTCACGATGCCGCGATGGACAGATCGCGTGCAACCCGTCTCATCGTGACTACCCCGCCATGCTCGCAGAGGCGCTCGACCACATCTTCAACGAGGGCCTCGACCAGCGCAAGGCCGCGCTGCGGCTAGATTGTTCCTCGTCTCAACTTATCCGCCTCATCGCGGAGCACGCGCCCTCGCTCGAATGGTGGAATGCAGCACGGACTCACCGCGGCCTGCGACCGCTTCGGCCCTGAACAACCGTGGTCCTGACGGTCGCGCGATCTGTGTGTGGCCACCAAGCTCCCCCACCCGCAAAAAAGCACCGGCCCGGGCGTGAACCCGGGCCGGTGAGAAGGTCAGAACGACCTAGAGCGTTCGGTCAGCCGTGCATTACGGGCAGGGACCGAGGATGCTCAGAGCGGCGAGGAAGTCACCGAAGTCGACCGTGCCGTCAGCACCGGGGAAACCGAAGCCGTCAGCGATGTCGACGATGGTGCAGTCGCCGGAGACGCAGGGGCCGAGGAGGCTGAGCGCGGCGAGGAAGTCACCGAAGTCGACCGTGCCATCACCACCCGGGAAGCCGAAGCCGTCGGCCACGTCCCACGGGCAGGCGGCGGGGCCACCGGGCTCGTCCTGCACGAAGACCTCGACCTGCAGGGCGTAGATGAGGAAGCCGTCGGTGATGCCGTCACCCCAAGCGATGGGGGCGAAGCCGAGCGACAGGTCCGGGAGCCCGGTGACCAGGTTCACCTCGGTGTCAACCGGGATGAGGGCCGGGCCTTCGATCGTCAGGTTGCCGCTGCCATCGACGTTCACGAGGTCGTCAGCCGAGACATCGAAGTTCACGCCGACGAAGGCGCCGTCGATGTTGCGGAAGCCGAGCCAGGTGTACTCGAAGACGAACGCGGTGGCGTCATCGATCCACTGGCGGCCAGCGGGCGGCGCGATGCCGGTGCCGTTGTTCAGGCCGATGTCAAAGCCGAGAGCGATCGGGTGACGATCGGACACGGGCAGTGCATCGTTCACGCCGGGGAACGTCGGGGTGCCGACGCTCGTCAGCGCAACGACGTCATCGCTGGGCTGAGCGAACGGACGGACCGAAGCGCCGTTGGAGTTGAACCACGTGCGGATCGTCAGGAGACGCTCGCCGGCCACGATGTCCTGGTCGCTGTCCATGTTCAGCATTCCGTCAAAGCCGTCGGCCAGGTCGGTGCTGTCGATGACGATCTGCGGGATCGGGCTGGTGTCCATCCAGATCGGATCCGTGTCGTTGTAGAAGAAGTTCCGGCCGCCTTCGATACCAGCGAAGTTCAGCGGGAACTGGGCAACCTGACCGGCGCTGTTGAACGTGGCGGTGCCGGTGTTCAGCTGGATCAGGGCAAACTCGTCACCAACGGCGTGGGTGATGCCGTAGGTCGAGCCGTCGAGGCCAGCGGACATGCTGGGACCCATGGTGCCGGGGTGAACGCGTGCTTCACGCGTCACGGTCATGATGGGCTCACCGGTCTGAATCGGCTGGGCGAGCTGGACCTGTGCCGTGGCGGTGCCCGCCGCGGCAGCAATCATTGCAACTGTAAGAATGGACTTCATCTGAAGAACTCCCGTGCGTACGCACACTCTCGGTTCTCATGCCGCGACGAACGACGCGGCCTCCGTAAACACTTGGACGCCGGCGAACACCGACGACCACTTCCCTTCCCCATCTGAACTAGACCTCGTTCTGTGGTGGCGAGAAGCTGACCTTGATTGTCGTGGATTTCGCGCAGAGTTCAACCAAACTCTGACCAAGTCTGAAGAAAACCTTCCAAACGCACGGCCCTATCGGTCGCAAACCCCTGAAATCACTGCACTCCGAGCTGCCAGCCATCCACGAAGAATCCTATTGAAATCCTTCTCAAACGCTCTCAAAATGCAAACAATCGAGCCTGAGGAGGAAAACCATCACGAGGAGAACCCTTTGGTTCGTTCCCCGCAGCCAAGAAGCTCAAAACGCCCGATAACCACCGGCTCACCAACGCTCTTCCGCCGACGCCGGAGCCATCGACCAGGCCTCACTCCGCACCCCGTTGATGGTCGCTCCCCCCTGGATCGTGTTGGTCAGGTTGGGCACGAAGGACTGTGGGAACGGCACTTCGACCGCGCTGCACGCGTCCAGCGCCTCGAGATGACCATCCGCAAGTTCCACGCCGAGCGCTGCGATGTTGTCCTCGAGTTGCTCAAGCGTCCGTGCACCGATGATCGTGCTCGCCACGCCGTGCTGATGCTGCACCCACCTCAGGGCGACCTGCGCACACGAGCAGCCGATCTCGTTTGCAACACGCTTTACCTCTTCAATGATGCCGAGATTCCTCTCCGTGAGGTGCGCCTCAACGCTGCCGCGATTGGCATCGCTTGCGTTGCTCTTCGTGTGCTTGCCGGTGAGGATTCCATACTTCAGCGGCGACCAGGGCGTCACGCCCATGCCCATCTCTCGAGCCATGGGCAAAAGCTCAAACTCGACCGTCCGCTGCGCAAGGCTGTACTCGATCTGCAGCGCCACCGGCATCGTCCAGCCCTGGCTGTGCGCCTCGTACCAGGCCTTCACGCATTGCCACGCGGGGGTATCGCTCAGCCCGATGTACCGGACCTTGCCCGATGACACCAGGTCATCCAGCGCGCGCATCGTCTCCTCGATCGGCGTGTGCCGATCCGGAAAGTGCATCCAGTACAGATCGATGTAGTCCGTGCGCAACCGGCGAAGCGACTCCTCGCACGCCGCGATGATGCTCTTTCGGCCCGCGCCGCCGCCATTGGGATCACCCGGGTACATGTTGCCCATGAATTTCGTCGCCAGCACCAGCCTGTCGCGTCTGGCCGCGTGCTGGCCGATGTGGTCCCCGATGATGACCTCCGAATGGCCCTTGGTGTAGATATTCGCGGTGTCGATGAAGTTGCCGCCAGCCTCGATGTAGCGGTCCATGATCCGCTGCGCGTCCTCGGGCTCGCTGCCCCAGCCCCAATCGGTTCCGAAGGTCATCGTGCCCAGGCAAAACGGGCTGACACGCAGGCCGCTTCGGCCAAGCGTCACAAAGTCGGTCAAGCTGGTCGCGTGAGCTGCCATCGCATCCTCCTAAACTCGTGCCATACGCGCCCGAAAACCGTGCCGGCTGCTCCTGGCAGGCCCCTTTGCACGCTCGCCGCGGCCCATGACCCTAGCGCTCGCTCGCACCAACGCCCGCAGAGGTTGCCATGCCCGCCGAACCCGCCCCCTTGAGCCCATCCAGCGCCACCTCGCCAGCGTCAGCGCAAGTCCAGACACCCACGCAACATCTGCCGCTTCTGCTCTGGCCCGGGCTCGCAGCCGATCAAACCCTCTTTGATCCCGTTCTCAGCCAGTTGCCCGATGCAACCGTGCCAGCCTTCATCGAGCCTCTCCCCCGTGAGAGCCTCCGCAGCTACGCCAGCCGCTACGCAGCGCACATCCAGCCGCTGCTGCCCGCCAGCGGCCGCTATGCGCTCGGCGGGTTTAGCTTTGGCGGGCAACTCGCCATGGAACTCGCCGCGGTCCTTGAGCCTGCGCCGCTCGGGCTCGTCCTCATCGTGGGCGTGCGCGGCCGACACCAGATCCTGCCGACCTTCAGAGCCCAGTCCAGAATCGGCCCGATGATCCCCGCGGGGCTTGCGCGCAAGCTGTACGCCCCCTTCGCAACACGCTTTGCCAGGCGTGAAGCGCTCAATGCTGAGCAGACTCGGACCCTTATCACGATGGCCACCGCCAATGACCCCGTCTTTCTCAACTGGTCATCGAAAGCCTGCGCCGCATGGCCCGGCCCCCCTGCATCACTGGGCAACATGCCCATCCGCCACATCCACGGCGAGCACGACACGATCATCCCCGACGTGCGCACTCAGGCAGATTGCACACTCGCCGGCGCCCGCCACCTCATCACCCTCACCCACCCAGATGAAGTCGCAGCCTTCGTCCGCCAGAGCCTCGTTGAGTTCGAGGATGATGCTGCGCGCACGGACGCATCATGACCATGGGCGGGCGCCCATTTCGCGATGACCGAGGCCAGCGTGTTCGGCTCAGACAACACAAGCTCATCCACGCTGTCCGCTTGTCGCCGCGGGAGCGCCACGTCGTCAAGACCTACGACCGACTCGTCGACACCATCAAGGCCGCCCACCCGCTCAACCTGCTTTCGACTTCTCTCGGCATGCTGGTGCTCGGAGCGATGAGCGCATGGATGACCCACGTCCAGTGGCAGCAGGCCGTGTTCAGCTACCGGCTCGCGTTCGTTCTCTTCGCCTTCGCCGCCGCCTTTGCACTCGTGGGCATCGCATCGCCCTTCGTGTTGATCGCGCGAAGACGCTTCCTCGAGATTGAGATCAGGAGGCTGCCCAGGCTCTGCCCTCAGTGTCTGTACGATCTCGCGGGCTCGCCCGCTGAAGACGACGGCTGCACCGTCTGCCCAGAGTGCGGCGCTGCGTGGCGCTTCGGTGAACCCGCTTCCATCCCGGGCTAGCGACGGTCCGGCGCTGCCTTGCTTTCGACCTCATCCTTGAGCGAACGAAGCACGTCAAACGCTTCCAACGGCGACATCGCATCAAGCTTCACTTCCCTGATCCGTTCGACCACGGGGTGAGGCACAAACTCCGTGAACAACGCCAGTTGTGCGTCGCCCCGCGGGGCTGGAGGCGTTGGCGGGGCCTTGCCACGCTGTTCGACCGCAAGCGAACTGAGCACCTCGCGTGCGCGCTTCGTCACCGCACTCGGCACCCCCGCAAGCTCAGCGACATGCACGCCATACGACTGATCCGCCCGCCCCGGCAGGATGCGATGGACGAACACCAGTTCCGCTGTCGGCGAGGGCGAGTCCGCTGTCGGCTCGGGCGTGAACTCGCGGACCGCCACATGCAGGTTGCGGAGGCGTCCCGCGTGCGTCTCAGCAAGCTCGGTCAACTCGTGGTAGTGGGTAGCAAAGAGTGTCCGAGGTCCATCGGCCCGCGCAAGATGCTCAGCGATCGCCCACGCGAGGCTCAGGCCGTCGAGCGTCGATGTGCCTCGACCGATCTCGTCCAGCACCACCAGCGAGCGAGCCGTGGCGTGGTGCAGAATCGACGCAGTCTCGGTCATCTCGACCATGAACGTGCTGCGACCCTGGTGGAGCGCATCGTCCGCACCCACCCGGGTGCAGATGCGGTCGCACACGCCAAGCCGGGCTCGCGACGCGGGGAGGTAGCTGCCGACCTGCGCAAGCAGCGCAAGCAGCGCCGTCTGCCTGATGAACGTGCTCTTGCCCGCCATGTTGGGGCCGGTGATCAGCGCGACGTGCGCACCCTCCTGGTCGCCATCGCCCGCGAGCACAAGCGAGTTGGGCACAAAGCGGTGGCCCAGCGCCTCGTCAAGGACCGGATGCCGACCCTCCTCGATATCGATCACCGGCTCGTCTGCGATCTCAGGCCGCACCCAGCCCGCCTGCCGCGCCTTGGCAGCAAGCGCCGC
>CAZSBR010000025.1:12821-17768 GCA_964605165.1 uncultured Phycisphaeraceae bacterium
TCGCCCGCATCTCGGCGAAGCCCCCGCGCCTCGTCCAGCTCAGCATCGATCCCATCGCGAAACACGCCACCCTGACGCATGTGCCCCGGCGGGTCTTCCGCCAGCAGCGACGCGATGCGGCCTGCAAGCTCTGTGAGCCCGCGCGACGCTTCAGCAAGCGATTGTGCAAGACCAGCAAGAGCAGCAGCCTCTGCGATCAACTCGGCGACCTGTGCTGCAGACCGGATGCTCTCGGCCATCGCTACCAGGTCCCTCGGCGTGGCGCGGCCGGCGCTGAGCCTGCCCGCGATCCGTGCAAGGTCACGCACGCCGTCGAGCTTGCCTGCCACCTCGTCCGCCAGACGTTCATCCTCAAACAGCGTTGCGACGCGAGCCTGCCGCTCGCGCACAGCATCCGCATCGGCAAGAGGCCGACACAGCCAGTCCCGCAGCAGGCGCTTGCCCATCGCGGTTCGGCACAACGACGCCTGCCCGCCCATGCCGCCAGCGCTGCCGGGGCGAAGAAACACCCCGAGCAGCGAGCCCTCGATCGCGCCCGAACGCATCGTGCGCTCCACCTCCAACGCACGGAGCGAGGTCGCGTCCAGCACGCCCGCTGCATCGATGCGCCTCGGTGCGCGCAGCGAGGATCGACCGGTCAGCGCCCCGCCGCCATCAAGCGATGGCTGCGTCTCCTGCAGGTAGAGCACCGCAGCACCCGCAGCCTGCCTCGCAGCGCCCGCCTCGCCGAGCCCGAACGCATCGAGCGTGGCAACCCCAAACGCCTCGCACAGCGTTCGCTCAGCCTGCGCATCGCGAAACGTCCACACCGCCCGGGGCGTCAGGGCTGCATCAAGCCCCGCGGTCAGCGTCTCCACCATCGGCGTTGGCCGCTGATCGAGGTCGGCGGTCGCGAAGAGCACTTCGCTCGGCCGCGCGCGCGCGAGTTCGTCACGCGCCGCATCGACCGATGCTTCAAACACGTCAAATGCGCCCGTTGAAGGCTCGATCAGCGCAATGCCCACACGATCAGGCCGCGCGTGGTTCACCGCCACAGCAGCCAGCGCACTGCGATGCTCAGCGTCCATCAACGCGTCGTCGACGAGCGTGCCCGGCGTGACCACTCGTGTCACGGCCCGCTGAACCACACCCTTGGCCTGCGCAGCATCCTCGATCTGATCGGCCACAGCGACACGAAAGCCTCGATCGATCAGCCGCCTCAGGTAAGGCTCGAGCTGATGGTGGGGGATGCCCGCCAATGGCACGCCGTCCTTGCGCTTGGTCAGCGTCAGACCAAGTGCCTCAGCGATCACCTTGGCATCGTCGTGGAACGTCTCGTAGAAGTCGCCGATGCGAAATAACAGCACGCACTCCGGGTGATCCGCCTTGAGGCGGGCATGCTGATCCATGGCCGTTTCAGCAGCGGGACGCTTGGGCGCAGGGCGCTTCGTCTCAGTCGCGTGTTGGTGTGGAGCGGGCGGGCTGGCCATGGGCTGTGAGCGTACGCCCAGCAGCGACTGGCCTGAAGTCATTCAATCAAACGCTTGAATGACTTCTGATGGTGTACTACCCTGTGCGTGGCGACCGTTGCTCAGCCATCCCTGGTCGGGATGCGAGGGGCGATCGTATTTTGTTTGGAATTGTGTGGGCATGCCTGGCCTACCGTTTGTCATGACGCCATTGCCTCCGACAAGCCCCTCGGCTGCCTCCAAGCCCGATCAACCGTCGGTTGCTGCCGGCGGTACGCGAGCAGCGCTGCTCGATGCGGCTGAGGTTCTCTTCAGCGAGCGGGGCTACGGCGGGGTGAGCACGCGGGAGATCGTCGATGCTGCCGGTGCCAACATCGCAGCGATCCGGTACCACTTCGGCTCAAAAGAAGAGCTCTATGTCGAGGTGCTCCGCCGCGCCATGACCCGGCCCGAGTCGAACGAACTGTGGGCCGAATTGCCCGCTGCCGGCACGGAGCTTGACCAGGCCCAGGCCGCCGAGAGGCTCGCGAGGTTTGTCAGGTCATTTCTTCGCCACGTCATCGATGAGGCGGCGAGTGACACCGCGCCGAGTTTGTTGTGCCGGGAGGCCATCGAGCCGAGCAGCGCGTTCGGCGAGGTCATCGAGGGCTACATCAAGCCGCGAACGGCGCAGGTCGAGCACATCGTCAGCGTGCTCTCGCCGAATTCCGACAGCGATGAAGTGCGCACACTGGGTCAGGCCGTCTTTGGCATGGTGCTGCACTACAAGAGCTTCTATGAGATTCAGGCGAGGCTCTGGCTCGGTCACGAGCCGGATTCGAAGCGCGTCGATCGAATAGCGTCCATGCTCGCTGCGTTCTCTCTCCGCGGGCTTGGTTGCGATCAGCAAATCATCAGCGCAGCGCTCACCTCGCTTGCCGCTGATCAGGAGGCGTTGTAGGTGCTGCATGTGCAATCCAGACGTCGCTCATGGCCGCACACGCTGCTGTGGTGGATGATCGCTCAACTCCTTGCGGGATGTGTCTCAACAGCCAACGGCCAAGGACCGCCCACCCAGGTCTACGCGGATGTTGCCACGCTTGAATCCATCGTCCAGCGACGGATGGTGACGGGCGAGATTCGTGCGCTGAAGCGGTCGGACGTCGCGGTCGAGGAATCGGGTGTGATCGTCGAGCTTGCGGTGCGTGAGGGCGACCGGGTTCAGGCGGGCGACGTCCTCTTCCGGGTGGACAACACGCGGCTGAATCTGCTGCTCGAGGAGATCGAGAGCGAACTGGCCGAGGCAAGCGCCCGGCTGGAGGAGGTCCGTGTCGAGGCTGCGTATTGGCAGCGCGAGCTGGAAGTGCAGGAGCAGGCGAGCCAGCGCGGCGCTTCCACGGACAAGGAGCTGCGCGACACCCGCTATCAGGCCAACCTCAGCAATGCCCGCTTGGGCAGTGCCGAGAGAGCCATCGATCGGATTCGCGCCCGCCGCGCGGTGCTCACCGATCGCTTCGAGGACACGATCGGCTACGCGCCCTTCGATGGCGTGATTGTTCAGCGGCTCACCGAGATTGGTGCGTGGGCTGAAGAGGGCGATGCTGCTGTCGTCCTGCTCGGCACGAGCGCCCACGAGGCGTGGCTGGACGTGCCCCAGGGTCTGCTGCCGGCGGTCAATGAACTCGTCCATGCCAAACCGTCTTCGGACGTGTCGGCTTCAGCAGGCGATTCGGCAGAAGAGATGCTCGCGTCATCGCAGGGCATCGTGGTCAAGGTTGATGCCACGGGCAAGTCGCACAGCCTCAGCCGGCTGCGTCCCGTGCCGGAGGCGTCGCGCTCGACGCGTTCGTTCACGCTGGCGGGCATCGTGGATGCCCAGCCGCAGGAGGTCATCGCCGGCGGATCCGTCGTAGCGTTTGTGCCGACGGGAGATGTCCGCGAGACGCTGACGGTCAGTAAGGATGCGGTGCTCCGCGGCCCGAGCGGTTCGTATGTCATGATCGTGCGCCCGAACGAAGATGGCTCGCAGAGCGCCTTTCCCGCGAGCATCACGGTGCTCTTTGAGACCGAGTTGCGCGTGGCGGTCGCCCCGGGCCCGATCGGCGAAGGCGACTTCGTCGTGACCGAGGGCGCCGAGAGGCTCAGGCCCGGTGCGGGCGTCATGATTCTCGAGCCGCCCACGGTCTCGCCGGACTCCGAATCGCAGAAAGCCAGCGCGGGTTCCACCACATCGCGCGCACGCTGAGACGCTCGCGAAGCAGTTGACAGAGTTGCGGAGGCTCGCTGATGGATTTCGTCAAGCTCGCGGTGCGTCAGCCGGTCACCGTCATTGTGGGTGTGATTCTCGTCATGCTCGCAGGTCTGGTCGCGCTGGATCGCGTGCCGATCCAGCTCACGCCCTCGGTGGATGACACCGTCATCGCCGTCACCACCCGCTGGGAGGGCGCCAGTCCGAAGGAAGTCGAAGAAGAGATCATCGACAAGCAGGAGGAGAAGCTCCAGGGCGTCAGCGGCCTGAGAGCCATGACCAGCACCAGCCAGCAGGGCGAGGGCGTCATCCGCCTCGAGTTCCGCACGGGCACGCCCAAGGAAGTCGCGCTCCGTGAAGTGAGCGACAAGCTCCGCGAGGTGGAGGACTACCCCGACGAGGTCGATGAACCCGTCGTGGAGGCGAGCGACCCCGAGAACCGCGACTACATCGCGTGGATCGTCTTCGGCACCACAGATCCCGACATTGACATCCGCGAGATGCAGGACTTTGCCGACGACCGCATCAAGCCGCGGCTCGAGCAGGTGCCGGGCATCAGCGAGATCAACGTGCTCGGCGGCCGCGAGCGCGAGGCCCAGGTCCGCTTCGATCCTGTGCGGCTGGCCCAGCGCGGCATCACCCCCGCTGAGTTGGTGCGCGCGCTCAACCGCACCAACCGTAACGTCTCGGCGGGCGAACTCGCCGACGGCCGGTTCGATGTCCGCCTCCGCACGCTCAGCCAGTATCAATCGCCCGAGGACGTCGAAGACACGATCGTCAAGTACGACTCCAACGGCGGGGCCATCCTCGTGGGGGATGTGGCCACCGTCGTGCTCACCCACAAAGAGCCCAGCGGCTTCGTGCGATGGAAGGGCCAGCCCGTGCTGGCCATCAACGCCCAGCGAGACCCGGGCACCAACGTCATCGAGGTGATGGAGGGGCTCAAGCGGCAGATCGCCTATCTCGATGCTGAGAACGGCGTGCTCGATGCCCAGGCCATGCGCATGGGCCTGAACGGAGATCTCTTCCTCACGCAGGTCTTCGATCAGACCGTCTACATCGATCAGGCGCTCGAACTCGTTCAGAGCAACATCTGGCTCGGCGGCGCTATCGCGGTGTGCATCCTGCTCGCGTTCCTGCGTTCGGCGCGCACGGTGCTCATCGTGGGCGTGGCCATCCCCATCTCGGTCATCGGGGCGGTGGTCGTGATGCTCGTGCTCGGACGGAGCGTCAACGTGGTGAGCCTCGCGGGCATGGCCTTCGCCGTGGGGC
>CAZSBR010000026.1:0-16810 GCA_964605165.1 uncultured Phycisphaeraceae bacterium
CGTGCTCGTCGGAAGCCTCAGAGGTGTTGATGGCGGGCCGGATGCGTCGCTGCTTGTCAACGCCTCACCCGTGACCGGTTTGATGGCTGGCCTGGGTATCTTGGTCATCGCAGCCCTCACGGGCATCGTGTCAGGGAGGCTTGTCGGGTTCCGCATCGGCACATGGGCCGTAGGCTACGTCCTCGCCTGGGCAAGTTACCTCGCCACGGATGTCCCGAATCTGCTCAGGTCCCAACCGATGGACGCTGGCGCTCCCTGGGGCGTGCTCGCCGTGGAGGGGCTGCTCTGCGGGCTCGCAGCGGTTGCTCTCTACCTGGCCATGCTCTTTACGAGCCGTGACGAGCACAAGCCCGAGACCAAAGAACTCATCGCTCAAGCCCGGCATCCCAGTTCGCTGGCGGGCGCCGCCGCAGCGATCGTCGGCGGAGCAGTGGCGGCCTTCCTCGTCAACATGGACCCCATCAAGGGCCAGGCCATTTTCGCAGCCGTCATTGCCGGATTGGCAGCGGGTGCCCTCGGCAGCTACGCGGGCTCGTTCTTCGGGCAGGTCCCGCGTCAAGAGGCTCTCTGTCTGGGGTTTGCCAGCCTCGCCGTCTTGAGTCCCATCGCGGGGCTCATCGCCCACGGCAACGATGCACTCACTGCAGCCAACGCTGGCACGTTGCTTGGCCCCTCGGCCATGCTCGGGCTCGACTGGGCCGCCGGCCTCTTCATGGGCCTGCCAGCGGGCGTTGCGCTTGTCGAATCCGCAGTCGCTCAGGGCTCGAAGGCTCCCGCATAACATCCCTCGGCGGCGACGGGGCTGAAGGGGTCACTCGCCGCAGGAAAGGTCTAGTAGTTCATGCCAGATGCCTCGACCCGGGCCGGTGAGCCCCTGCCGCTCCCTGACGTACAGGGAGCCGGCGACGATCGCAACGTTGCCATCGATCGTGTTGGTGTTAAACAAGTTACGTTCCCGATGCGGCTCCGCACCAAAGATGGGGGCACGCAAACCACGATCGCCAAGATCAACATGTACGTCGGGTTGCCCCACACCAAGAAGGGCACCCACATGAGCCGGTTTCTGGAGGTGCTCAACGCCCACGCCAGCGAGCCCATCTCCCCAGAGGAAATACCGGCTCTGACGCAGGCCATCCGAGATCGGCTTGACGCGGAAACCGCCTTCTTCGAGGCGAGTTTCACCTACTTCATCCGTAAGCCCGCACCGGTCACCGGTCAGCCCGGGCTGATGGATTACGAAGTCCGCTTCCAGTGCACGGCCGACGGCACGGGCAGCGACATGGTGCTGGCGGTCAAAGCTCCCGCGACGAGCCTTTGTCCGTGCTCCAAGGAGATCTCCCGGTACGGCGCGCACAACCAGCGATGCCATATCGAGGCCGCCGTCCGAACGACCTCGATGCTCTGGATCGAGGATCTGGCGGCGATGCTCGAGTCCGCCGCCTCGTGCCCCGTCTTCGCTGTGCTCAAACGCCCGGACGAACGATGGGTGACCGAGCGGGCCTACGAGCAGCCCAAGTTCGTCGAAGACATCATCCGAGACCTCGCTGTCACCCTCGATGCGGAGGAACGCATCTGCTGGTATGCGATAAGCTCGGAAAACTTCGAGTCGATCCACAGCCATAACGCCTATGCCGAGATCGAGCGCGACAAGCGCCTGCCCCCCGACGGTGCCTGAGGGCGGGGCGTCCCCAGACGCGAGGACCGGACTGAACACCGGATGACGGCTGCGCCGGGCCAATTCTGCGGCGTGGCTGCCCGCGTCACCGATCTCGAGGGTGGAGTCCTCCTTTGAGAAAGCCAGCGCCACAGCTCACGACCGCGAGCCATCGACCCCGCAGGACGGGCATGTTCGTCCGCCGGCTGATCTTGTTGGGCGTGGTCATGTCGTGCGGAGCCACGGCTCTGCTGGCGCGATCCATCTACATGGGTACGACCTCCCACGAGCGAGCGCTGGCCGAGGCTCGTGACCGCCTCTACCGCGTGGCATGGAGCCCGAGTGTTCGGGGCAACATCCTGGATCGCAAGGGCAGAGTGGTGGCGCGGGACCGTGCGAGCTACTCGATTGCGGTCGAGTACGCCGTCCTTCGGGGTGACTGGGCCCGTCGGCAGGCTCGTCGGGCGGCTCAGGATGCGCACCGCGATGCATGGCCGCTGCTGTCGCCCGAAGAACGCGGGGTACTGACCGGCCGCCTGCAGCCCACGTTCGATGCGCACGTCGAGCGGATGTGGACCCAACTCGCCCAAATCGGCGGCGTTGGCGAAACTGAACTTGAGGAAGCGGTGGCAAGCCGCCTCAACCGCATCGAACGCCTGAGAGAGACCATCGGCGCGCGCCGCCTGCGTGATGCCATGATCGACGCTGTGGCTCGGGGTCGCCAGCAGACGCCCGAGATGCTCGAAGAGATCGCCAGACGCAGCGAAGTGGAACTGGCCGAGGAACGCAGGCACCACCCCGTCATAGAAGATGTGCCGGACGAGACCGCGTTCGAGATCGCAGCCATGGTCGGCGAACGCAGCTATCTCCTGCTTCCTACGGGTGAGACCGTCGAAGTCCCGCGGTTCCCGGGGCTCGAGGTCCAGCGGTCCGCTGATCGCATGTACCCATTTGATCAGCAAACGGTAGAGATTGACCGATCCGCGTTTCCCCTGCCGATTCGCAGCGAGGAACCCGTTCGGGTTGATGTTCAGGGCGTAGCGCTGCGTGTGCTGGGCTGGGTACGAGCTGGAGTACAAGCCGAGGACGTCAATCGGCGCGAGACCGCATTGGCAGGTCTGCCCTCACTAGCAGCAACCGCGACGACGACGGCGCTCGGCAATCGGCCAATAGATCGAGGTCGCTACCGCCCGGGCGATGTGGTTGGACGAGGGGGGGTCGAGTTCGCACGCGAAACGCAACTCCGGGGTCTTCGCGGCGTCAGCGTTGAACGCCGGGATACTTCCGATCGCGCGACAACCACACCCACACCGGGCCAAGACGTTCAGTTGACCCTCGATATCCTCCTGCAGGCTCGCATTCGAGCCTTGCTTGAACCATCCGTGGGATTGGCTGTCGTCCAGCCCTGGCACAACAACCAGTCTGTTGAAGTCGGGACACCTTTGAATGGCGCAGCGGTGATCATCGACATCCCGACCGGCGACGTCCTCGCAATGGTCAGCACGCCCTCGACCAGCCGCTCGATTCTCGAGACAGACCCGCAGGCCCTGCTCGATGACCCTCAGAATCCGCTGCTGCACCGCGCCATCGGTGCTGCGTATGCACCGGGCTCGGTTGCCAAGGCCCTCATTCTCTGCGGCGCGACGACCTTCGGACATTACACGCTGGGTGAGCGAATCTCCTGCCCGGGACACCTGCTCCCTGGCCGAAATGACATCTACCGGTGCTGGATCTACCGGGATCGGTTCGGATTCTCAACACATGACGCTGTGCTCGGCCAGCCGCCCGACGACATCGAAGCTCTCGGCGTCTCCTGCAATATTTTCTATTACACGCTCGGGCGACGAATGGGAGTCAAAACAATCGATCGTACCTACCGGGCATTTGGTCTTGGCGAGCGTTTCGACTTCGGCATTGGCTTTGAGCACGATGGCAGGGTTGGTGCTCCGGGGATGGATCTTGGTGTTTCCGATGCGATTCTGATGGGCATCGGGCAAGGTCCTGTGGACTGGACCCCTCTTCATGCAGCCGATGCATTTGCCACGCTTGCGCGCATGGGCGTGCGCCTCAAGCCCCGGCTGTACCTCGACGAACACGCCCCGGAAACCCGCTCATCGGGGATGAATCGCGAGGCAATCGCCCACGCACTCGCGGGGCTCGACCGAGTGACCAATGACCCCCAGCATGGCACGGCGCACGCCATCCGATTCGCCTCCGGCCGAGACCCGATCTTCAATGTGCCGGGTATCCGAATTATCGGCAAGACGGGGACCGCGACCGTCGAGATGCAGTCCGCTGACGGCTCGCCTGTCAAACGCGACCACGCATGGATGGTCGGCCTCGCCGGGCCCGAGGGGCGACCTCCGCTGTACGCCATCGCGGTTCTGCTCGAACAGGGGGGAAGTGGCGGCCGAGCATCGGGCGGCTTGCTGAACCAGGTCGTGCATGCACTGCGAGCCGAGGGTTACCTGTGAACGCTTGGTGGCGGTGGGTGGTCACGGGCAGTCGCAGCGAGGGGCGCAGCATCGCATCAGGACTGCAATGGGTGCATCCAGCATGGCTCTGCGTCATCGCTGCTGCAGGGCTCAGTGCCCTCGGTCTTTATGGCATCAATCTGGCGAGCTGGCCCGACAGCGTTGACCCCGCCGCTCTGTCCGAGCAGCTTGTCAAGCAGATGGTGTTCCTAGGCGTAGGCATTCTGGCCGCAGCCCTGATCGTTGTGCCACATACTCGTTTGCTCTCCGTCTCGGCCTGGGCGATGAGCGTTGTGTCCCTTGCTCTGCTCGTACTTCTGCTCCTGCCGGGCGTTCCCGAGGCACTCGTCTCGCCGATCAATGGAACGCGAGCGTGGATCAAGCTTCCCGGCTTCAACGCTCAGCCCTCCGAACTCGCCAAGATCTCGTTTGTGCTGCTCGTCGCCACCCTGATGAAGCGAAGCGATGATCATCGGCGCCTCACGGGTGTGCTGCGGCTCTGTGCGATCGCAGGCGTGCCAATGGCCCTCATCGCATTGCAGCCCGACCTCGGAACCGCGTCTCTCTTCGGCCCATCCCTGCTGGCGTTGCTCATTGCCGGCGGAGCAAGACTCCGCCACCTGGGCTTGCTTGCGGTGCTCGCTCTCTGCCTGGCACCCGCCGGTTGGCCCCTGCTGCATGACTACCAGCAGGAACGGATTGTCTCGCTTGTGCGGCAGATTCAGGGAGATCGATCGGGCGGACAGGACGAGAGTTTCCAGAGCTTCACAGCACAGCGGCTGATCGCAGCGGGGGGCGTGTGGGGACTGGATGCAGAGCAGACACGGGCACTTGTGCGGTTCAACCGCCTGCCCGAAGCGCACAA
The DNA here is from genome assembly GCA_964605165.1 of uncultured Phycisphaeraceae bacterium. Taxonomy (GTDB): domain Bacteria; phylum Planctomycetota; class Phycisphaerae; order Phycisphaerales; family UBA1924; genus OFTM382. The sequence goes on from CAZSBR010000026.1 coordinate 4,994, forward strand.
CGACATGATCCCTTCGGTGCTGATGTGCAGATTCGGTGTGGGCGCAAGCCTGATGCTGCTGGCGGGCTACACACTGTGGGTGGGGGGCGCTCTGCTGACCGCGGTATGGTCGAAAGACCCGTTTGGACGGCTGGTCGCTGTGGGGCTCAGCGCCTTCATCGCGGGCCAGGCGCTGATCAATATCGGCATGAACGTTGGGGTGCTGCCCATCATCGGGATCACGCTTCCCTTCGTGAGCTATGGCGGGTCGAGCCTGTTGACATGCTGGCTCATGACAGGCCTTGCGTTCAGCATCGGACTCAGGCGCCCCATGCCACCGATCCGTCCTTCCTTTGAGTACGATGAACAGCATGACAGCCGTTGAAACTCCTGACGATGCGGATTCGGGCGAGAGAGCCCGAACGCCCCCGCCGGCATTCCTCTCCATGGTCGCCGAGGCGGGCATCGTGCTGGATGCTGGAGAACTCGAACGGCTCGGCTCATTCGCGGCCATGCTCCTCGACGTCAATCAGCGCATCAACCTCACCGGTGTGCGCTCGCCTGAAGAACTGTGGACCCGGCATATCTTTGACGCGTTGACGCTCATCCAGGTTCTGGAGGAAGTCGAATCGCCGCTTCGCCTGCTCGACATCGGCTCGGGCGGAGGCCTTCCGGCGATCCCTCTCGCCATCGTGCGCCCGAGCGATCGCTTCACGCTGCTCGAAGCGACCGGCAAGAAGTGTGACTTTCTCTCGCTCACAGCCGAGCGCCTTGGGCTTGACAATGTGACGGTGCTCCAGGGAAGAGCAGAGCAGTTCGGGCAGATCGATGATGAGCATGGGCTGCGGTCAACGTTCAATGTGGTGACAAGCAGAGCTGTGGGGCGGGTGGCGATGGCGAGCGAACTGTGCGCACCCTTTGCGAAGGTTGGCGGGCTGATCGTTCTCGTGAAGGGGGGCAAAGCTCCAGAAGAACTGACGGAAGCCAAGGCTGCGCTTCACATGCTGCACCTCGCTTCGGCAGGCTTGATCCCCACGCCGACGGGCACGCTCGTGGTGCTTGAGAAGCTTCGCGAGACGCCAGCGAAATACCCACGTGCTGTTGGCGAACCCAAGCGAGCCCCGCTTGGTGTCTCAAAGTCAGCACCCGGCGGGCCATCGAGTTCCCGCCGATGATGACCACAGCGGCGGCATGGCTGGGTGATAACGGGCCCATCGCCGAGATGCTCGGGGCTGGGTACGAGGCACGTGCGGAACAGCTCAACATGGCTGCTGCAGTTGAGCGCACGATGCAGCAGCGGTCCCACCTGCTGGTGGAGGCCGGGACGGGCACCGGCAAGAGCTTCGCCTACCTCGTCCCAGCATTGCTCCGGGTGCTCGAGCACAACGAGCGTGTGGTGATTTCCACGCACACAATCGCTTTGCAAGAGCAGCTCATGGACAAGGACATCCCGCTGCTCATCGACGCCATGACACGCGGAGGTTCACGCAAGATTCGGGCGGTGCTGGTCAAGGGCCGAGGCAATTACCTGAGCCTTCGCCGGCTGGGGCTTGCCAGCGGTCGTCAGGATTCGCTGTTTCCTGATCACGCCAGCCGCAGATCGCTCCATGCGATTGAAGACTGGGCGTACAGGACGACCGAAGGCTCACTCTCAAGCCTCCCGGTGCTTGAGAGGCCCGGGATCTGGGACCGTGTTCAGTCCGATGCGAACAACTGCATGGGTCGGCGATGCCCGACGTATGACCGGTGCTTCTATCAGAATGCCCGGCGGGCCATGGAGGAAGCAGACATCCTGGTGTGCAACCACGCCCTCTTCTTCAGTGACCTTGCGCTGAGGACACAGGCGGTTGGCTTTCTTCCGGACTATCAGCACGTCATACTCGACGAAGCTCACCAGGTGGAGGACGTTGCTGCGGAGCACTTTGGTGTCAGTCTGTCCGAGAGCCGGGTGCATCATCTGCTTCGCGCTCTCTATCAGTCTCGCACCGGCAAGGGCTTCCTCGCCACCCTCCGCACGAGTGAGGCGGGGGCCGCTGCTGTCCGTTCTGTGGTGGACCTGGTCATGGAGGCATCGTCACGTTGCGACGACTTCTTTGATCAGTTGAGTGCATTGCTTGATGAAGGACGGCTTGTCAATGGGCGGGTGCGCGCAGCACAGGTCATCGATGACCCGCTGTCATCGGTGATGAGCGACCTCACGGTGGGCCTGCGGAGTTTGCGAGAATGCGCGCAGCAGGAGGCGGATCGATACGAGCTCAACGCGTATGCCGAGCGAGCCGCTGCCATTGCGGACAGTATTGAGTTCCTCGTGACCCAGGCGGGCGAGGGCTTCGTCTACTGGGTTGAAGCGACGCAGCAGGCGGATGCGTCAATGGGTCAACGCGGCTGGGGCCGGCGCCTTACCTTTGCCAGTTCGCCCATCGATGTCGCTCCAGTGCTGCGGCGGGATCTGTTCTCGGCCGAGCACAGCACGATCCTGACCAGCGCCACGCTCGCGACTCGAACGGCCTCAGAGGACGACCCGCCCGAGTACCGTGAGGCGGGGTTCAGCCATTTGCTGACCCGCCTTGGAGCCGAGGGGGCGGAAACACAGCAGTTCGGATCGCCCTTCGACCTCGCATCGCAGATGGAGGTGTACATCGATCGGTCGATGCCCGCGCCGGGTCGATTTGGAGACGATGCCGGCCATCGGCGATACGTAAACGAGTTGGTTGCACGGGTGCTTGAGCACGTGGGGGAGACGGATGGCGGTGCCTTCGTGCTCTACACGAGCCATGCGCTGCTCAACCAGACGGCGGACCTGCTGGAGGCTCCGCTGGCCAGCCTGGGGATGCCCATGCTGGTGCAGGGCCGAAGCGTGCCGAGGGGTGAACTGCTGGAGCAGTTTCGCGCTGACAGCCGGAGCGTTCTTTTAGGAGCCGCGAGTTTCTGGCAGGGCGTCGACGTCCGGGGCGACGGACTCCGCAACGTCATCATCACACGGCTGCCCTTTGAGCCGCCTGGCCGACCGCTGACCGAGGCGAGGCTTGAACGGATTCGTGAACAGGGAGGCGACCCCTTCCGTGAGGATTCTCTTCCCCGCGCGGTGATTCGCTTCAAGCAGGGTGTGGGGAGGCTGATCCGATCTGCGAGCGATCGAGGCCGCGTCGTGGTGCTCGATCCGCGCATCGTCAATGCCGGCTACGGCAGGGCGTTCATGGCTGCATTCCCGACAAACATCGAGCCCATCATTCTGCAGGCGGATCGCGACCTCGGGGACTCCATGTCTGACGCTTGACCGCTACCATGGCTGGATGAAACCGGGGCGGCTCGGGCCCTTTCACGCTCTGGGCAGAGTACCCATCACGAACCTAACACAGGCGGAAGAGCATGCTTGGAAGAGTCTTCAAGGCGTACGACGTACGCGGCACCTACCCGGATCTCCTGACCGATCAGATGGCCTGGCAGATCGGATACGGCGCGAGCCGGTTCCTCCTCAGCGAGGCCGAGGCCAGCGGGCACACCACGCCCATGATGAAAAACATCGTGGTTGGGCGCGATATGCGGACCAGCAGCCCGACGCTTGCGGCCAAGTTGATCGAGGGCATCAATGCCCACGGCGGCGACGTGATCGACGTTGGAATGGTGGACACCCCGTTCATCTACTTCGCGGTCAACCATCTCGACTGCGCCGGAGGCATCGAGGTCACCGCAAGCCACAACCCGCCGAACTACAACGGCTTCAAGGTGTCAAAGCGTCAAGCCAAGCCGGTCGGCGAAGCCACGGGGCTTGGCGAGATCCGCAAGTTCGCCGCCATGGTGGACAAGGGGATGCCGCCCGGACCGGGCCGCAGCGAGCAGCGCGACCTCTGGGATGCGTACATCGAGCACGTGCGTAGCTTCCTCGACATCGGTGACCGCAAGATCAAGGTCGTCGTCGATGCCTCCAACGGCATGGCTGGTACGACGCTGCCCAAGGTCTTCGGCAAGAACGGGAGCGACATCGAGGGCCTCGATATCGTGGAGATCAATTTCAAGAACAACACCGGTGAGTTCGTCCACGAGCCCAACCCGCTGGTGGCTTCGAATCTGCAGCAGACGATCGAGGGGGTCACCAAGCACAACGCCGACTTTGGCGTGTGCTTCGATGGTGATGCCGACAGGTGTGTCATCGTTGATGAACTTGGTCAGATCGTGGGCTGTGATCATCTCACGGCGGTGCTCGCAAAGCGTTTCCTTCGCGACAACCCGGGCTCAGCGATCGTCTACGACCTGCGGTCCACGAAGGCGGTGGAAGAGGACATCAAGGCGGCGGGTGGTAAACCCGTCAAGGGCCGCGTCGGGCATGTGTTCATGAAGGCTGCGCTTGCCGAGCACCGTGGCGCTTTCGGCGGCGAGTTGTCGGGGCACTTCTACTTCCGTGACAATTTCAACGCGGATTCAGGCGTGATTGCCATGGCCACCGTGCTCTCCGCCTATGCCGAGTTTGACGGCCCCATGAGCAAGATGATTGCTCCGGCAAAGCGGTACGCGCAGTCGGGCGAGATCAACTTCGAGATCGAGGAGAAGGACGAAGCGCTCGCTGAAGTGCGTTCGACATTCCTCGGGCGTGGGCAGATTGAGGAACTCGACGGCGTGACAATCGACTGCTTCGAAGAGGAGGGCTGGTGGGCCAACATCCGCAAGAGCAACACCGAGCCTTTGCTCCGGCTCAACGCCGAAGCCCGGACCGATGTTGCCCTCAACAAGGCGCTTGATGAGCTGGCGCCCATGCTCGGAGAGCGCGTCGATCACTGATTCCATTACGAAGACACCGGCTTAAGGGAAACCCGCGCTATGAACCTGACCGATTTCTTCGCTCACTGGAAAATCGAAGAAAATCCATTCCAAGGCGAGGAGGCGCGGCACGACGCAGTCTTTGCCAGGATGGCCCTTCAGCGCGGCGGGAACATGTCGCAGGGTCCCGCGCAGCATTCAGACTTCAACAAGATCGTCGGTGCCATCGAACGTCCGTCGACTTCCGTTGTGTTCGGCGAGAAGGGCAGCGGCAAGACGGCGATCCGCATGCAGATCGCTCGGCGCGTCGAGGAGGTCAATGCCAAGAGCGATGACCAGCGCGTCTTTCTCATCGCGTACGACGATTGGAACACCTTCTTGGATCGATTGCACGAAGCGACGGGCAAACCCGATCCGCTGGAATCACTCAGCAAGCTTCGTCTCGTCGACCACATGGACGCCGTCATCTCGCTGGGCATCACAGACATTGTCAACGAGGTGCTGGGCTCAGACAGTGACTCTGTTTCCGGTGCAGCACTCGACGACACGCTGGTTCGGAATCCGGCACGTCTCTCTAGCGGAGCCAAGCGAGATCTGCTGCTGCTGCAGGCCGTCTACGACCGTTCCTCACGGGCGAGCGAGCGCACACGAACGCTCAAGCGACAGCTCCGGCTGATGCCTTCGGCCGCGGATATCTGGTGGAAGATCGGGCTCTGGGCGGGATGGCTGCCCGCGGCAGGCTTCGTTGTGTGGTCGCTTCTCAACCCGCCGGCGGACGGCGAGACAACGGCGTGGCGGTTCTGGACCCTGGTGGTGCTCGCAGCCCTGTACGGCCTGGTGCTCGTCAAGACGCTTGCGTGGGATCGAATCGCCTTCGGGAACCTTGCCCGAAAGCTTCGCAAGCAGCTTCGAACGCTGCGTCGGCCTGCTGACTCGTACAGCCAAAGCCTTCGGTACGTCCCCTCGGAGGATCGCTCATCAGCGGTGCTGCCGTTGACCTCTGCCGATGATCAGCGGTACGCGTTGTTCGATCGGTTGCGCGCTGTCCTCGGGGCATTCGGCTGCCCGGGCATCATCGTGCTGATCGACCGCCTGGACGAGCCCACGCTCATCAACGGCGATGCCGACCGCATGAAGGCGGCCGTCTGGCCACTTCTGAACAACAAGTTCCTTCAGCAGGAGGGGGTTGGTTTCAAGATGCTCCTTCCGATCGAGCTTCGGCACGCCATCTTTCGTGAGTCGAGTTCGTTCTTTCAAGAAGCACGGCTCGACAAGCAGAATCTTGTGGAACGACTCAGTTGGACCGGTCCCATGCTGTATGACCTCTGTGATGCGCGCCTCCGGGCATGCCTTGCCGAGGGTGCCGACCAGATCTCGCTGCAGGATCTCTTCGAGGCCGATGTCACCCGCCAGGACATCGTGGAATCGCTCGCCCAGGTGCACCAGCCTCGCGACGCATTCAAGATGCTCTACCGCTGCCTGACCGATCACTGCTCGAACGTCACACTTGATCAGGGAGCGTGGCGGATTCCTAAGCCGGTGCTTGAGCAGGTTCGAAAGCTCGAAGCCGATCGGGTCCAGCAGTTGTACCGTGGTGTGAGGCCGGCTTGATGCGGGTTTGTATCATCTGCTGGCTTGCGCTGGTTACGACATTGGTCACACTTCCGGCTGCCGCACAGGAGCGGTTTGTGCTGGAGGATTTCGGCTGGTCCTGTGTCGCACCGGAAGGCTGGATTCGGGTTGAGGGCACTGAGCTCGAGGCGATCCGCAGCGATCTGCGTCAGGGCCCGGGGACGGGTGCGGTGGAGGCGTGCTGGGCGATGCGTCAAGCCGGTGCCCTGCCTCGCATTCTTGTGACGACCTCACCTGCGGAGATCGCTTCTCGAGCTCAAGCTCTGGCATTGCTGCAGGATCTGGGCGCAGCCCGACCGAATGGCGACGAGTTGACCTTCTCCCGGACTTCCGGCCTTGCATCTATGGATGGTGAGGTCGAGGTCCTGACCGAGGGCATGGTTGGTGCGCGCGGCGTGGTGCAGATCGTCGCGTTTGCCCGTCATGCGGACCTGCCCGCAACAAAGATGGCCATGGCGTCCATGGCCGCTTCTGCTTCGTTTGCGACCGAGGCTCAGGTCCCTCGTGAAGCAAGCTCGCAGAGTTCGAGCTCGCGGCTGGTCAATTGGGGGATTCGCGGGGCTGTGATCGGGGCGATGCTCGCAGTGATCGCGTTTGGGGTGCGCATGCTGCGAGCCCTCTGGCGGCCATCGTCCCATCAAACGGAGTAGGGCCGCTTGCACAGACCGGCTGAGTCATGTTCAGCTGATAGGCGTGAGGCGTGCGTACTCGAGGACGAGCGTCTTTGTCCCGGTTTCACGGAACTTGACGCGAGCACGGATACTCGCGCCTCCCTCGATTGCCTCGACTGTGCCAACGCCGAAGCGAGGATGCTTCACGCGGCTGCCCACCGGGAACGCCTGCTTGGCCTCCGCGAGCTTTCCAGTGCGAGCATGCGAGCTGACGGATACGGGCGGCGGTGCGTCGTCGATTGGGTGAAAGTCCAGATCAGCGCTGTCGATACGCTGGATGTGCTCGCTGCCCAGTTCTTCAAGGAAGCGGCTGGCCATCGTTCGTTCTGAAACGCCCCGCTGGGTGCGACGAGCGGCCGAGGTGATCAGCAGATGCTGCATGGCTCGGGTGATGCCGACGAAACAAAGCCTTCGCTCTTCTTCGGTATCCTCCTCGCTCGCGGCAGCCCGTGAGTGGGGCAGCAGGCCCTCCTCGAGGCCGACCATCGCTGCAGCGGGAAACTCCAGGCCCTTGGCTGCATGAAGCGTCATGAGCGTGACAGCACCCTGAGCAGGGTCGATTGCGTCTGCGTCAGCGACCAGTGCCACTCGCTCCAGGTAGGCTCGCAGGAGGGTCAGCAGCGGCGGCGGCGGAGACGCCTGCTGCGTTTCTGCGTCTTCTCCTTCATCTTCCAGCGGGGCGACGAACGCGACGGGATCGCTGTCCGGGTCGTACTCGGACTCGAACTCCGCCGCGGAGCTGATGACTTCGTCAATGTTGTCGACGCGCTCAGCATCCGCCTCGGCCTTGCCGACACCCGCCTGTTTGACGTACAGATCGCGGAGCCCGGACTCCTCGACGACGCGCTGGACCAAGTCCGCCAGCGTCGTGCTCACGCTTGCCCCCATGAAGCTGCCGCTGCCGGTCCAGTCATTGATCATGTCTGCAAAGTTGCGAGCGGCCGTCGCTGCACGCGTGCTCACACCCGGAACCTGGTCGGCGTGCGAAAGAACATCGAACACAGGCGCGGCGTTGTCCTCGGCGTAGGCGAGAAGCCGATCCAGACTTGTCTTGCCCAGGCCTCTCGGTGGCACGTTGATCACGCGGCGGACTGACACGTCATCCGATGGATTCGCAACCACACGCAGGTAGGCCAGAACATTCCGTACTTCCTCTCGCTCGTAGAACGCTGTTCCGCGGGCAATCGTGTACGGGACACCCTCGTTTCGCAGCACCTCTTCGATAGCTCGGCTCAGGGCGTTGGTTCGATAGAAAATCGCCATGTCGCCCCACCGCATGGACCCGGAGGTCTTTCCTGTTGATTCGGCGAGCGATCTGAACCAGTCACAGACGACTTCGGCTTCATGGCGTTCGTCGCGGCAGCGGTGAACCTGGATCGGTGCTCCGCCCTCTGCGGACGTGAAGAGGTCCTTGTGCTTACGCCGTTTGTTGCGACGGATCAGCGTATCGGCAACAGCAAGGATCGGGGCTGTCGAACGGAAGTTCTCTCCGAGCGTGATGACACGCGCCGAGGGATACCGCTCTTCAAACTCGAGAATGTTGCTGATATCTGCCCCGCGCCACGAGTAGATGGCCTGGTCAGGATCACCCACCACGGTGATGTTTGGCTGCTGGCCATGGGACTCATCGCCTGCCAAGAGCGATGCGATGACGAACTGCGCGTGGTTGGTATCCTGATACTCGTCGATCATCAGGTGCTGCCATCGCTGGCGGCATTCTGTGCGCACAGCGTTGCTGTGTCGCAGCATGTCTGCGGTCAGTACGAGCAGGTCATCGAAGTCAACCGCGTTCGCCTTGGTCAGGGCTGCTTGGTACGACGAGTACAGCTTGGCAATCGTCCTCGTGTAGAAGTCGTTTGCCTCGGCCTCGAACGCCTGCGAACCGATCAACTGGTTCTTCTGGGCACTGATCGCGGCGAGGACGCTTCGCGGAGGCCAGTTGGTGGTTGACAACTGGCACGCCGTGATCGCCTGCTTGATGAGCGCGAGCTGATCGTTGGAATTGAAGATGGCAAAGTCCGCACCCACCGGAAGCGGATGACCATCGGCTGCTGACAGTTCTCCATATCGCCTGAGCAGCCGCGCGCAGAGGGCGTGGAAGGTAGTCACGGTGAGTCCACGAACCCGGTACGGCGTGTCGCCCAGCAACTTCAGGGCACGCTCTCGCATTTCCGCGGCCGACTTGTTCGTGAACGTCAACGCGAGAATCTGCCACGCGGGAATGCCATCTTCGATCAGGCGAGCGATGCGCCGAGTCAGCGTGCGTGTCTTCCCAGAACCGGCTGCCGCAAGAATCAGCAGCGGTCCATCGGTGTGCGCGACGGCCTCGGCCTGCGGCTTGGTCAGGCCCGCGAACAGGTCCTTCGACTCATGCCCGCTTGCACCCGAGGGCAGATGGTCCGGCGACGAAGCTGGATCAGAACCAGCGGGGCCGGCGGGCCAGGCGTTGTCGTCGTAGGCATCAGACATCAAGCTTCACCGCGGAAGGAATGTGGGGCGTGGAGGCCGCCCGCGTGACGAGCGAAACACCATCTGGAAGAAGAGCGGCGACCTCAGCGATGACATCACCCTCAAGGCGACGGCTGAACGGCGAGCGTTTGGTCTTGCCCATGATCAGGGTGTCGCAGCCGTAGGTCACCGTGAAGTCGACCAACTCCTCAGGGATGTTCGCAGAAACCACGTAGATCGGGAAGAAGTCCACCCCAGCCTGCTGCGCGAGCACAGCCGTGGTTCCGAGCGCAATCTGGGCATCATGATCGTCCTCGATGCGGGGCGCTCCACCGGGACCAACATCCATGACCCGCAGCGTGCGAACAAAGATCGCAAACAGCGTCGCGTTTCGTCTCCTCGCCGTATCGACCGCGAACTCCGCCTGGTACCTTCCGCGAGCTGCGAGCATGATCTTGGGCTTGTTCGGATCGATGACGGCATCGCTCTCGCGAACGGTCGCCAGCCAGCCTTGCACAGGCTCGGGGAGCGGCTCGGGAGCGATGCTGCGTTTGTGATTGAGCCACCTCAGGACAAGCACGATCGCGACCAGCCCGCCGCTGAACGCCGCAGAGATCCACTCCGTCAGACCGATCGTGAGCGTAATGCTCAAGAGCAGGATGGCGAGGATCCACAAACCAGTTCGCTCAAGGCGTGTCGCATCGATGGACTTGTTCAACGCGCATGACAACATCGTTGTGGAGATGGCACCGCAGACGCCGAGCACGTAGAGCTTGGCCAGCACCCGAACGTCCTGTTCGATCGCGATGACGCCGATGGGAATCGCGGCGGCGATGATCAGACCGATCCACGGCACGCCCGAGTAGTTGAGTTTGGCCAGACCGCGCGGAAGTTCGCGATCCCTTGCCATGGCAAACAGAACGGAAACAGTGGCCATGATCGCCGTGTTGGTCGCGCTGAGCAGCAGCAAGCCGAAGGTCACTCCGGCCGCGGTGCCCAGAAGCTTGCCGCCGGTCTCGCCGAAGAAATGCTCCCCGCTCTGCTCGGCGACGACCTTCATGGCGGCGTTGGTGTAGTGCTCCACTTCGTCGCGGACCCGTTCGAACTCTTCAGCCGGCACGGTGCCCGCCTCGACCCCGGCCTTCATCTCATCGAGGACCAGGGCGTGCGCGACCCTCTGATCAGCGAGAGAAACGTCGTTGACGGTGTACGCGAGCCCGGCCAGCGCGATACCGAAGATCATGTTCAGGGCGACGACCTCGAGCGTCACAGGCCAGATGGTCCGCTTGGCCTCACGGCCAACCGGTTTCTTCATGAGGCCGGTCATGTTGGCAACCGCCTCAACACCTGCCAACGCCAGGCAGATCTTCGTGAAGCTCACCCAGATCTCGGCAGGCGGGGCCTGGTGGAAGAAATCAAGGCTGAAGGTCTCCACGCCCCGCACAAAGAACGGCAGGCAGAGCACAGCGAGCACCGCCGAAAGCACCAGCGCGAGCAGCGCGATGAACAGAGCGAATCGCCCCGCCGACTTGGCACCCAGCCAGTTGATGCCGGAGATCAGGACGATCGACAGCACGCCCAAGAGCAGGATCCATCGATCCTCGACACCAAAGTAGTGGAATGCCTCGATCACGCTGATCGCCGCGGTCATGATGTAGCCGCTGAGCAGCAGGGTCGCCCCGACGATGCCGAGAACGGGATGGATCTCGCGTCCCGCGGTGTAGACGCCGCCACCATCCGGGAAGTTTCGGCAAACGACCGTGTACGCCCAGCTTACAGCGAGCATGAGCAGCCCAATGGCCGCGAGGTAGATGATGCTGGCGTGCGCGGTGTACAGGAATGCCAAGCCGAGCACATACAGGCGGCTGGTGCCCCAGTCGCCGTAGAGCAGCGGCCCCGCATGGACCCACTTGAGTGTTCTTGGCCGGCTCTCAGAAACGAGCATAGCGGGCAGCGTAGGTCGATCCCGGCTCCGTCGCGGCTCTCACGAGCCGCACAATTCGGCCGACCATTGCTTGTGGGCACTGACGCGTCATCACGGCAGATCGAAACCCTGCACGCCGTTCCGTGTTGCCCAGAAGAAAGCCGGGCTGTCATACCGCCACTCGAAGTTCTGCCGCGACGCGTAGTCGTATCGGTTCATCACGGCTTCCGTGACTGCTGTGCCGAGCGTTCCACTCGGAGAGAGGATTCTGCCTCCATCGAGAGGCGGATTCTCTACCGAAGAAGCTCGCAACTCATCGACATCAACAGCCCTTCCGCTGCCATCCATGAGGGCAACCACCGGACGTGCGCCGGCTTCGTTCCACATGGGCTGGTCGGGGTTGGCGTA
>CAZSBR010000027.1:0-7689 GCA_964605165.1 uncultured Phycisphaeraceae bacterium
GCCGGGCCGTTCAGGCCGGCATCCGGCGTGATGCAGAGCTTGCCGCTTTGTTGGACGAGCACCCCGACCCGCCAGCGTAAGGCCTCGAAACTGCTTAGAAATCTCGCCGATTGAAGATCCAGAGCCCGATCAGCAGGATGAACGCCTCGAATGCCAGCGAGGTGCCCAGCACCCACGCGACCGATCGATCGCGGATGATCTCCTGGGCTCGGCGCGCCGCCCGCGGGTCGGCCATCGTGCCCATGATCTCCTCATCGATCTCGTCGTCGTTCATGAGTTGATCGAGTTCCTCATCGCTGATCAGGTTGCGCTCAAGCAACGCGATCGTCTCGCTCGTCTTGGGCAGGATGGTCTTGACCCAGAAGATGCGGTCGGACCAACGCCGGCGGTCGGGCAGTTCATCCTGCGCCTCCGCCAGTGATGCCTCGCGACGGGGGATGCGCTCGTTGACAGCTTCAAGCGTGTTCGCCGCGCCTTCCGGCAACGGCTCATCGCCCTCGCCGGGAACCGGCTCGCCCCGATCTCGCATCCGCTCGATGGTGCGCTCGGCAATCGCGATCTGGTTGTCGAGGCTCTCCTGCGCATCCTGCACGCGGACCTCCGCCGCCGCGCGCACGCTCACGAGGATTCCATCCGTTGCGTTGAGCCCGAAAAGACCGAACCAGAACAGCAGCGTCAAGAGCAGCGAGGCAATGGTCGACCTCGTCAAGAGCCCGAGCAGCACACACACGCTGAACAGGTAGCTGAAGAACACCAGCACGATCGGGATCGCCAGGAAGATGCCCGGCTGCCAGGTGCCGCCCCGCAGGCCGAGAAGCAGGAAGAACCCGAGACAGAACACCAGCAGTTGCAGGGCCATGAACACAAGGCCCGTGAGGTACTTGGTCAGGAACAGGCGAACGCGCCCGAGCGGCTTGGACAACACGGTCTCGATGGACCCGCTCGCAATGAGGTCGGGAAACATCCCCGCGGTCGACACCAAAGCGAGGATCGTGGCAATCCACGTCAACCACAGGCCAAGTCCGAAGTTGAGGAAGACGCTCAGGTAGAACAGCTTGGGGCTGATGATGTCTGAGTTGATGGGAAAGGGAAGCTCAAACCAGAGGATGGTCACGCCCTGCTGGTTGATGCCAAGCGTCGCACAGATCACGACCACCAGGCCGCTGAGCAGCATGGTGATCCAGAAGAGCTTGCGCGCATTGAGCTCTCGATACGCGTCGAGGAAGATCGCCGCCGTCTGCTGAAGGATCATGAACGCACCTCCTTCGTGACCTCGTTGTCGCTCGGGACCCCGCCTCGAAGTGATGGCCCGGCACCGGGGCCGGAGTCTTTACCGACAGCGTCAAGGAAGAGCTGCTCGAGCGACGGGCGGAAGGCGCGCACCGAGCGGATCTCGATGTGCTGCGCTCGCAGCCGGTCGATGATCGGCTGTACGTCTGCTGCCGATTCGCTTCGCAGGCTGACAACACCCGGCTCGAAGGTCACATCCTCGATCCCCACAAGGACCTCCCTCGCCCGGGATTCAGCGAGCGCCTCAGGGTCAAAGCCAACTTCGTAGCGGCGGTGGGGCGCGGTCAGGTCATCGAGTGAGCCCTGCTGGCGCATCTGCCCCTGCACCATGATCGCAACGCGATCACAGACCATCTCGAGTTCGCTCAGGAGGTGGCTGTTGATCAGCACCGTCTTGCCGCGATCCCGGATGGTGCGGACCACATCGCGGATTTCCTTTCGGCCCACGGGGTCCACACCATCGGTGGGCTCATCCATGAGCACGAGGTCGGGATCGTTGACCAGCGCCTGAGCGATCCCGATGCGCTGGCGCATGCCCTTGGAGTACTGCTTGATGCGGGTGTCTGCCCAGCGGGTCATGCCCACGAGTTCGAGCATCTCGCCGATGCGCTTCCTTCGCTCGGCCCTGGGCGTGCCAGCGAGGGCTCCGAAGTAGTCAATGACCTGATGACCCTTGAGATACTCCGGGAACCGATGGTGCTCGGGCAGGTAGCCCACTCGGGCGAGCGTTGCCTTGTGTCCGATTCGCTCGCCGAGCATCGGGCCCTTGCACTCCGTCGGCCTGATGACGGTCATCAGGATCTTGACGAGGGTGGACTTGCCCGCGCCGTTCGGGCCGAGCAGGCCGAAGACCTCGCCCGTGCGCACCTGCATGTCGATCCCGCGGAGCGCGTGAATCTTGCCCTTGTAGACCTTCTGCACGCTCGATACATCGATGGCTGCGTTCATGAATGGTTCCGTTGATTGTCAGGTCGCCCGCGATGGAGCCCGCGGCAGGACCCGCCGTCAGTCTTTGCGGGCAACGATATGGAAGACATGCCAGTGTTTGCTCGCACCCGAAGCATCCGATCCATCACGTTCTTCCTCATCGAAGCGTTCGAGTTGCAGCCCCGTGAGCAGCGACTCCGCCTCCGGCCGGGTGAAGTGGCTTCGATCGGGCAATGTGGCCCAGGTATCACGATCCCCAAAGAGCTGGCCCGCAAAGCGACCCCCGGGCTCGATCGCAGCGAGCAGAGCACCCCAGAGGACATCGAAATGATGCGGGGGGCAGAACGGAAGCGCAAAGCTCGCGTTGATCAGGGCAGCTTCCGGAAGCCGATCAATGGACTCAAAGGACCGAAATTGCAGCGTGAGCCTGTCGGTGTGGGAGAGATCACTTCGCTGAAGCAGCCTTCGCAGGCCATCGTGATGGCCATCAATGGCCAGCACGCACCAGCCTCGCCTCAGCAATTCGGCGGTGTCACGGCCTTCGCCGCAGCCGAGATCGATGGCCGAGCGAAGCTCCCCCGTCGGCGCGGAGGTGCCGCTCTCGAAGGCCTCGAGGGCGTCCAGAAGCGTCTGCCGCGGCTCGCCGCCCTCTACCCTGTCGAAGTAGGCGGGCCAGTCGCGCGTCGTCGCCGGGATCCACGCGGGACCGGGCGGGGGATGTGCTGAAGCATGTTGTGAGGGTTCAGGTTTCACAGCAGGTGGGCTCGAGTTCAGTGGTGTGAGGGTGTGCGGCTCAGAGCGCCGCATCCAATACGAAGGAAGCTTCTGCCAATGTACTCCGATGTGCGCTCGTTCGTGGAAGCGCTTGAAGCCGCGGGCGAGTTGGTTCGCATCAACGAGCCGCTCGACCCGGTGCTGGAGATCGGCGCACTTGCTGATCGCGTTTCGCGGTCGGCCATAGCGCCGCGGCCTGCTTCACCGGCAACGCAGCGCACCGATCCCCTGCACCACCGCGCGGGTGGCCCGGCCTTGCTCATCGAGCAGCCGGTGGGATCGAAGATGCCCGTGCTCATCAATGCCTTCGGCAGCTACCGGCGCATCGAGATGGCGCTGGGCATTGAGCAGGGTGGGCTCGAGGCGCTCGCAGAGCGCATTGGCGAACTCGTCAAGCCCCAGCCGCCAAGATCCCTCAGCGAAGCCCTTGCCAAGGCAAGGCAGTTTGCGCCCCTTCTCAAGATCGGGCCTCGGCGCAGCAAGCGCCCAGGCCGATGTCAGGAGATCATCCATCGCGGCAGCGAGATCGACCTCACAGCATGGCCCATCCTCCGGTGCTGGCCGCACGATGGCGACTTTGCGACACTCGGCTACCCCGCCAACATCAATGACGGCGTTGATGGGCTGGGTCATCGCGAGATGAGCGACGAGGAGTGGGAGGCACGCTACCGGGGTCGCTACATCACCCTCGCGGGCATTCACACCATCCACGCCGATGATCGCAACGCAGCCAAGCCGGCGAGCCACAACATCGGCATGTACCGCGTGCAGTTGCTGGGCAAGAACCGAGTCGCCATGCACTGGCACATGCACCATGATGGTGCTCGGCACTGGCGGTCATGGAAGAAGCTGGGCGAGCCCATGCCAGTCGCCATTGCGCTGGGTGGTTCGAGCGTCATGGCGTACGCTGCGACAGCGCCGCTGCCTCCGGGCATCAGCGAATTGCTGATGGCTGGGTTTCTGGGTGGGCGGGGCATCGACCTGGTGCGGGGCGTCAGCGTGCCCATCTGGGTGCCCGCCGACGCGGAACTCGTCATCGAGGGCTATGCGCGCACGGATGCAGGCTTCATTGGCTGGGACCCTCGGCAGACGGATGAGCCGCTCGGCGCGGGAGCCGTGTTCGAAGGCCCCTTCGGTGACCACACCGGCTTCTACTCGATGCCGGACCGGTATCCCATCGTCGAGGTGAGTGCTGTGACGCAGCGGCGCGAGGCGATCTATCCGACGACGGTGGTGGGTCCTCCGCCGCAGGAGGACTACTTCCTGGGCAAGGCGACCGAGCGGCTGTTCCTACCCTTGCTGAAGGTACTGATCCCGGACATCGAGGACTACGACCTGCCCATGTTCGGTGCGTTCCACAACTGCGCGCACCTGCAGATCGAGAAGCACTACCCGCTGCATGCGCGCAAGGTCATGCACGCGGTGTGGGGCGCGGGGCAGATGGCGTGGACGAAGACGATCTTTGTCGTGGATCATTCCATCGATGTGCACGATTGCCGCGCTGTTCTGGAAGCGGCCTCGCAGTGGTGTGATCCCATGAGAGACCTCGAGCGTGTGCACGGGCCGCTGGACATCCTCGATCATGCTGCGCCGAGGCTCGGTGCGGGCACGAAGCTGGGCTTTGACTGCACGCCCGCGTGGGAGGGCGAGCAGGCGGGGCGAGCAGGGCCATTGCCAACCGAGCCAAGGCGATGGGTCGAGGGCGACGCTGCCGAGCAATACCTGGATGCTGTGCGCGCTGTTCCGGGCGTTGTATCGGCTGCAATGACCGATGCAGCGCCGGGGTGGCTGGCGGTGTCTGCCGAGCAGACGGAGGTCGGCGCGGAGGGTGTTTCGCCGAGCCATGGCAGGCGCGTGCGTGATGCGGTGCTTGCGGTCGAGTGTTCTGAGCCGCCGCCGTTTGTGATCGTGGTGGGCTCGCAGACCGATCCCGCGGACACGGATCGCGTTCTGTTCGAGTGGATGGCCCACGCCGATGCGGGGCGCGACGCGGTGGTGATCGCACACGCCAGCGGCGGACGCTTTGCGGTCGATGCGACACCAAAGAGCGAAGTCGATGCGATCGACGGTCATCCGGTACGGGCGTGGCCCCCAGCCATGCAGCCGGACGAGGCTGCGCGTGCCAGGATCGATGCGCTCTGGCCGAGCTTGGGTATCGAGCAAGTCAGCACGGAGAAATACTAACGGCGATTGACTTGTTCGAACGCGGTTCTGTTGGTTCGGAAGCCGCCGCTGTGGACGCCTTGCACGATGATCGAACGATCGTCTGCAACCAGGGCAATCGAGGATCGGGCGCCGGGCTGGATCTCGGCTCGCCACTGGCCGCGTGCATTCTGTCGGCTGATGTGCCAAAGCAGAGGCGGCTGAGCCGTCTCCATGACGAGCACGCTGGAACCACGGTCGCGGAAGCGCGCAGAGATGCGAGGCACCGGCACGCCAAGCCATGGCGAGTCGGGGACGACCGCGGGCTGGGCGAAGGCACCGGTTCTGAGCGCCGTGGCGAAGTCCGGTCGCTGACGGATGAACCTCGCCGAGAAGAGGGCGACACCGCTGGCGTTCTGCTCGTCAATGAGGGCAAGCTGCCGCGGGACTTCACGCTCGAGCCATTGCGGGAAGCGAGGGCCGGTTCTGGCGAGGGTGATGCCCGGCCAGAGGTGCCTTGCGAGGACATTCTGCCGATCCCACCACTGGAGCAGGGCCGGAAAGGACTGCTCGGGTGGATCGATCGGCCAGTACAACTGCGGCATCAGTGCATCGACCCAGCCTTGTCGGAGCCAGTTCCTGCTGTCGGCGTAGATCTGGTCGTGGGCGTCCATGCCACGGATGCCCGCGGGGTGGCCCGGTCGCCAGATGCCAAACGGGCTAATCGAGACGGTGACTTCGGGCCGCGTGGATTTGACGAGCTGATGCAGGTCGCGGACGAGGGCGTCGGTGTTCGAGCGTCTCCATGCGGCGCGGTCGAGCTTGCCGCCGCTGGCCTGATACTGCCCGAAGGTGCGCGCATCATCGAACTCGATGGGCTGGCCCGGAATCGGGTAGGGGTAGAAGTAGTCATCGAGGTGCACGCCGTCGATGTCGTAGCGGGTGAGAACGTCTTCGACGATGCGCAGGAAGTGGGCGCGCGAGCGTGGGTCCCCCGGATCGGCCCAGCGGTAGGGACCGTGCTCACGGACGAGATCAGGTCGACGCGTGTTGAGGTGTGATGGCGCATCGGTTCCGATGGACCGCGGATGCCGCGTTCTGAAGGGGTTGAACCAGGCGTGGAGCTCAAGGCCCCGAGCGTGCGCTTCATCGATCCATGTGCTCAGCGGGTCGTAGCCCGGGTCGAGGCCCTGACGGCCTGTGATGAACGCCGATGTGGGTTCGATGGATGATCGATAGACAGCATCGGCGGTTGGACGGACCTGGAGCAGGATGGCGTTGAAGCCGCTGTCGCGCGCACGATCGAGGATGTCCCTCATCTCGGCTTGCTGCGCTGCTGCGGGCAGGGTCGGCGAACTCGGCCAGTCGATGTTGTTGACGGTGGCGACCCAGAGCCCGCGGAACTGCTCGTTGATGCGGGGTGGGCTGAGCTGGGTGGCTGAGGTCGGAGCCCACGCCGGTCGGGTGGGAGCTGTGGATGTGCACGAGGCAAGAAGCGCCACGTGCAGGCTCGCGACAGCGACAAACACCACCCGGCGCAGGGCAGGAATCAGGCGGTTCTCGGGGCGGGCTGATCGGCGCTCCACAGCAGGTCTCCTGTGATGCTTCGTTCGTGATCGAGGAGGCGTTGCTTGAGTTCGATGCCGCCGCCAAAGCCTGTCAGCGAGCCATCGGCGCCGATGACGCGATGGCACGGCACGAGGATGCTGACCCGGTTTGCTCCATTGGCACCTCCCACGGCTCGCACGGCGCTGGGTGCCTGAAGCTGTCTCGCCAGGTCCTTGTAGGAGAGAGTCTGGCCGAACGGGATTGTTCTGAGGGCGGTCCAGACACATTCCTGGAATGGGGTGCCCGGTGTGAGGAGCGGCGTCTGAAATGACCTCAGCGTGCCGTCGAAGTAGGCAGCCAGTTCAGTCTCGAGCTGGGCGAAATGAGGGGAGTCGCCCATCGCTGCCGCCATCCCGAGCAGGTCTTCGAGGGCATCGAGCTGTCGATCAACACGGTCGTCATCACCGAACTCGAGCATGCACACACCCTGCTCCGTCGCGGCTGCGATCGCGCGGCCAAAGGGCGTTTCGAGATGGTGCGTGACGAGATCGCTCACCCGATGCGTTCCCTGCCGCCGAGATACGGACGCAGCGGAGCCGGGATGGCAATAGAGCCATCGGCCTGCTGGTGCATCTCTAGGAGTGGGATGAGCAGCCTTGGGCTTGCAGCGACGGTGTTGTTGAGGGAGTGGCAGAAGGTTGTCTGGCCTGCACCGCCTTGGCCGCCCTTGCGGTAGCGCATGTTGAGTCGGCGGCACTGGTAGTCGTACAGGCGGCTTGCAGAGTGGGTTTCGCCGAATGCACCGGTCGGCACCCCGTTCTCGTCAGCTGCGCCGCGGCTGGGCATCCAGCACTCGAGGTCGATCATGTCCGCGTTCTTCGCGCCGAGATCGCCCGCGCAGCACTGCAGCAAGCGGTGGGGCAGTTCAAGGCTCTGGAGCAACTCCTCGACGATCGCGATCATCTTCTGGTGCCACGCTCTGCTCTCGGCCTCGTCGGCCTTGCAGAT
>CAZSBR010000027.1:7699-16726 GCA_964605165.1 uncultured Phycisphaeraceae bacterium
CACCTGCTCGACCTTGTCGAACTGGTGGATGCGATAGAGGCCAGCGGTATCGCGCCCGGCGGCGCCGGCCTCCCGCCTGAAGCACGTGCTCACGGTGCAGAGCTTCAGCGGCAAGTCGGCCTCGTCGAGGATCTCGCCCGCGTGCATGCCCATGAGCGAGACTTCGCCGGTGCCGGTCAGGAAGAGGTCGTAGCCGGCGGTTGCATCCCCGTCATCTGCCTCCTCAGCGCTGCGCTGGCTCTCGGGGATGTGGTAGGCCTGGTCGCGTGCTGCGGGGAAGAAGCCCGTGCCGACCATCGCCTCTTCACGCACGAGCACCGGAACCGTCACGGGCGTGAAACCGCGACTGACGATGAAGTCCATGGCGTACCGGAGGATGGCGGCGTGGAGCAGGGCCCCGTCGCCCGTGAGCAGGTAGCTCCGAGAGCCGGCGATCTTGACGCCGCGCTCGAAGTCCGTCATCCCGAGGCTCTCGATCAACTCGATGTGGCTCTTTGGCGCAAAGCCCTTCTGGGCTTCAAACGGCTGATCGGGATCGAACCCCTCGGGCGACCAACGGCGGATCTCGACGTTGTCGTCGGAAGAGGCGCCATCGGGCACGTCCGGATCGGGGGGCAGGGGGATCTCGAGCACGCGGGTGGCGAGTTCAGACTCCATTCGCCGGGCGTCGGCTTCGAGGGTGGTGATCTCGGCCTTGAGGGCTGCGGGCCGAGCCTTGGCCTCTGCGATCTGCGCCTCGAGCGTCTGGCGTTCATCGCCGTCAGCGGCCTTGAGCTGCGCGGAGAGCTTGCCGATGAGCGGGCCCGCCTCCTTGCTGAGCTTGTTCTGCTCGGCGCGCAGCTCATCAAGCCTGGTCTGGACCTCCCGCTTCTGGGCGTCAAGGCGGAGGATGGCATCGATGTCGACCGGCACGCGTTTACGCTGGCAGCCGAGCTTGAAATGGTCCGGGTTTTCGCGGAGAGCTTTGAGGTCGATCATGGGCGAGAGGAGTCTAGGAGGACGTGCTGAGCGGTTGGGGGTGGCTGACCGGTTCCGGGGGGCTGGTCAGGACGATATCGGCAGGCGGATGTCTCTCAGGGCAGGGAACTTGTCACGCCAGGAGGTGACTTCCTCAGGATCGATCGGCACCGACAGCACACCCGGGGCATCGGTGAGTTCGCCCAGGATCTCGCCCCGGGGACCGACGGCGATCGAGCCGCCGGCATAGTCGAGGTGGGGATCCGAGCCGCAGCGATTGACCGCGAGCATGAAGGCCTGATTCTCAATGGCTCGCGCGATGGCGAGGCTTCGCCAGTGCTCTTGGCGGGCGCTTGGCCAGTTAGCGCCGAGGGCGAAGCACTGGGCACCGCTGGCGACAAGGGATCGGAAGAGCTCGGGGAAGCGCAGGTCATAACAGATGCCGATGCCGACACGCAGTGGCTTGGTCTCGGCGGAGGGCGTCCAATCCCAGCACACGATGTGCTGTCCTCCCTGGATCGCCTCGGGTTCGCGGCCAAAGCCGAAGGGGTGGATCTTGGCGTACTCGGCGATGTGCTCGCCTGATGGGCTGTAGATTGGGGCTCGATTCTCGGCGAACTTGCTTGCCTCGATCGCAACCGTCAGCCCGCCCTGGACATAGGCCCGGGTGGAGCGGGCAAGGCCCGCGATGAAAGCGCGGGTGTCATGGGTTGCTGCGGTGGTGACCTCGTTGCGAAGCGAGAACCCCGTGGCGAACATTTCGGGCAGGAGGATGAGATCCCCCGGCTCGATCTTCACATCGGCGAGCAGGTGAGTCACGCGCGCGTGGTTCTCGGTCGGTTCCTCCCAGACAATGTCGAGTTGAACGAGATGGGCGTGCATCTTGACAGGGTATCGGGCGTCAGGAGGTTGGCGCCAGAACGCATTCTGGGGCAGGCCGACGGTCAGTGCAGTAGAGTGATGGATGAAGAGTCACGAGGCGTTGCAGACGCCTGTGTGCTCACGCACGAAGGCAGGCAGTACCGCAGATGCTCGTCTTGGCCAGTGGATCCCCGCGTCGCCGCCAACTCCTCGAGGAGCGTGGTATCGCCTTTGAGGTCGTTGAGTCGGGTATCGACGAGCACATGCTCAGGCCGGGCGAGGCCTCGCCGAGCGAGTGGGTGATGGCCCTTGCGTACATCAAGGCGAGAGCGGTGGCCGAGGCGCTCAACGAGCGTTCACCCTCTGAGGGAGCGATTGGCGGGCGGGACTGCATCGTGCTCGGCGCGGACACCATGTGCCTTGACGAGGGCGAGATGCTGGGCAAGCCGGAGACCGAAGCGGAGGCCGCGGCGATGCTTCGGCGGTTCGTCAACGGGGAGCATGCGGTCATCACGGGCGTGGCCCTCGTGTGTGCGGGCACGTTTGATCGCATGGTGTTCGCCGATCCGGCGCGGGTCCGGTGGGGAGAGGTCTCGGAGGATGAGATCGCTGCGTATGTGTCGAGCGGTGAGTGGCGTGGCAAGGCGGGCGGCTACAACCTGGCGGAGCGGCAAGCCGCGGGTTGGCAGATAGAGGTCAAAGGCGATCCGGCCAGCGTGATGGGCCTGCCCGTGGATCGGGTGATGGCGGCGGTTCGGGGCTTTGAAGAACGACGCGAAGGAGTGAGGGATGCTGATCAGTCCTGATGCCACCATCGCTCCGGCGTGGCTTGTTCTGCCGATGGCGGGGCTTGCTGTTGTCGCGACGCTCGTGCATCTTTCGATGCTCAATGATCCTGAGGCGTCGGCAGGTGTGCCGCTCAGCCGCAGACGTATCCGCAACGCGACGGGCGCTGTCACGCTCATCACGATCATGGTGCTCGCGTACGCCTTCGGGGTTGTAACGCTGAGCGAGCCTCGTGCGTTTGCAATGGCTTGGTCAGCTTCGATGGGGCTGCTTGGACTCGTGGTGCTGCTGGCGTGCTGTGATGCCATGAATTCGTTGCGGCTGCACAGGCGAGACGTGCGCCGGTTGCGTTCAGCCAGACGGGCGTCACTCGAAGACTTGGCAGTGAAACTCCGCAGAGCCTCGGATCCACTTCCGAGTACGGATCGCGGCGACCATGCAGAGTGATCGACCGGAACCTCCCGGCGGCGCTGAAACGGGTCCTGCCCGGCTTCCAGCGTGGCTCTCGGCTCTCGGCGAGCGGGTGTATGCCCGGGGTCTGGCGGCACGGTCGGCGAAGTTCGATGCAGGTCTCGGGGTGGTGACCATCGATCGGCCTGTCGTGAGCGTTGGCAATCTGACGGTGGGAGGTACCGGCAAGACGCCGATGGTGGCCTGGCTGCTCGAGACGCTTCTTGCCGAGGGCCACGACCCGGCGGTTGCCATGCGTGGCTACCGCTCTCGCAACGGCCTTTCGGATGAGGCAGAACTCTACCGCCAACGCTTCAATGAGGTGCCCGTGGTTGCCCAGCCGCAGCGGCTTGAGGGGCTTATCGATCTGTTCGCAACCGAGCGAGGCCAGCGTGTTGATTGCGTCGTGCTCGATGATGGCTTCCAGCATCGGCGCATCGCTCGCCAGATGGACATCGTGCTCATTGATGCGTCGAGGCCACTTCAGCATGATCGCCTGCTGCCGGCGGGGTGGCTGCGTGAACCCGTCGAGTCCCTCCGTCGTGCGACGCATGTTGTTGTGACCCACGCCGAGGCTGTGCGAGAAGCAGACTTGCAGCGGCTCGAGCAGTGGTTGTCCGACGAGATGGGACGAGGTATCGATGCGGTCGCCCGCCATGCGTGGACACGTCTTGAGATCACCGAGCCCTCGGGTGAGCAGCGGACCGAGCCCGTTTCGTGGCTCCGCGGGCGGCAGGTCGTCGCTGCCTGCGCGATTGGTAATCCGGGCCCGTTTCTGGCGTCGGTGAGCAGAGCGACGGGCACCGAGGTGGCCGGGCGGACGTATCGGGACCACCACGTGTTTGATCGAGCCGATGTCCGAACGCTGCAGACCAGTGTCACGCAGCGGGGGGCCCAGGCGCTGGTGGTAACGGCCAAGGACTGGACGAAGCTCGGTGCGATTCCGGCGAGCACCTGGCCTTGCCCGATCGTGCGGCCAGTGCTCCAGATGCAGTTCGATCGCGGTGAGGCTGCGCTTCGGGCTGACCTTGAGGAGGTGCTGGCAGCGCACGCGAACTCGGTGGAGGCGGAAGAGCTGGCAGAAGGCACGACGCTGAGCCGGGAGCATCAATGACGGCCAGCTAGAATGCTGCGATGCAAGACCCGCTGCTCGAAAAGGTTGTGAGCGCACTGGAGAGCTGGAAGCCCTTCCGGGCGGTCGTGTTGGGCGACTTCATGCTCGATGAACTGGTGCTGGGCGATGCCGAGCGGCTCAGCGCTGACGCGCCGGTGCCCGTGCTCCGGGTGCGGGAGCGGAGGCACTCTCCGGGCGGTGCAGCGAATCTCGCACTCGATCTGGCGGCGCTCCGGGGGCAGGTGGCCGTCATCGGGGTGGTGGGCGATGACGAGGCGGGGGTCATCCTCCGGCGGATTCTCGAGGATGCGGGCGTGGACTGCGCAGGGCTCTTGATAGCCCCGGACCGCCCGACGACCACCAAGCGAAACCTGATTGGTCTTGCTCAGCAGCGGCATCCGCAGAAGATGTTCCGGCTCGATGAAGAGAGCCGAGAAGCACCCGACGCCCAGTTGCAGGCCACG
The DNA here is from genome assembly GCA_964605165.1 of uncultured Phycisphaeraceae bacterium. Lineage (GTDB taxonomy): Bacteria > Planctomycetota > Phycisphaerae > Phycisphaerales > UBA1924 > OFTM382. The sequence goes on from CAZSBR010000027.1 coordinate 12,332, forward strand.
CTGCTGAAGTGCTTTGAAGCGGCGCTGACACAATCAGACATCGTCTGTGTCGAGGATTACGACAAGGGCGTGTGCTGCGAGGCGGTCGTTGCCCGGGTCGTCGAGCAAAGCAGACGGGCCGGCACCGAAGTGCTCGTGGATCCTGCATCCATCGATGACTTCTCGCGGTACGCCGGCGTGTCGGCGATCACGCCCAACCGCAACGAGGCGGAGCGTGCGACGGGCATGAAGACGTGCCCCGAGGCGACGGCGGCCCAGAACGTGCGACTTGCGGAGAAGCTCGTCGAGATGCTCGGCTGCAGGGCGGTCGCTCTGACATTGGATCGTCACGGCGCGCTGCTCTATGAGCCCGATGCGCCGCCGCTGTCCGTGCCCACGGTCGCGCGCGATGTCTACGACGTGACGGGCGCTGGCGACATGTTCCTCGCGGGCTTTGCAGCGGGCCGCGCACAGGGCCTTGATTGGGCGGCGAGCACGCGGCTTGCCAACCTTGCGGCCGGCCTTGAAGTCGAGGTCTTCGGTGTTGAGCCGATCCCGCTGGCCAAGGTGCTCGCGGCGGCCAAGCGTGAAGCCGGGCACGCCGACGGCGGGCTCATGACGCTCGAAGATGCGGTTCTCCACGCCGAGGCGGCACGAACCAGCGGCAAGCGGATCGTGTTCACCAACGGCTGCTTTGATGTCCTGCACGCTGGGCATGTGTGGCTGCTCGAGAGAGCCAGGGCCCAGGGCGATGAACTCATCGTCGGGCTCAACAGCGATGCATCCGTGCGGGGTCTGAAGGGCGAGGGCAGGCCGATCAACTCCCAGCAGGACCGTGCCCGAGTGCTTGCGGCACTTCGGGCGGTGGATGCGGTCGTCGTCTTCGATGAACCGACACCCATCGGGCTGATCGACGCGCTGAGGCCCGACGTATTGGTCAAGGGCGCGGACTACGCGGGCCGCGAGGTCGTCGGCCGCGAGGTGGTCGAGGCGGCAGGGGGCGAGGTCGTGCTCATTGATCTCGTGCCGGGCCGAAGCACGACCGCTGCGATCGAGCGCATGCGAGCGGGCGAAGCGGCAAGCGGTGCGATGTGACGCTCACGGTCACCCAGCTGCAGCGTGAGCATGTGGTCATCGTGCATCGCCGCTACGCCGGGGCGATTGTTGAAGGCCGCAAGACGATCGAGTGCCGGTTGAGTGCTGCGAAGATCCCGCCCTTTGGCCGCGTGTCCACCGGCGATGTGCTGCACTTCAAGATCAGCGGCGGCGGGTTCTTTGCCAGGGCCAGCGCGGGACGCGTTCTCTCGACAGCGCTGGCAGATGCGGCGGACATCGAGCGGCTGCGTGCCGACTATGACGCCCACATCCTCGGCGACGATGCCTACTGGCAGCGCAAGGCCGCTGCGCGCTACGCCACGCTCATCTGGCTGACCGATGTGCGCCCGCCGGGCGATGTTCCGCCGGTCTATCGCCGCGGCACGCGGTCCGCATGGCATGTGCTCGGCCGATGATCGAGTCGCACCGCCGCCCGCGGCGAGCGCACGCGTCTGCTCACCGCCAGTCGATGACGAGTTTACCGAATTGTTCGCCCGCTTCGAGTCGTTTGTACGCCTCAACGCACTGCTCGGGCTTGTAGACCTTGTCGATGGCCGGCCTGAGCGCCCCCGAACGGAAGAGGCTGACCACCTCGCTGAACTCATCGCTGGAGCCCATGGTTGAACCGAGCAATCGAAGCTGGTTCCAGAAGAGGCGGGCCAGGTCCGTCGTCGCATCGGGCCCGGTGGTGCAGCCGGGGGTGACGTACGCCCCGCCGCGGGCCAGGCTCTTGATGCAGTTCAGGTGCGTGGCCTTGCCGACGGAATCGATGCACACATCGACGCCCCGCTTACCCGTCCACGCGCGGACCTCTTTGGACCAGTCGCTGCCATCATCGAGGATGCCGCGGTCTGCCCCGAGCTTGACGGCCTCGTCGAGCTTCCATTGATGGCGGCTGGTGACGATGACCGGGCAGCCAAAGTGCCGCGCGATGGCCAGACTCGCCGTGGCCACGCCTCCACCGATGCCGGTGATGAGCACGCTCTGCCCGCAGCGGAGCTCAGCCTTGGTGATGAGCATCGACCAGGCCGTGAGGGACACCAAGCCAAAGCCCGCGGCCTCGATCGGATCGGCATCGCCCACTTCAGCGCAGCGATCGACGGGCAAAGTCAGTTGCTCAGCATGCGCACCGGGCGAGCGGTGTTCGCCGATGAGTTCGTAATTCGGGCTCAGGGTCGAGCCGGGCGGGTCACCCGGGCGGTGATGTTCCTCAAGCTCGATGGCGGCGTTGAAGATGACGCGTTTGCCCAGCCAGCGTTCGTCGACACCCTCGCCAACGTCCGTGATCTGGCCGCAGGCATCGCATCCGCTTGTGCGTGGGTAGTCGAGCGTCAGCCCCGGCACGCCGCGACCGACCCAAAGGTCCATGTGATTGAACGCACTGGCGAGCACACGCAGCCTGACCTCGCCGCGAGCCGGCTTGGGCGCGTCTTCGATGTCGCCCAAAGAGATGTTGTCGCTGACGGGCCAGCCTTGTTTGCCGATGATGATTGCGCGCATGGCCAGAGGCTATGCGGCAAGCACGCTGCGGTGTCCGCAAGAGCCGGCTAGGGGCATGGACCCGTGGCAGCGATGGCAAAGAGGAAGTCACCGAAGGAGACTTGGCCGTCTGCCCCCGCAAATCCGGCATCATCGGCGATGTCGAAGGTGCAGCCGGGCGTGCCTCCGGGGCATGGCCCGAGCAGACCGAGGGCAAAGAGGAGGTCGCCGAAGCTCACCTGTCCATCGGGGCCCGCTGCGCCGAACTCATCGGCCACATCGGCGGGGCACGGCGGCGTGACATCGAAGAGATAGGCCGCGCCGGCGTCGTCACCGAGATCGTCATCGAACGGCGCGGCCGCGAGCACCGTCGTGGCGTCGATCGCAACCGCCACGCCGAGCAGATCCACGGGTTGACGGTCGCTTGCCTCGAGCCGTGCGACCTGTTGTGCCGTGGCAAGGTCGTAGAGGTAGGCCGCGCCGGCCAGCGAATCGCTGAGCGAGCCCACGACGACCGTGCTGCCGCTGAGGGCCACCGAGCGCCCGAAGGTATCAAAGAACGCACCATCGCTGGGCGTCAGCTTCAGCAGCTCGGCTCCGTTGGTGAGGTCGAAGATGTACGTCGCGCCGATGCCGCCCGCTCGCGAAGCACCGATCACGAGCGTCGAACCGTCGGCGGCCACGGCTTCACCAAAGAGGTCGTTGCGAGCCCCGTCGCTTGCGAGCAGCTTGCGGACCTGCGTGCCGCTCAAAGCGTCGAACATGTAGACCGCGCCGGCAAACTCGCCGTTCTCGTCGTCAGCGACAGCCCCGACGATCGCCGTGGTGCCCGCCATCGCCACGGCATTGCCAAACTGTCCGCCCTCGACGGGGTCGGCTGGCAGCAGTTTCTGGAGTTCAAGCCCCGTGTTGAGATCGAAGATGGAAGCAGAGCCCGAAACGATGCCCGCTTCCTGGTCGAAATCGGCACCGACGAGCGCAAGCCCGCCCGCGATGGCCACGCTGCGTCCGAACGCGTCGCCGTTTGCGCCACCCGATGCAACCAGCTTGAAGAGTTGTGCTCCCGTGGCCGTGTCGAACACGTACGCCGCGCCGCTCGAGGGTGCCGCACCGTCCGCACCGGGAGCGCCGACGATCGCAAGCCCGCCGTCGATGGCCACGCTTGTCCCGAACTCGTCGCCGGCAGCGCCGTCCGAAGCCGTCAGCTTGACGAGCCGCTGCTGTGTTGCCACATCGAAGATGGAGGCCGAGCCCGACGCGTTGCCGAGGTCGTCATCACCGGGCGCACCGATGATCGCGGTATCGCCCACCATCGCGGCTGCGCTGCCGAAGAAGTCGGCGGCACTGCCGTCGGGCGCTGCGAACTTCGCTTCTTCATTGAGAAGCTGGCCGCTGGCGGCGGCGGCCAGGCTCGCGGTGAGGATCACGCACGCTCGTCTCATCTCGGGCTCCTTGGGCGGGGGCTTTTTGGTCGCCGGGGGATGGTGGGGGGCAGCGAATGGCTGCAAGCAGGCCAGGATACGGCGCTAAGCCATTTCATCCAAAGAACTTATGCGGTATCCGGACGGGTTCGGGCCACGTGTGGCCGGTTTTTGGGCCATCCATGCCGGGGCGGGGGCCTTGAACGCAGAGGCGCTGAGCCTGAACGCAGAGAGAGCAGAGCCAAAGCAGCGGGCAATGGGCCAGAAGCAGACGGCAATGGTCCGTGGGCAATGGGCAATGGGACAGACCAGAGCCATGGACATGTGCACGCGGGCAATTGCTGATCCTCCCCCGTCGCCGACGGGGGAGGTGCCGAGGCTTGGCGAGGCGGAGGGGGTCTTCTGCCGGCGTTCCAGCTTC
>CAZSBR010000028.1:0-1991 GCA_964605165.1 uncultured Phycisphaeraceae bacterium
GCGATCAACCCGCACCTGATCCGTCTGGCGCGGGAGCTGGGCCTGCCGCTGGTGTGCGACAACGACAGCCACTTCCTGCATGCGCAGGACCACGACGCGCACGACACGCTCATCTGCATCTCGACCGGCAAGCTCAAGAGCGACAGCCAGCGGATGAAGTATACGCCCGAGCTCTATGTGAAGAGCCCCGAGCAGATGTGGGCGCTGTTTGACACCGAGCAGTACAACAACGACGAGTTTGGAAGTGCGGGCATCGAGGCGCTGCGCAACACGCGGGCGATTGCGGACAGGTGTGATGTCGACCTGCCCTTGGGCGAGAACTACGCGCCTGTGGTGGTGGTCAGGACGCCGGGTGAAGATGAGCTGCCATCGCACGATGATCCCGCGTTTGCGGGCGATCTGACCGCGTGGTTCAAGGCGGTGTGCGCGAAGTTTGAGTTGCTGCCCGCTTCGGATCCCGACCTGAGCCAGGAGGAGCTGGTTACCGAGTGTGATCGTGCGCTTCGGATGATGTGCGAAGCGGGCATGGTCTGGCGGTACGGGCCATCGATCATGGAGCATCGCCATGAGGTCATCGAGGGGACGCCCGAGGCGATCGAGGCGCGGCCCGAGGAGGCGCATGCGGGCGAGCAGTTTGACAAGTGGGCGAGGCTCAACCGCGAGTTGAAGATTCTGTCGGACAAGCTGATCAGCGCGTACTTCCTGATCGTGTGGGACTTCGTGGACTGGGGGCGTCAGCGCGGCATTCCGGCGCTGGCGCGTGGTTCGGGCGTGGGCACGATGACGGGTTATGTGCTTGGCTTGTCCAACGCGTGCCCGGTGCACTTTGGCCTGCTGTTTGAGCGGTTTACGGATCCTGACCGCAAGGAGTATCCGGATATTGATATCGACCTGTGCCAGGATGGCCGGGGCGAGGTGATCCAGTACGTGCGCGAGAAGTACGGGCACGTGGCGCAGATCATTACGTTCGGAACGCTCAAGGCACGCGCTGCGATTCGCGATGTCTGCCGCGTCCACGAGGTGCCGTTAGGCGAGGCGGATCGTCTTGCCAAGCTGATTCCCGAGCAGCTCAACATCACGCTCGATCAGGCGCTGGCCACCTCGCCCGATCTCAAGCAGGCGTACGACACGGAAGAGACCGTGCGCACGGTGATTGATACATCGCGTGTGCTCGAGGGTCAGGCGCGGCATGCGAGCGTGCACGCAGCGGGCGTGATCGTGGCAACGGTGCCGCTGGACACGGTCGTGCCGTTGTACAAGCAGAGCACGAGCGAGGACGTCATCACGCAGTGGGATGGCCCGACGTGCGAGAGCATGGGCCTGCTGAAGATGGACTTCCTGGGCCTGCGCACGCTGAGCGTCATCGAACGTGCTAAGAAGCTGATCTACGAGACGCTGGGTGAGGACGAGATCTGGCGTGCGGTCGGGCGAGAGAAGCAGGCGGGTGGTGCGCACCCCCTTGATCTTGATCGGCTCGAGCACACGGATCCGGTGGTGTTCAAGCTCTTCGAGCGGGGTGACACGACGGGCGTGTTCCAGTTCGAATCTGGCGGCATGCGCAGGCTCTTGCAGGAGATGCGGCCCGACCGGCTGGAGGATCTGATCGCGGCCAACGCGCTGTTCAGGCCCGGGCCGATGGATCTGATTCCCGATTACAACCGTCGCAAGCACGGCGAAGACAGCGTGCCCAAGATCCACCCGATCGTCGATCGATTCACCGAATCGACCTACGGCGTGATGGTGTATCAGGAGCAGGTGATGCAGATCGTCCACGAGTTGGGCGGCATCCCGCTGCGCGCGGCGTACAGCCTCATCAAGGCGATCAGCAAGAAGAAGGCCAAGATCATCGATGCCGAGCGCCCCAAGTTCATCGAGGGTGCGCAGCAGAAGGGGCTCGACAAAGACAAGGCCAATGAACTGTTCGAGCTCATTCTCAAGTTCGCCGGCTACGGCTTCAACAAGAGCCACTCGACGGGCTACGCGATCGTGGC
>CAZSBR010000028.1:2001-16485 GCA_964605165.1 uncultured Phycisphaeraceae bacterium
GACATTCGAGAGCCAGGCGCAGAAGGTTAGCGACTGGATCCCGTATCTTGAGGACTGCCGGCGCACGTGGACGGTCGAGCCGACGACGGGCAGGCTCGTCAGCCAGGGCATCGAGGTGCGCGCGCCGGCGATCAACTCAAGTGGTTCGGCGTTCGAGGTTGTGTTTGATGAGGGCGAAGAGCGCACCGCTGCGGCGGGTCACATCCGCTTTGGTCTGACAGCCATCAAGGGCGTGGGATCGCGGGCGATCGAGAGCATGATCGAAGAGCGAACTGAGAAGGGGCCGTTCACTTCGATCTATGACTTCTGCGAGCGGTGCTTGGCACGCACGCAGGGCCTCATTAATAAGTCGCTGCTGGAGGCGCTGATCAAGAGCGGTTGTTTCGACACGCTGCATGGGCGTGATGCGCGCTCGGCGTTGATCGCTTCGTCCGAGGGCGCGATCTCGGCGGGTCAGCGTGCTGCTGCGGACGCGGCCAGTGGTCAGGGAGCGCTCTTTGGCGGCGGCGGCCCGGGTGAAGAGCCTGCTGCTGCGCCCGAGCAGTCGCTTGCTTCGGCGACTGCATGGAGCGAGGCGGAGACACTCAGGCAGGAGAAGGAAACGCTCGGCTTCTATGTATCGAGCCACCCGCTGGAGTCGTGGCGTGCTTGGGCTCAGCTCTTTGCTACGCACACAATCCCAGGTGCCCGCGAGCAGGCGCAGGATACGAGGGTGACGGTTCCCGCCATTGTGCAGAGCGTGCGCACGATCGTGCTCAAGCAGGGCAAGAGCATCGGTCGGAAGATGGCGATCGTGACGATCGAGGATCTGTCGGGCACGATGGACGCAGTGCTCTTTGCTGAGAGCTACGGCAACTATGGCCACCTGCTTGAAACCGACGAGCCGATCTTCGTGCTCGGGCGTGTGGACCTCAAGCGGGGCGATCCGCAGATCGTGGTCGATGCGCTTGCGCCGATCTCGGCGGTGCCCCGGCGCGGCGGTTCGCTTCGGCTCGTGCTCAGTGAGCCGAGGCTCAACGGCGGGGCAGGTCGAGCGCTGAAGCAGCTCGAAGAGGCGTTGCTGCACCAGCCGATCGTCAAGGACGATGAGCAGAAGATGCCCGTGGTGCCGGTGCAGGTCTGGGTCGAGACCGAGGACATGCGCTACGAGATCGAGGCCCGCCGGCACAACACCGTGAGGCTGGTGCCCGAGACGGCCAAGCGGCTGACCGAGACGCTCGGCGTCGGTGCGGCCAAGCTCGTGGGCGGGGCGTCGATCGAGGTCGAGCAGCGACCGCGGTGGCAGCAGCGAGGCGGCGACTGATCAGGCCTCGTGGTCTTCCCAGCGGATGTTGAGGCTGTGCTCGACGCCCAGCAGGTCGAGGTACTTGCCCGCAACGAAGTCGACGATCTGTTCGACGGTCTTGGGCAAGAGATACAAGCCGGGGTTGGTGGGGGCGATGATCGCGCCGGCGAGCGCGAGGGTCCTCATGTTCTCGATGTCGACCAGGCTCAGCGGGCTTTCGCGGTGGGCGATGATGAGGGGCCGGCGTTCCTTGAGGGTGACGGCAGCGGCCCGGGCGAGGAGGTTGGAGCCCGAGCCGGTGGCGATTGCGCCGAGGCTGGCCGAGCTGCAGGGCACGACGACCATGCCGTGGTGGATGAAGGAGCCTGAGGCGATCACCGCGCCGACATTCTTGTGCGGGTGGCAGATGAGGCGGCTGGCGAGCTCTGGGAAGTCGCGTTCTGGCTTCCAGTGAGGAGGGGGTGCCGGATGTGCGGGCGAAAACTCAGACGTTTTTGGACGCTTGTCTGCAGTGGATTGGTCTGGAGGGGAGGCAGCGACCGATAGGGATGATGACTGAGGGGTTCCGGGCGCCTCTGGCTCGGGGCTCGATTGCGGCGTGTGACTCGGCGCCAGGTGCGGCAAGAGATCCTCAGCGGTGACTTTGGTCACCCCGGATTCTTGAGCGAGCAGTTGTTTGCCGTAGTCACTGACAACCAGATGGACCTGGTTGCCCGTGAGGAGCAGCTGCTCGATCGTGCGGAGCGCGTAGGCAGCACCGGAAGCTCCGGAGATTCCGACCACGAAGCGTCGGGGTGCGGAGTGGTTCATGTTGAGTGCCTCGGGGGTGCAGGTTTTGCGCACTGGGGTGAATGGAGTGCACGATGGACGTTATGCATCGACAGACGGCTTTGGTTTCGGCCGCGATTCTTCTGGGATGTGCTGGTTCGGCCAGTGCCTTGGAGGGAGCCTGGCCTCAGCCCGCGATGGTGGAGGCCCAGGGCGCGTTGCAGTCCATCCCGGTCGAGCGGGTGCGTCCTGAGCGGCCCGTTCAGATGATGGAGCCGGTGGCAGTCGAGCGTCAACGCCCGATGCGGGCCGCTGACATTCTCGCCTCGATGGCTCTGGCCACGCTGCCCGATGAAGCCTCGGCGGACGTGGGCTCCACGTCCACGCCCGATGAGCCCTCACGCCGGCGACCCAATCCCATCCCGTTCGATCGGTCGGCTCTGGTGCCCACCGGCAGCCGGAACTTTGAAGAGCGCAGCGCGACGACATCGACCCGCCAGCCGGGGCTCTGGGAGCGCGAATGGACGCCCTCGGCCCGATTTGCTGGTCTTGTTCCGACCCCGCTGCCCAGCGGCGCCTCGACCACCACGACGGCTCAGGTGGTGAGCCAGCCCCAGACCCAGACCCAGCCAGAGACCCAGGCCCAGCCTGTGACGCAGGCGTGGACCGCTCCAGCGGCAACCGCTGCGGACGCTGTCAGCGCTATCGAGGAGGCGCGTCGGGCCATCGAGACCGAGCTTGCACCCGTCGCGCAGACCACCACGGCGGTCGACCAAGAGGCCCAGCCGGTTGTCCAGAGCGAGCCGATCGGCGAGCCTGTGGCGGCGGTTGATCCAGTCGCTGAGCCGGCAGTGGAGCCGGTGGTGACTGCTCAGGCTGCTGCTGCTGTGGAGACCGAGACGGTCCAGGCGGCCGGGGCGTTCGAGCAGGTGCAGACCTCCGAGGTGACGACCACGACCCAGCGCTCATCAAGCACAAACGTCAGTACGCTGGCCTCGATGTTCCCCGCTCCCGAGGGCTGGAATGACCGGCCGCGGTCTGCGCCGACGCGTGCGGGCTGGGACCTGGTTCCCACGCCCATGCCGACGGTGGCTTCGAGCCCCGCGCGTGAGCCGGAGCCCGAGACCACGGCTGCTGCGGTGCCGATGACCATGCACACCGACGACGCGGCCGAACTGCTTCCCGTGATTGAGCCCGCGGGCTGGGATGTGCCGCACGCTCCTTCGCTGATGCCCGCTGCTGAGCCCACGCATACGGCCAGCGCAGAGCCGGTGGCATCGATGAGCCGGGCCGATGATGGGTTTGAGGGCTCGATGACGGTTCGGTCGGCAGCGGATGCGGAGACGATCGAGTCCGAGCGGGCCCAGTTGCTGCGTCGGGAGCTTGAGCGCAAGCAGATCAGTCCCGAGCGGTACGAGGCGGCGCTGAAGCGGCTCAGTGAGCGTCGTGAGCGCCAGGCGTGGGATGGCTCGAGCGCCCAGGCCGAGCCGTTGATCGCGGGCGATGCGCTGGGCAAGCAGATGGCTCGCTCGGCGGGCTACATCGACTGATCAGCGCCTCGATTCTGGCGTCTGGCCGAGAGCGGGGCTCGAGGTCAAAGCTCGGCGGGCAGCGATCGCTACACTCGCCCCGAGCATGCAGGCGCACAGTTCAGCAGGACCAACCCCACACCTGACCCGAGGCCGACATCTGCTCGGCCTTCGTGGCATGGATGCACAGGAGCTGCGCGGCCTGCTCGCCTCGGCGCGGGCCATGCTCCAGCACGCACGGCATCCCGACCCCAGGCTCGATGTGCTCAGCGGGCGGGCGATCGCCACCGTCTTCTTCGAGCACTCGACGCGGACCCGCGGCAGCTTTGCGATGGCGGCACACCGCGTCGGCGCGGAGGTCGTGGACTTTTCGAGCCTGAACTCCACGGCCAAGGGCGAGTCGCTCGCGGACACCGTGCGCACGATCGAGGCGATGGGCGCTGACGCGATCGTGGTGCGCAGCGGCCTTTCGGGCGCGGCTGTGGCGGCGGCGAAGGCATCGGGCGTGCCGATTCTGAATGCGGGCGATGGTCGTCATGAGCACCCCACGCAGGGGCTACTCGATACGTTCACGCTGTGCGAGGCACTCGGGCGTGATGAGGGCGCGTTCTCGCTTGGGGGCAAGCGCGTGGCGATCGTGGGTGATGTGCTGCACTCGCGGGTTGCGCGGTCATCGATGGCTGCGATGCAGGCGCTGGGCGCATCGATCACGCTGGTGGGCCCCGCGCCATTGGTGCCGGAGTCGCTCGGCGGGCTGCTGGGTGAGGGCGGGGAGATCGAGCGGGACTTTGATGCAGCGCTGATGCGCGCCGATGCGGTGATGATGCTTCGCGTGCAGCTTGAGCGGGGTGCGCGGGTGACGAGTTCGTACCGCGGCAGGTTCGGTCTGACGCGCGAGCGCGGGCGAGCGCTTCGGCCCGGCACGGTGGTGATGCATCCGGGGCCGATGAACGTGGGTCTTGAGATCGACCCCGAGGTGGCGAGCGGGGCGTGTTTGGCGGAGGGCGCGCGCAGCGTGGTGCTTCGGCAGGTGGCGGTGGGCGTGGCGGTGCGAATGGCGGTGCTCTGCTGGTGTCTGGCGACGGGCGGTGAGCGAGCGTGACGGAGCAACTGGAACAGGAGCGCAGCATCGTGAGTGCAGCCGGCGGACACAGGCTCGAGACGGACACCGATGCGGGGTTGTTGCTGATCGTCAGCGGGCCCAGCGGCGCGGGCAAGACGACGATCACGCGGGGCATCGAGCGGAGCGTGGCCGACTCCGTCTTCAGCGTGAGTGTGACGACGCGTGAGAAGACCGAGGCGGATGTGGAGGGGGTGGACTACCGGTTCGTCGATGACGCAGCGTTTGACGAGATGGTCGCAAAGGACGCGCTGCTCGAATGGGCGGAGGTGTTCACCAAGCGGTACGGCACGCCGAGAGACTGGGTGGATGAGCAGCTTCGCCGGGGCCGGCTGGTGATCCTGGACATCGATGTGCAGGGGGCGCGTCAGGTCAAGGAGCGGATGCCCGAGGCGCTGGGCGTGTTCATTCTGCCGCCGAGCGAGGAGGTGCTGCTCGAGCGGCTCAGGGCGCGGAAGCGAGAGCCGGAAGCTGCTATCCAGCGGCGGTTTGCGGAGGCTCAGCGGGAGATCGCTGCGGCCCGCGAGAGCGGGGTGTACAGCCACTGGGTGGTCAACGACGACGTGACGCGGGCGATCGATGAGGCGGTGGGGCACGTGCGGGCGGCTCGCCGGCGTGCGGGCGGCTGAGACGGACTAAGCTGTGCCGAGGTCGGTGGATGTCCACCGAAGGCTCGCTTGGGCTGGGGAATACCCGGCGGGCGAAATCGGTATACCTAGACTTGATATGAACGCGACATGGCGGGACGGACTGGGCGCATTGATCAGTTCGTGATCGCACGATGAAGGAGGCTCGACATGGGTTCGCAGACCGGAAACACGCTTCACCTGAACGCGGAGACGTTCCAGAGCGAAGTGCTCGAGGGTGAGGGCGTTGCTGTGGTTGATTTCTGGGCCGAGTGGTGCGGCCCGTGTAAGGCACTGGGCCCGACGATCGACGCGCTGGCCGACGAGTTCGCTGGCAAGGCCAAGGTCGCCAAGGTCGATATCGATGCACACCAGGACCTGGCGGTGAAGTACGACGTGCAGTCGATCCCGACGCTGCTCTACTTCAAGAACGGCGAGCTTGCAGGCCGGCACGTGGGCCTCGCGCCGCGCGACCAGATCGCGGGCAAGCTCAATGAGCTTGTTGGCTGAGAGCCGACTGGCTGAGAGCCGGCAAGACAACGCATGTGAAACACAGCCGCCCGAGCAGTTGCCCGGGCGGTTGTTGTTTTCGGATGAAGCGGCGAACGCTGGAGCGCGTGTTGGCGGTTCAGCAGTGGTCGCTTGGGTCGCCCATGAAGACCTCGCGGGTGACCTTGCCGTCGGTCATGGTGTAGTAGGCAATCTCGTCCATGGTTCGGCGTGGCATGGAGCCATCCTTTGCTTCGACATCGATGATGTAGCGGACGGCGAAGCCATCGGGCGCGATGTAGGGTCCCTCGGCCTTGCAGGAGTGCACGGTCATGGCGTTGTTCCACCAGTCGTGCTTGCCTTGCACAGCCTCGCGGCCCGCGAACTCCATGCCGTCACCCTCGACGGAGACGAAGTCGTTGTGCCAGTACTTGTCCCAGAGGGGCGCGTCGCTCGTCGCGCCGGAGTTGACGTGCTCGACGGTCGCTTTGGCGACTTCGATGATGCGGGGATCAATGGCTTTTGCTGCGGGGGCCTGGCTCATCGTGTGGTCCTTGGTGCAAGCGGTTTGAGGATGAAAGTGTGCACGGAACCCCGCCAGCTTACCTCGGCTTGGGCTGCGTGCGAAGCGCGGCCTTGCATGTTGGCGCAAGCCCAGTTCGGCACGGGGCCTGGGCGCGTCAGCTGATCGAGAGAGTGGGGCCTGCTGAGCCCGAGCGCATGGAGGCGAGGGCGGCCTGGCTCTCGATGTTGGCAGCCATGGTCTCGAGGGCCTTGGGCAGGCGCTCGCCGCTGATGGCGGGGTCGAAGTTGTCGGTGGGCCGGCCCGAGTCGGAGTGGATGCGGAGCTGCATGGTGATGGGGATCGCGCCGAGGAATGGCACGCCGAAGCGCTGGGCCATTTGTTCTGCGCCGCCCCGGCCGAAGAGGTCGTAGGTCTTGCCGTCGTCACCGATGAAGTAGCTCATGTTTTCAACCACGCCGAGGATGTCGATGTTGAGCTGCTGGAACATGCGCATAGCGCGCACAGCGTCGTCTTGAGCGACCTGCTGGGGTGTGCAGACGATGACCGCGCCGCGGAGCTTGAGCGTCTGCGCCATGGTCAGCGCGATGTCGCCGGTGCCCGGGGGCAGGTCGATGATGAGGTAGTCGAGTTCGCCCCAGGCGGTCTGGTCGGTGAGCTGGGTGAAGGCGCCGTGGGCCATGGGGCCGCGCCAGATGAGCGGCTTGTCTGGGTCGACGAGCTTGCCGAGGGTGATGGCCTTGATGCCGTGAACCGCGTGCGGCTGGAGCTTGCCCTCGTGGACGGACTGGTCGATGCTCTGCAGGCCGAGCATGGTGGGGAGTGACGGGCCGTAGATATCGGCATCGAGCAGGCCGACTGCGTGGCCCTTGCGCGCCAGCGCGACGGCTGTGTTGACGGCGACGGCGGATTTGCCCACGCCGCCCTTGCCAGCGCCCACAGCGATGATGTGTTTCACACGGCTCAGCGGCTTGTCGGGCTGGGCAAGGCCCGGGATGGGGCGGTGGCCCGGCGTGGCCTGGGGCGGTGGCGCGGAGGCCTGCTGCTCACCAGACCGATCGAGTTCTGCGGGGGGCGTTTCGCCGATGGCACGGGTGAGCAGCACGCTGCCCTGCTTGTCGACGAAGTCGCAGATGAAGCTGGTGAGCGGCTCATCTTCTCCGAAGGCAAGGGCCTTGATGGCCTTGTGCGCAGCGATGGCGACGGGGTCGGGCTCGACGGACTCGGGCAGGTGGAATTTGAGGCTGACCGCGGACTCGCAGGTGGCGACCCACTCGAGCACATCGGCGAGCGAGCCGGGCTGGCCCGGAGTGGGCGTATCGCGGAGGGCCTGGGTGATCTGGTCTTTAGAGAGGGCCATGGTGCCTGTACGCTAGGGGTGCAGCGTGCAAGAGACCGCCACGCAGTCGAAGGGAGACCCGATGCAGACGAGGAGCACGAGCGTTGTGGGGAAGGGGCTGGCGGGCGGGTGCGTCCTGTGGTTGAGCGCCGCTGCGTGCGCGCAGACGCAGGGCGATGTGTCGCAGCCGCTCCTGGCGGGTCCGAGTGTGCGGGTGGAGTTGCCGCCGGGGATGGAGAACACGTTTGGCCAGGCGCTGAAGAACAGCCCGATGGTGGTTCGGGACTCCGTTTCGATGGGCGACTACGTCAAGATGGTGCGTGGCCTCGAGGGCGAGGCGGCTCTGAGCGCCGAGCAGGTCGAGATGGTCAAGGGCTTTGAGACGGGCTGGCGGCACACGATCGGGGCGTACTACGCGACGGTGCTGGAGGATCTCGAGTCGATCCAGGGGTTGCTGCCCGAGGACGAGGCCAAGCGGATGGGGTGGATGGTTCGGCTTGGCCAGCAGGCGAAGGAGCAGGGGTGGTCGGCCGACGCGGTGGGGCGCGAACTGGCTGCACCGATCGCGGATGCGATGGGCATGACGCAGGCCATGGCCGGCTCGATGGCCAGCCCAATGGGTGGATCGATGTCGGGTGGCGCGGCGGCCGATGCAGCGGGCCCGACGGTGCTGGCGAGTGCGAAGGATGCGCGCGGGCGGCTCACGCAGATCCGCCAGGGCACGCCGTCACCTTGGGAGGCGCAGAGCGGCATCTGGGCTGAGCTGAGCGAGGCGCAGCGCGATGCGATGGCGGCGAAGCTGACGGAGCTTCGCACGCAGCGCCGGATTGAGCGCGAGCAGCGGGAGATGCGCCGGGCGGCGCAGCGCGAGGGCCGGTCGGAGGATGAGCTTGCCCCGACGTTGAGCCAGCAGCGGGCGATGCTGGAAGAGGCGCAGGCCACCGGCGAGCTTGCCGAGGCGTTGTACGGGCAGTTGACGGACGAGCAGCGGGCGTCTCTCGACGCGCTGGAGGGCGAGGCCCGCCGCGAGGCTGTGCGCGAGTTGGCTGGGCGGCTGTTGAAGCCGCAGGAGGTGGCTCCACCGAGGGCGGACGGGGGCAAGCCGGCACCGTCTGTGGCTGAGCTCAAGCTGGATCAACTGATTTTGCCCGAGGAAGGCGAAAAAAAATCTGAGGGCGGTTCTGAGCCAGCCACGGGGGGTGGGGACTGAGGTTAGCGCGTCGCTAACCTTGCATCGGGGCAGGGGTTATGCCTAGGCGACGGGAAGCGGACGTAGACCTCGTGAACTGGGGTGTCAAGTGAAGTTCCGCAAATGTCGTGTTTATATTGATTGAAAGAACCGTCTTTGGACCGATAGTTCGGTAGACTTAGACCAGATCTCTCTCTCCTCCAGCGGGGCGCCGTCGAATAGATGGCGCCCTGCTTGTTTTTTTCGGGCGTTTGCCGATGAATTCGGGTGGTGTACGCGCGAGGAGCGATGGCGGCCGCTGTCGGGATGCTGAGCCGGGCCTATCAATGTGGCTTGTCGATGTGGCTTGTTCGGCTCTGTTGCGAGCGGCTGGCGGCACAGGCGGGTTGATCCGTCGAAGAGGAGCAGGCGATGGGCCAATGGAGCGGGCGGCGCGTGCTGGTGACGGGGGCAGCGGGCTTCATTGGTTCTCATGTCGCAGAACGGTTGATCGGCCTCGGCGCTGAGGTGGTCGGGCTCGACAACTTCGACGGCTTCTACGAGCGGTCGATCAAGGAGGCCAATATCGCTGCATGTGAGGCTGCGGCCTTGCGGGAGAGCGGGTCGTTCTCCCTCGCGGAGGCGGACCTGACCGACGAGGACGCGGTTGCCCGCTCGATGGCCGGCTGCGAGGGCGTGATACACCTGGCAGCCAAGGCGGGCGTGCGGCCGAGCATTGAGGATCCCGCGGGGTATGCGACGAGCAATGTCGTCGGGACGAGCGTGGTGCTGACCGAGGCGAGCCGGGCGGGCGTCCAGCGGGTGGTCGCGGCGTCCTCGAGTTCGGTGTACGGCAATGCTTCGGAGGTGCCGTTCAGCGAGACGGCGGTGGCGGTCGAGCCGATCAGTCCGTACGCGGCGACCAAGCGGGCGTGCGAGTTGATGGGCTCGACGCATCATGCGTTGACGGGGCTGCCCGTGGCGATGCTGCGGTTCTTTACGGTCTATGGGCCTCGGCAGCGGCCGGACCTTGGCATCCATGTGTTTCTCGAGCGCTGCCGCCGGGGCGAGCCCATCCGGATGTTCGGCGATGGCTCAACGAGCCGGGACTACACCTTTATTGATGACATCGTGGATGGCGTGCTGGCGGCGTATGGCGCGATCGACGCGCACGGCTATCGGGCGTGGAACCTGGGTGGATCGAGCCCGGTTCGGCTTGACGCGCTGCTGGCTGCGGTCGGGCGTGTGGTGGGGGTGGAGCCCGTCATCGAGCGTGCGGAGGCGCAGCCCGGGGATGTGGATCGGACGTGGGCCGATCTTTCGCGGAGCGAGGCAGAGCTTGGCTACCTGCCACGGGTTTCTCTGGAGGACGGGCTCGAGCGGCAGTGGTCGTGGATGCAGCGTGTCGGCGGCGGAGCATCGGCGGGCAGGAGCGCAAAGCCTGCGTGATTCACCGGGATTGTGAGTTGGTGTGTGCCCGCGGACGGGCTTTGCGAGCCCTGATTGGGCGGGGTGTGCGGAGTGGATGGGCCTACGATGGCTGCCCGTGCCGACGTCGCGGCGAAGGTGATTTCCAGCTTCAGCGGCGGGTTTCGCGGGATTGGCGGTTGGGCTCAATGAAGGGGTCTGGCTGGACGATCAAGCAGGCACGGTTTGATGGGAGGGGCTCGGGCGGTTCGGGCTTCTGCGTCAGGACATGGATGGCGTGGCCGGCGGTTCATCTTTCGGCGGCCAGGGACAGCGGGCCGGGACGACGGGCCACGAGTTTCAACCGATGACTATCAAACGGATTCTTGTGACGGGCGGGGCGGGGTTTCTCGGCTCTCACCTGTGCGAGCGGCTCGTCAACGAGGGGCAGGACGTGGTCTGCGTGGACAACCTGTTCACGAGCCAGAAGTTCAACATCGAGCATCTGCTTGGCTGCGGCAACTTCGAGTTCCTGAGGCACGACATCACGCACGAGTTGTTTCTCGAAGTGGACGAGATTTACAACATGGCGTGCCCCGCGGCACCGGGTCACTACCAGTACAACCCGATCAAGACGATGAAGACGTCTGTGCTCGGCGCGATCAACATGCTGGGCATGGCCAAGCGATGCCGGGCGAAGATCCTGCAGGCTTCGACCAGCGAGATCTACGGCGACCCGGATGTGCACCCCCAGCCGGAGACGTATCGCGGCAACGTCAACCCGATCGGCCCCCGCGCGTGCTACGACGAGGGCAAGCGGGCGGCGGAGACGCTGTTCTTCGATTACTGGCGTCACAACGGCGTGAACATCCGTCTGGTGCGGATCTTCAACACGTACGGCCCGGGCATGCATCCATTTGATGGCCGGGTGGTGAGCAACTTCATTCGTCAATCGCTCGCGGGCGAGCAGATCAGCATGTTTGGTGACGGCTCTCAGTCGCGGAGCTTCTGCTATCGCGATGATCTGGTCGAGGCGATCATCCGGATGATGAATGGGCCGGATGACTTTGTGGGGCCGGTGAACATCGGCAATCCCAACGAGTTCACGATCAAGCAGCTTGCCGAGCTTGTGGTGGAGCTGACGGGCAATCCTCACAAGGAGTTCAGCTACAAGCCGTTGCCGGCGGATGATCCCAAGCAGCGTCAGCCTGACATCACGCTGGCGCGGAAGCACCTTGGCGGTTGGGAGCCGAAGGTGCAGCTTCGCGAGGGGCTTGAGAAGACGATCGAGTGGTTCCGCGGGCGTGATCTGAGCGCGTTTCGTGCTCCGACGCCGAACTATTGAGGGCGATGCCCGATAGAGCAATGCGGGCGGGTGTGTATGCCGCCGGCATGGAAGCAAGAGCATGAAGCAGCAGGCACCCGCGCCGGGCGAGCAGCGCCAAAGCGGGAGATAGGGCCGAGCGATGAAACTGACCATGGTTGGAACTGGGTACGTCGGTCTGGTGACGGGCGTGTGCCTGGCGAACACGGGCAACGATGTGGTCTGTCTGGATGTGGATCCTGAGAAGATCGACAAGCTCAAGCAGAACATCTGCCCTATCTACGAGCCGGGCCTGACCGAGCTCATGATCAAGAACGCCGAGGCTGGCCGGCTTACCTACACGCTCGATAAGAGCGAGGCGTATCGAGACGCCGAGATGATCTTCATCTGCGTCGGGACGCCCTCGGATGAGAACGGCCACACGGACCTCAAGTACATCGAGTCGGCGGCGGATGACATCGCCGACGTGCTCAAGGAGCTGGGCCCGAACCAGAAGCGCAAGGTCATCGTCGTCAAGTCGACGGTGCCCGTGGGCACGACGCTCTACGTGCGCGATCGCATCCGCGAGCGCGTCGGCCCGGACATCCCTTTTGCGGTGGCGGACAACCCCGAGTTCCTGAAGGAAGGCGCAGCGGTCAATGACTTCCTCAAGCCCGACCGCGTTGTGGTGGGCGTCGAGGACGAGGAGACGGCGGAGAAGTTCCGCGATCTCTACGACCCGTTTGTTCGCAACGGCCACCCGATCTTCATCATGGATGTTTCGTCCAGCGAGATGGTGAAGTACGCGTCGAACAACTTCCTTGCGACCAAGATCAGCTTCATCAACGAGATGGCCAACCTGTGCGAGGCGTACGGCGCAGACATCGCCAAGGTGCGCGAGGGCATGTGCAGCGATTCTCGCATCGGGCACGCGTTCCTCTACCCGGGTCTTGGCTACGGCGGGTCGTGCTTCCCCAAGGACACGCTCGCGTGCATGATGATGGGCGACAAGGCCGGCGTGCCCACACCCATCAGCAGCTCGGTGCACGAGACCAACCAGAGGCAGCGCGACCGCTTCTTCAAGAAGATCGTCAGCCACTTTGGCGGCGAGCCCGCGATGCAGGGCAAGACCATTGCGTTCTGGGGTCTGGCCTTCAAGCCCCAGACGGATGACATCCGCGAAGCTCCGGCGCTGGCGCTGGTCAAGCGCGCGTGCGGCGCTGGCGCCAAGGCACGGGGCTTTGACCCGGTCGCCATGGACAATGTCCGCAAGGAGATGGGCGCGGTCATCGAGTTGTTCGACGACATGTACGAGTGCGTCCGCGGCGCCGATGCGCTGGTCATCAGCACGGACTGGGATGAGTTCAAGAGCCCGGACTTTGCGAAGCTGGGCGAGTTGATGGCGGGCAAGGCGATCTTTGATGGTCGCAACCTGTATCGCCGGAACAACCTGGGCGAGATGGGCTGGCACTACTACAGCGTCGGCAAGGCTCCGGTGCTGCCGCTGGGCTGATCGCACCCGGACCGGATCTGGTCATGCCGATTCCGCCGCCAGAGCACGAGTCGGCGGAGAAGAGATATCGCGCCCCGGTGTGGGTGAAGGTTGTCGCGTGGTTCATGGCGTCGTGGTGCGCTGTGGTCGCTGGTGCGGTGTTCATCGCGCCGGTGCTGTGGCTTGCGGATCTTTTGGTCATGGTGTGCGGGCCTTGGTCCATGGCGGTTGCCATCGTCGGGGCCTGTGCGGCTTTGATGACCATGTTGATCGCCAGGTGGCGTGCGCTGCGCGGGCCGGCGGTGTTGATGCTGCTCTCGGCGGGCGTGCTCGGCGGCGTGTTGGTGCCCGGTCGCCCGCTGTGGCTGCCGATGGCGAGCGATGAAGGCGATGTGCAGGTGCTGCAGGTGAACCTCCATGCCCGTGGCAGCGAGGCGCACGAGGCTTCGCTTGCAGCGATTGTCGAGAGCGGAGCGGATGTTGTGGTCATCACGGAGTTTCCGCAGGTGATCTGGGCGCATCTGCGGGATGCGTCGTCGCCGCTCGCGCGGGCGTATCCGTACATGGGGCAGCGGCGGTGGGTGGAGGGCCGCGTGCCCGGGTGCGTGGTGCTGAGCCGGTGGCCGATGGTGGACGTGCCGCCGCCGGCGGGCCCGGACCACGAGCAGGTGTACATCGCTCGGATCGAGACGCCGGCGGGCGTTCTGAATGTTGCTCAGATCGCGCCGCCGTCACCTCGCAGCGGCGGTCGCTGGCGGCGGGGGGGCGAGATCGCGCTGGCTGCCTCTCGGGTGGTTGGCTCGGGCGAAGAGCCGTGGGCCGAGGGCCCGGTGGTGATGGCGTGTGATCTGAATGCCACAGCGATGGGCGTGCGGGGGCGGGTGCTGCGGAGCGCGGGTCTTGCGCCTGCCAAGCCCTGGCTGAGGATGGATGGCACATGGCCCTCGGCGATACCTGGGCCGATGAGGCTCACACTTGACGATGTGTGGGTGCCAGAGCGGGTGAAAGTGACGAGTTGGCGAACCTTGACCCTGCCCGGTTCGGATCATCGTGGTGTGGTCGTTGGTTTGCGGCTTGATCGCAGTGAGCCCGTGGGCGGATCGGACCGATAGGGGGAGGGACGGGTGCAGCGAGTGCATGCGTCGCGTGCTGAGGTTGTAGAGTGCTGGGGTATGAGGCTGCGGAAGGGAGCTAGCTGAGTGGGCATGCCGGCATGGATGATCGCGGGAGTGGTGGCTGCAGCGCTGCTGACGGCGCTGGCGGTTGCATTGACGCTCACGCGGAAGTTCAGCCTTTTGATCGGGCTGGGGGGGCTGCTGTTCTTCTCGGCGATGGCGCTGCCCGTGGAGTGGAACGACGAGGGTGTTCGCCAGACATTCTGGCTCGGTCTGCAGGCCAATCGGCAGTACTTCTACGGCTTGTTTGGCGTGCTCAC
>CAZSBR010000029.1:0-14578 GCA_964605165.1 uncultured Phycisphaeraceae bacterium
CGGCGGACCTGCGGAACGAACGCCTCTGCCCCGCGAAACAGTTGGTCACGGTCGCCGGGCTGGTGCTCTGCCGTCAGCGGCCCGGGACCGCCTCGGGTGTCACCTTCATCACACTCGAGGATGAGACGGGAACCGCGAATCTGATCGTCTGGAAAGACACGTTCGAGCGGTTTCGCCGCGTAGTCCGTCTCAGCACCGTGCTGCTCGCCCAGGGCACACTCGAGCGTGAGGGAGAGGTCGTGCACGTGCATATCTCCACCCTCGAATCGCTGGATGAGCAGCTGCCCTCATTTCGTCACAGCTCGCGAGACTTTCGCTGAACGCACCGCGTCAGATCTAGAGGCAGCTCTTAAGGCACATCACTCTGTTGTCATTGACACCACACGCAACCCATAGATTGCATGAGGAAGGGGCTGTCGCTCTGTTGCACCAACGCGAGGTGGAGGTCCCCGCCCATCGACACGACGCAAGACACGCCTCGGGTTATCCCATCCGTAGTCCGCATCAGGATCAAACTGTGCAGGACCCGTGGGATCTACCTTGTCGACGATTGCAGCGATTGATGGAGACCAAAAGTCGAGGGTCCAGTTCCCGAGTCCCGCATGTCCGGGACCTTTCGACCAGTCAAAGCGAGCGGACGCAAGAATCCACTCGGCCTCAGTCGGAAGCCGAAACTCACAGCCCGATTGATCTGAGAGCCACTCCACGAAGGCGACAGCACCCACGAAGGTCGCAGTCGATGTAGGGCCACCGGCCTGCTCGGGAGGAACAACAAACCGTCCGCTCTCATCATCGAAGACCACGGACGCGTAGTCCAACACGACCTGCCGCCGTGGGTCTATGTGAACGACGTACTCCATGCTCTGTGGAAGTGTGTCGTTCAGAAACTGGCAATACAACTCTGCAGGGACGGGCTCAGATATGCAGAAGTCGTAAGAGATCTCGATCTTGCCCGTGACTGCGATGCCACCTGCATATGCAGATTCGGCGAACGGCATCTTGTCGGCGACCGCCCTCACAGCGAGGCCTACGCCACCGGTCTCAACCGAACCAGATCGTACGGTCGAGAAACTGAGTTCTCCGATATCTTGAGCACAGGTACATAGCTCTGTGCCGCCATCATTTGAAAGACCAGAACCCTCAGAGTTCGACTCCGGGGCGGTAGTTCCACTTCCCGGAAAGGATGGCGAACACGCACCCAGCACCGCGAGAACACCAAGGCAGCACAACCCAAGAATGGCGTATCGTCTCATGCGCTACGCCCCATGATACTTGGTGCATGTAGTAGGGTGCGGCACCTTACTATCGAGCTGAGTTGATTCGAGGACACTCGGGTCATTTTCTACCGAGTCTATCAAATTGTCTGAGGGAAAGCACTCGCGCAACCGCACACACCACACGCTGGCCACGATCACAACGCTCACGACGGAGGTCTCCCTCCCGAGATAGCCATCACAGCGGTGGACCGCGTGGAACTCGCTGTGACCAGCCCGTCCGCAACCGCCGAGTTTCTCGCTCAAACACTCGGCTTTGAGCCTGCCGAGGAATCAGACGACCGCCAGTTGATGCTGCTTCGCAGCGGCGGCGCCGGCCAACGGCTGGAGATCACAAGATCTTCATCGCCGCGAACTGGCCGCATGGCGGCCGGCATCGTTCATCATGTCGCATGGCGCGTGCCGGATGATGATGCGCAGGCGAGCGTGGCCGAAGCACTTCGCTCCGTCGGCGTGGCAACAACGCCCGTCATGGATCGCCAGTATTTCCGCTCGATCTACTTCCGGATCGAGGGCGGACTGATCTTCGAGATCGCCACCGACGGCCCGGGGTTCACTGTCGACGAACCCCATGACATGCTCGGCACATCCCTCAAGCTCCCGCTGCACCTCGAACCCCGCCGCAGCGAGATCGAGCGGCACCTGGTTCCGATCGACTGACTTCCGCCCTCGAGCACCACCACGGCGGCCCTCCTTGATCACCGACTCGAAGTCGGCGCTCAGCAAGAGCCAAAACGACAACGCCGCCGAGGTCTCCCGGCGGCGATCGTCTTCAACGTAGGGCCGGCCGCTCTCGCAACCGACTTGGAAATAGCGGGGGTAGGATTTGAACCTACGACCTTCGGGTTATGAGCCCGACGAGCTACCAGGCTGCTCCACCCCGCAGTCAGGCCCAGACTTTAGACACGCACCCACCGGCGATCAAGCCCAGCAACACTCGGGCCTGCCAGCGATCATGCGCTCGCCTCCATGTCCATCAGCACCTTGATGCCCTCGCCGGACATCATCGTCGCGAACGCCTGCTCGTACGACTCCATCGGGTACTCGTGCGTGATGATCTCATCAAGCTCCAGCCGGCCACTGAGCAGCAACTCTTCCATCTGGTACCACGTCTCAAACATCCGCCTGCCGTTGATCCCGAGCACCGTGCAGCCCTTGAAGATCACGTGCTTGTTGAAGTCGAACGTCGGGCTCTTGGCGAGCAGGCCGAGCAGTGCGGCCCGTCCCCCGTTGCGCAACGCTGCAAACCCCGACTCGAGCGCAGGGCTCGCGCCGCTCATCTCCAGCAGCACATCCACACCCTCGCCCCGCGTTTCCTCACGAATCTGGTCCATCCACTCATCGCCCTTGCGCACATCAAAGGCCTCAACCGCGCCGAGCCGCTTGGCAAGCTCAAGCCGAGGCGGGTTGATATCCGTGCAATAGATCCGTCCAGCGCCCGCAGCCTTGGCAACCGTCACCGCCATCAGCCCGATGATGCCAACGCCCGAGATCAACACGCTGCTCGCGCTCACCCCGGCGGCCATCACGGTGTGCACCGCGTTGCCGAGCGGATCCATCACCGCCGCGTGCCGATCGGCGATCGCCTCGTGCAGGGGCCAGACGTTCTCCTCGGGGATCGACATCAGATCCGCAAAGCAGCCATCGCGATCCACGCCGATGATCCGCGTGTCGCGAGCGATGTGCGCGTTGCCCGTCCGGCTGTTGAAGTCCGTCCCCGCGGTCACGTGCCCCTCAGCACTGACCCTCTGGCCGACCTCCACCCGCGTGACCGCATCGCCCACCGCTTCCACAACGCCGACAAACTCGTGGCCCGTGACGATCCCCACGGGAATGCGTGACGCCGCCCAATCGTCCCATTCCCAGATGTGCCGATCCGTGCCGCAGATCCCGGCCTTGCGAATGCGGATCAACACATCCCGCGGGCCCATCGTCGGCTCGGGACGATCAGAAACGAACTGCAGGCCTTCGCCCGCGTGGTGCTTGATCAGGGCTCGCATAGACGCTCCGGCAAACGGCGACGCACTCGGCCCAAGCGGACACGACCCGCCCGGCAGGGCAACGATTCTCAGGCTCGCAGGCCAACCGGGCAACTGCCTGCACCCGGATTCCAACTCAACTTCAACGCGTGATCGTTTGATCGGTACCATGATCCGCCGTGGCGACACTTACCCGCCCCACTTCTGTCAGCTTTGCCTACCTCGCGGCCAACCCTCGCGGCCGGAGAAGTTTCGGCCTGCGAGCCGCCCGCAGCGAACGCGCTCTGGCCACCAGCCTCAGGCGGGATCGCCTCACACTCCTCAGGGCCTGGCGGCTGCCCGCGTGGATCGCCCTCGCGCCAGAGAAGCTCTCCCTCGCCGACGAAGCCCAACTCAACACCCAGCTTGCCGTCCTCCTCACCCGCCATGTACCCCTGGCAGAGGCGCTGGAGGTCGTCAAGACCGTCGTCGGCCGACAGACCCGGCCCGTCGTCGAGCGCCTTCAGGAACTTGTCGGCGGGGGCACCTCCTTCTCCGATGCGTGCGCACAGGTCGGCGTCTTCGATCCAGTCGCCGTCGCGGTCTACCAGGCCGCCGAGCGCACCGGCGACCTGGGCGGCGCCGCCGAGCGACTGGCCGAAGCCTCGCGCCGCCGGCTCGCTGTTCGGGGCAAGGCCGCCACACTTCTGGCCTACCCGCTCGTGGTCATGTCCATCAGCTTCGGCGTCATCATCGCCCTGCTCACCCTGGTCGTGCCACAGATCGGCGCTGCCCTCGAAAGCCTGCCCGGCGAGATTCCCTGGTACACCGCGATCATCGTCAACACGGGCATCGGCCTGCGGACCCACTGGCTCATCGCGATGCTCGTCGCCGGCGGCATGCTCGTGCTGGCGATTCTGCTGCGCAAGCCACTGCTCGCTGCGCTCGGCCGCCTCTCCTACCGCCTGCCCGTCTTCAAGGATGTGCTGCTGGCCCAGGAGACCGCACGCTTCTTTGCGGTGCTCGCTGCCATGACCAGCGCCGGCGTGCCTCTGACCGATGGTCTGGGCGTGTCGATCCAGACCGTCAAGATGCAAAGGCTCCGCACACAGCTCAACCGCCTGCGGACCAAGCTTGTCGAGGGCAGCACGTTCCTCCATCTCATCGATCACGTCACCATGCTGCCCATCGCCACCCGACGCCTGCTCATCGCTGCCGAGCGCGCAGGCGACCTCGATGCCGCCTTTGGCTCCCTCAGCGAGGACCTCGCCAACGATGTCGATACCAAGACACAGCGGCTGCTCGCCCTGCTTGAACCGGCCTTGATCGTCGCGATGTTCCTCGTGATCGGGTCCATCGTGCTGGCCATCCTCATCCCGCTGCTGACCCTGCCCAATCAGGTCGGGTTCTAGAGGCCGGGCAAGCCCCGAGCCGCTCGGCCCTTGAGCCGACCGCACCCGCGAGGCCTGATAACGCCCCTCACAGTCGGCCCCTCCAGCACGGGCGCATACCATGCTCGCAACACGATCCGACCTGAACTGGTATACCCAGCCGTCCGGCCCATGCTGAGCCCATCAAGCTCGGCACGCACCGCCTCGACACGCTTCATACTCGACCGTTCCCGGCCCACCGAGCGCCGGGATCTGCACCGAGAGGAACCCCATGCCCTTCATCACCCCCCGCAAGCACGCCAGATACGCCAGGGCCGCTGCGCGAGGCTTCTCGCTGCTGGAAATTGTCCTCGTGCTCGCCATCATCGGGATCCTGCTGAGCGTCGTGGCCTTCAACGTCGCGGGCTTTGGCGAGCGAGGACGCATCCGCGCCACCGAGGCAAGCATGCGGACCGTCAAGACCGCCCTCGATAGCTACCAGCTCGAGTACGCCAGCTATCCGCCCACGCTCGAAACCCTCCAGACGGTCAACCCCCCGCTGCTGCCCGCCGGTGAGCCCATCGCCGATGGCTGGGACAAGCCATTCCACTACCGCCCCGGCCCCAACGCTCAGAATCAGCCCTACACCCTCATCTCCTTCGGCGGCGCCGAGGAATGGGACCCCGCCAAGGGCATCGATGTCTGGACCATCGGCCAGAACAAGCCCGGCCAGAACTGACGCCCAATCAACCAACCCCACCTGAATCGAACCACCGCGCCATGGCGCACAACCCCCAAAGGCAAGATCAACCACGCGTCCGCGGCCAACGCCGCGGCGTGTCATTTCTCGAAGTCGTCCTCGCCATGGTCCTGCTCGGACTCGCCGCTGCCACCATCGCAAGCGTCATCGGCTTCGTCTCGGGCATGCAGCGCAGAGAGGCTGCAACCCTCGGGGCAGCCGAAGTCGCCAACCGCATGGTCCTCCAGCACCTCCTCAACCCCCGCAAGCTCCCGCCGCGCGGCATTCCCATCGAATACCTGGGCGATGAGTACCGGTGGGAGATCACCGTCACGCCCGTCGACTACACCGTCGCCCCAGAGGTCGAACTCGCCATCGCCGAGAACTCCACCGCAAGAGCCTCCACGCCCTTCTCGGTCGACCAGCGCCTCGATCGCATCGCGGTCACAGCGTGGCTCGCCGAGACATCCGGCGGCAGCTACAGCAAGGACGGCGGCGCTCCGCGCCACACCGTCGTGCGCCTGGCTGACCGCGTCAACATCGGTCGAAACCCTGCCATCCAGCGTCGGCTGATCCAGGCAGGCGATGCGGGCATCCGCGAACTGATGGACATGGTCACCAACAACCAGTCCACCGACGCCCAGCCACAGAGCCCCGCCCGCTCGGGACAGGACAGCGGAGGCGAACGGTGACGCGCCGAGGCGGATTCACCCTGCTCGAAGTCGTTCTCGCCGTCACCCTCGGCTCGCTCATCCTCGCCGGAGCCCTCTCGCTGCTCATCGTTGTCCAGCGCGCTCAGCAGTCCGTCTTCGCACGCGCCGATGCCAACTCCGAGATCGCCCGCACCCACCGCACCATGCAGCGGACGTTCACGAGCCTGATGCTCCTGCCCACGCCCCCGGCCAATCCCGCGGGGCGCTCGCGCGACTCCGCCGCTGCCGACACCAGTGCAGCCGAAGCCGCTGATCCCGATGCAGAACCAGAGGGCGCCGATCTCGAGGCCGATGAGGAGCCGCCACCCCTGCCGCGACTGCGCCTCGCACCCGACCCGCGTTTCCCACAGCAAGGCGTTCAACGCCTCGATGTCGTCCTCTCGTCGCCGCCTGTCCCCGCTGACCCAACCCGCACCGCTGCGGACGCGTGGGCTGCAGAGATTCTCGCACTCGATGAACAAGATGACGGCAGCGCTGGACTGCGCGGCGCGTTCGTCCTTACCGCGCCGGGTTCAACCCCGCTCGTCCTCCGTGATGAGAGCGAGCCCGACACCACGGGCTGGACACTCTGGTGGCTGCCCTCGCCCGGCACGCCCGTGCAGATCGCAAGCGGGCTTCGCCAACTGACATGGACCGCAGCGCGATCCGAAGAGGGCGTTATCGAGCGCCTGACCGAATACACCGCCACCTACGCCGCCGACCTTCCGGACTTCATGGAGGTCGAACTCGAGATGGCTTCCGGCGTGCGTTCCTCCATGATGTTCGAGGTGCAGTGGTCCATCGGCGATCTGCCCGAGCCTGAAGAGCCGGACGATCCCGCAGACACGCTCGAAGGCGATGCCATCGAATCACTGCGCGACGCGTTCATTGACGGCACCAATCAGCTTCGAGGCAATGGCGCTGCCGGCAACACGCCCCAGCGCTCGCCAGCGCCCGGGGGTGAGCAATGAGCCGTGCCCCCTCACAGAGGCGGGGCTTTGCACTGCCCGTCGTGATCGTGCTGCTGTTGATCGTGGGCATGGTCTCGGCCGTTGTGCTCCAACGCCAGGCCTCCAGCCGGCTCGTCACCGAACGCCGACTGCTCTGGTACCGCGAGCACCACGCCCGAGCGGGACTGGAAGAAGTCCTCGATGCCTGGCTCAGAAGCCTGCCCCGAAACGTCAGACTCGAGGAGGTCGTCGGCCCCTCGGGAGAGGCCATGACGATCGACCTCCGTGATGGCTCCGAGGCGGTCATCTCGATCCGTGATGGCCAGGGCGCCCTGCTCGTCGAACCCGCAGCGGTCGCCGAAGACGAGCGAGAAAGGGTCTTGCTCGCTGCCCAGCGCTTCGACGAACTGGTTGGCAGAAGCAATCGGCCGCTGGAACGCCGCCGCGTGGGGCCCCTCAAGCTCAGCCTTCAGGCCGCCTCCACCGAGGCCATCGAGGCCCTCGCGTCCGCCTACGCCCCTCGCTCCGCCGCCGCCGAGTTCGCCTCGGCGATCATCATCGCCAGAGCCGCCGCCGCTGAGGGCGTGCTGAGCAACGCGGATCTCTCCGCAGCCCTCGCCGCCTCGGGCATGGAATCCCGCGACGCTCAACTTCTCAGAGCAGCCACGACCCTCCAGCCAACGCTGTACTTCGTCACAGTGGAACTCAGGCCCCGAGGCCGCATGCGCCAGCGAGATGCGGGTGCTTCCATCTTCTTTGGCGGCTACATTCCTGTGAACAGTGGCCCGCCGCAGCTTTCGGGCTCTCTGCTCGACCAACGTTCGGGGTTCCTCTCGTTTGATCGTCTCTCGTTAGAGTGATCATCTCGCCCCTGGCTTGCCGACGTACCAGCACGGGAGAAGCACGTGTCCAGCCAGCGCAAACAGCTCAAGCAACGCCGGCTCACCGCTCGCGTCGTCGCTGCGCTCTCCATCGCTGCTGCCAGCATCGTCGCGGCCTTCGGCGTGCCGGGGCTGGCTCCCCCAGAGCCGGCTGTGCCCCCGATCGGTTTCGACCCCACAGCCGCACCCGCTGATCCCAATGAGAATCCGTCTGGCAGCCGCCCCGGGCAGTCGGCCAACTCCAATGCCTATGACTCGGGCCTCATCGTCGCGAGTCTCGCCGGCCTGGCCAACGCTCCAAGGCCCGCTGAGCCCGAACCCACCGTCGATACCGGCATCGCATCAGGTTCAGAGAACACCGGCTCTGGCGATCCGGGCGGACGAGAGATCCGCTACATCGGACGCATGGCCCAGCGCGCAGTGCTCGTCATCGATGGTGCCCAGCGCCTTCTCAAAACGGGCGATGCGCACGACGATGTCGAACTCGCGCAGCTTGAGACCGACTTTGTCATCGTCGATGCCGATGGCGAGAGACGCCGAATCGAGCGAGAGACAGCTACAGGCTCGAGGGTGAGCCAGGCCGCAGCCCCCGCGCCGCTCTCCACGCCGCAAGGCGGCGCCACCTCACCCGTGACAGATCCCCGTGCCGCGCGCGCCGCCGCTGACCGTTTCCGCGATCGTGCCGTGGCCAAACGGCTTGAAGCCGAGGGCTTGGCCGAGATTCAGGAAGCCAAGGCGGAGGCCGGAGAAGAATGACGCACGCGGCGGTCTATCTGCGCACGCTCGATCGAGGTGCGGTGCTCGAGACGCTTCGCTTCTTCTGCGGCGAGCGCGATGAGCTTTGGATTGCCCCCTCCCCCGCATCGAGCCTCCGATCAGACGACGATGCCCCGCTGCCAGATCTGGAAACGCCCGCAGCCACGTGGATCCGTGAGCGCCTGGCGCAGGACCGCCGCACCAAGGACCGTCTCTCCTGCCTCGTCATCGATGGCAACGGCTCGATGTTCGCATGGACGGATGTGCCAGAGGGCATCGATGCAGCCGCCGCCGTGCGCTCCATCGAGCGCGTGGGCGGCCTGGCCGATGACCCCACAGGCAGCGAGAGCGAGCCAGTCTCCCCGCTCGCCGCAGCCCCGGAGTTCGAACTCCCGGGCGCTCTGACACTCGAAGCTTTCAGCGCCGCGGATGAGCGAACCAGCCACCGCCGCATCGGCGTCAGCGCAACGCCCGATCTGGCCACCAAGCTGCTCCTCGACAAGCTCGATGCCATGGGTGTCGAGACCACCCGCGTGCTCACCATCTGGCAGGCCATGGCCCTTGCGTGGGACAGCGCTTCATCCTCGACCTCAAGCCCCGCTGCCGATCCCGAGAGCCAGGCCATCATCGATGCTGATCGACCGGCCCCGACGACCGCCACCGTCGTCGTGGATGCCCCCGGCAGACGCCTGCTGTGGACGTGGTCCCGCGCGGGCACGCCTCTGGCCAGCGGCTGCGCCCTGCTCGCACGCGATGGCTCGGTGCCCGCCCACGTCATCAGCCGCATCTCGACTGAATGGCTGGGCTGGGCGAGCCAGCTTGGCGCAAGCCCCGCTCGCATCAAAGTCATCCAGCCGGCGCCCGAGCCACAGCGCGACCACGCCGATCCCTCCGGCAAAGCCGCGCCCCGCCCCGCAGCGATGCTCGCCCAGCGCTGGCCTGACTGCACCACCGACGCCATCGAACTCGACGATCCCGTGCTCGCCACCATCGCGCGAGCCTCTGATCGCGTTGAAGGCAGCGTCGACCCGCTCAACAACGCCCAGACCATGGCGAGCCTTTCCTCTCGTCCCGGCCGGCTGGACCGCTCGGCCCGCACCTGGATCGGCGCTGCCATGCTCGCCGCTGCGCTGGGGCTCGGCGCCGCGTCCTGGCAACTCCTACAGGGCGCCCAGGAAGCAGATCGGCTCTCGGGCGAGGCCCGCCAGCTCTGGCGGGAGAAGGCCATCAACCTCGATGACCGCTCCATGGAGCCAGGCGTGCTTGATCCCATCCTCTTTCTCGAAGATGAGCTCGCAGCACGAAGGCGCGAGATCGCGCCCGTTGCGCGCAGACGACCCGTGATGCGCGAGCTGGAATCCGTCGCACTCGTCATCGGATTCGATGGCGTGCGCCTCGATGAGCTCACCTTCAACCAGGTCACCGCCGTCGTCAAGGTCCGCGTCGATTCAACCCAGGACTACGAAGACCTCCAACTCGCCCTCAGCGGCATCGCGGGCTCTGACATCCGCGACTGGCGCGTGGGCCGGCAGGAAGTGAGCGACGAGATCCGCGCTACATTCACCGGCCAATGGGCCCGCGAAGGCCCCTAGCCACCACGCCGCGCCCCACCGAATACCCCTCCACCCTCTGCATGCACGATCAACCACCCAAACTCAGCGAAGACGACCGCTTTGACCTCGCCCAGCGGGCGATGGCCGCCTCGCGCAGGGCGCGGCCCACCCTGCCGCTGGTGATCGGCTCGCTCGCACTGCTCATCGGCGTCGGCGTGCTTCTGTATGCATCGATGGCACGATCGGACTCGATCGAGGATCTCGGCCGTCAGCAGCGGCGCCTCGACCGCGTCGTGGCGCTGGAGCAGTCCTTTGCTGCCATCGAAACCCGCCGTCAGCAGGGCGCTTCGGGTGTGCAGGATCCCATCCCCGACCTCCTCAGCCGCCTCGAGAGAGCCGCTGAAGACGCCGGCCTCGAGAAGCCCTCGCTGCCCCGTGATGTCTCCGATGAACAGCAGGGCGTCATCGATCGCCGGCTCCAGTACACCTTCCGTAATGTGGAACTTGAACAACTGCTTGAATGGATCGAACTCGCCACGCAGCGGGTGCGAGGCCTGGAGGTCAACGACATCAGGATGGTCGTGACACCATCAAGCAGTCAAGAGGGCGATACCTCCTGGGTCATCACCGTGACCCTCGCCCGCTGGGAGCGAGCCTCATGAACCAAGCCAACCGCACGACTCACGTTCTCGCTTGCTCTGTCCTCACCGCTGTCAGCGGCATCGCCCTGAGCTTGACGGGCTGCGCATCAGCGCCCCGCGACGATGGCATCTCTACAACCGGTGCGCTCAGCGATATCGAGGCCCGCCGAGCCGAGGCACGAGCAGCCTTCAGCACTGCCGAGCAGGCGCGCACCGCGGGCAACACCGAACAGGCAATCGAGGCCTACGAGCAAGCCGTCGCGCTCGACTCCACCCTCGCCGAGGCATGGAACAACCTCGGCGTCCTCCGCCTTGAACAGGGCACGTACCTCGAAGCAGCGGACGCCTTCCGCCGTGCGCTCGCCACCGCAGCACCCGAAGACCCCCGGCCGGCGCGCAACCTCGGCTATACCTACGCCCAGGCAGGCTGGGCCGAGGAAGCCCTCAAGCACTACGAGACGGCGCTCGACCGATCACCCAACGACCTCGGCGCACTCCGCGGAGCGGTCCGCGTCACACGCGAACTCAACATCGCAAGCCCCACCGCCCTCGACCGCGTCCGCAACGCGCTGCTCGTCGACCGCGACGAGGCCTGGCGACGCGTCTACTTCAGCGAAGAATCACGCATCCGTGAAGCAATGCAAGCTGAAGAGCGAGCAGCCCGCCGCCGGTGACGACCTGCACTGCCTGCTCTCAGGCGACGCTCCGATCATGCGCTCATAGCACCCTCGCAGCAAGGCTCGCAAGATCGCTCCGCTCGCTCCTCGCCAGCGTCACATGGCCAAAGAGATGCTCGCCCTTGAGCTTCTCCACCGTGTATGACAAGCCATTGGAGGATGAGTCGAGGTACGGGTTGTCGATCTGCCCGATATCACCGGTGAGCACCAGCTTGGTCGCCTCACCGACGCGGCTGACGATCGTCTTGACCTCGTGCGGCGTCAGGTTCTGTGCCTCATCGACGATCATGAACTGGTGCGGAATGCTCCGGCCACGAATGTAGGTCAGGGGCTCGAGCACCATCTTGCCCTCGAGCATGAGCTTCTGGATGCGTTGCTCGCTCGTCCTGCTGTCGGCCGCCTGATCGTGGCTGCCCTTGGTGCTCATGATGTAGGCGAGGTTGTCAAAGATCGGCTGCATCCACGCAGCGAGCTTCTCGTCCTTGTCACCGGGCAGGTAGCCAATGTCGCGTCCCATGGGCATGATCGGTCGCGCTGCCAGCAGCTTCTCGTACCGCTCTTCCTGCAGCACTTTGCTCATCGCGGCAGCAAGTGCGAGCAGCGTCTTGCCCGTGCCCGCACTGCCGAGCAGCGTCACGAGCTTGACCTGATCGTCCAGCAAAAGATCCAGCGCCATGGTCTGCTGAAGATTGCGCGCCATGATGCCGCTGATGGGCTTCCGCGGACCCGTCACGGGTATCAACTGGTCGACATCGCCCGGCCGACGACAAAGACCCGTGTGGCTCTCATCAGACTCGTCGTACAGCAGCACGAACTGGTTGCACAGCAACGCCGACGGGTCGTACATCTCCGTCGGGTGGCCCTTATGCCATGCCTGGCTCAGCTCCTCCGCCGCCAGCAGCTTGTCGTCGTAGAGCTTGTCGATCAGCTCGCCCGGGGCTTCAAGTTCCACGTAGCCGCTGTAGAGCCGGTCTGCATCGACCTTCTGATTCTCAAAGTCCTCGGTCTTGATGCCCAGCACATCCGCCTTGATGCGCGCCGAGAGATCCTTGGTGACGAACACCGCCCGCCGACCCGCCTGCTTGAGATGCAACGCGCTGGCGATGATGCGATTGTCCGGCGTCGGGTCCTCGATCGCCGGCGGGCGCTGATGCTCGAAGGTATCGATGCGGATCGTGCCCGTGCCCTTGCCGGTCTCCTTGCGCGCGTTGATCGCCGGCCCGAGGTCAACCTCGCCCCAGCTCACCCCCTCCGTCAGGCTGCCGCTGGTGCGAAGCGCATCCAGATGACGGATGCAGGCGCGCGCATTGCGGCCAATGTCATCGTCGCGACGCTTGAGCCCGTCAAGTTCACCGATCACCGTGAAGGGCACAACGACGTGGTTGTCCTCGAAGACGAAGAGCGCATCGGGATTGTGCAGCACCACGTTGGTATCGAGCACGAAGTGCTTCAGCGAGGTCTCCTGAGACTGCGTCCGCCCGTCAGTGCCTTCCAGAACCGCCATGTGCTGCTCTCCTCATGCCTATTCGCCGAAACGTGCGTGCAGCATACAGAACCACCGGGCCGAGCTTCAGAGCGGTTCGGTATGACCGCACAGGCTCAGCAAGCCCTCACGCAGCCGATCCACCGATGCCGCCGAGCCGCCGATCAGCTCAATGCCCGCTGGCTGAACGCCCCCGAAGTGCACCAGAAACGTCGGCTCCTGGCCGGTCCCCGCATCGAGTGCCTCAAACTCGAGCAGCGCCAGCGGCTCATCGAAGGCCAACGCCCGCGCATCGAGCGGCCTCGCATCCGTGCGGAACATCAGCAGCCGCTTGCTGGTCAACACCGCCACCCGTCGCTTGCGGGCCTGCGAACTCGAACTGGCCGCAGCGATCGCCACCCCCACGACCGGAACCATCGTGAGCATCGCTTGAGAGAACTTCATCCAGGGCGTGCCCGCAGGCTGCACGCTGCCCCACCCGATCAGCCGTTCATCGCGATCGAGCAGTTCCTTGAGCACCCGCCGAAGCCTCCAGGGCCCGTAGACGGCGTGTCCGAATCGGCGCTCTCTGACGAACTTCACACCCACCTCTACACCCATGCCCCGATGACCAGAACCACCCCCAGCACACCCGCCACAGCGCTCTTGATCACCACCGAAACAAGGCGACCTACCGCCGCGCCCTGCCCCACGCGGACCGATTCATTCCAGCTCCGCTTGCTGTGCCCGCGTTCACCCACGATCGCGCCGATCCCCGCACCGATGGCAGCGCCAGCGATCGTGCCGATGATCGGAATCGGCAGGAGCACCGTCCCGAAGATCGCGCCGAGCAACCCCCCGGCAATCGACCCGATCGCACCCGCCTTCGTGCCGCCCGCCTTGGTCGCGCCCGCCGCTGATGCCAGGAACTCAACAAGCTCCCCCAGCACGCACAAGCCCACACCCGCGAGCAGATACCCCCAGTGCATCGAGTCCGGCCGCCAAAGCACGCACGCGGACGCGATCATCACCGCGATCCACGTCCCGGGCAGCGTGAGCACCGTCAGCAGGACGCCCATCACAGCCCCAAGCGTTATCAGGATCGAAGCGGTCAGTTCCATCTGCGTGCGCCGGACACCAGTCCGTTCAGTGCTTCCCCGATGCGTGTGTCATGATGATGACGAAGGATTCGTCGACGCCTGCGACTCGGAGTCAGTGCCCCCGCCTTCGTCACCACCGGTCGATGCCGGCCCCGAATCTTCTTCGGAATTCGCTGCAGCTTCTTCGGCCTGCTCTGCCTGTGCCCGCTCCGGGAACCGGGTCCGCTCCATCTCGAGCACCCATTCCTCCAGCGGCACGTAGCGATACAGATCAAGCGTCACGCCCTGGCCCGCAAGCTTGGGATGCGTGTCGTTGATCTCGAGCGTCACGAAGAACTTGTGCCACTTCCGCTTATCGACATCGGCCAAGTCCGTCGGCACGAGCGATGCCCCCCCGGGCAAGCCAAGCTGCTGGTGCGCCGCATCCCATGTGTACGTCTTGGCCGCCACCCGCACCCACAGCACGATCAGATACAGCGCAAAGCCCCAGCACACAAACAGGATCAGCCACTGGCTCGGCAGGTC
>CAZSBR010000029.1:14678-16427 GCA_964605165.1 uncultured Phycisphaeraceae bacterium
CCAAAGCCGATCAGCGCAAGCGTGATCAGGGCCATCTTGATGAGCCATCGGCGGGCGAGCTTGGTCTTCTCGACCCCTGCGGCGGTTGTGTGATCTGTGCTCATGTCTGTGTATCGTCCCGTCCGTGCGCACGCCTGAGTTCCCATCGCCGCCCGCTGGATCTTCCCTTCTCCACCCCCCGAGAGCCGATCTCAGAGGCTGTTTCGGACCTCATCGCCCCCCCGCGTTCGGCTCAAGGTCGGGCCACTCAAGAGCCTCATCCCACCAGGCCTTGGCGAGGGACGACCCACCGGGCCGTTGCCGAAGGCGATCGTATCCGCCGCTGCCATCGGGCTTGATGAGGCGGGTCGGAATGCGGGGCACCTCGGCCGGCTTGTGCATCGCCCAGGTCAGCCACTGCTCGTGCAGCCGGCGAGCCCGCTCGCCCGCGTCCAGCACACGCCTGCGTCTCAGCCAGTTCCAACGCATGACCAAGCATACGGGGCGCTGGCCGCCGAGACCGCCCGTAGCATCGGGCATGCAGCGACCTCGCGTGGTCATCGTCGGAGCGGGCTTCGGGGGCCTCGCAGCCGCCAAACGCCTCAGGAAGGTCAACGCCGACGTCTACCTCGTCGATCAACGCAACCACCACGTCTTCCAGCCCCTGCTCTATCAGGTTGCCACCGCCGGGCTCTCGCCCTCCAACATCGCGGTACCCGTCCGCAAGATCTTCCGAAACGACCGGAACATCAACGTCGTCATGGGCCGCGTGGAGCGCATCGACACCGCCCGGAAGCGCCTCATCGCTGCGGGCCACGCCTACCCCTACGACTACCTCGTGGTCGCCACGGGCGCCTCCACCTCTTACTTCGGCAATGACCACTGGGCCGACATCGCGCCGGGCCTCAAGTCCCTCGGCGACGCCACCGAGATCCGCAGACGCATCCTGCTGGCCTTCGAGGCCGCCGAACTCGAGAACGATGAGGCCGCGCGCCGGGCCGCCCTCACCTTCGTCATCGTCGGGGGCGGGCCCACCGGCGTCGAACTCGCCGGCACGATCGCCGAGATAGCCAAAACCTCCATCCAGCGCGACTTCCGCCGAATCGACACCCGCACCGCAAGCGTCATTCTCGTCCACGGCGGTGACCGCCTGCTCAAGGGCTACCCCGACACCCTCAGCGATCGCGCACGCCAAGACCTCATCGATCTCGGCGTCGATGTCCGCCTCAGCGCCCGCGTCGTCGATGTGCAGGATGGACAGGCCGAGGTGCGCGACGACGAAGGCAAGACGTTCGTCATCAAGGCCGAGAACATCATCTGGGCTGCCGGCGTGCGCGCCTCTTCGCTCGTTGCCTCGCTTGGCTGCGAGACAGATCGCGGCGGGCGGGCAAGGGTCGAGCCGGACCTCTCGATAAAGGATCATCCCGAGATCTTCGTCATCGGCGATGCTGCCACCATCGAGGATCCCCGCACGGGCGAGCCGGTGCCGGGCGTCGCGCCCGCTGCCACCCAGATGGGTCAGCACGTCGGCCGGATCATCCGGAACGAAATCGCGGGCAAGCGGGACCGACCTGCGTTCGGGTATCTCGACAAGGGCTCCATGGCGACCATCGGACGCGCCAAGGCTGTGGCCAACATCAGGGGGCTGCACTTCACAGGCCTCATCGCGTGGCTCATGTGGGGCTTTGTGCACATCGCCTTTCTCGTCAGCTTCCGAAGCAAGCTGCTGGCCATGATCGAGTGGATCTGGCTCTATCTCTTCTTCAGCCG
>CAZSBR010000030.1:0-11981 GCA_964605165.1 uncultured Phycisphaeraceae bacterium
GGCGGCGGTGGCGGCGGTCGTTCCGGCGGTGGCTGGGGCGGCGGCGGTGGCGGCGGTCGCTCCGGCGGCGGTGGCGGCGGCTGGGGCTAAGCCCCCTCGCTGAGTCGACACCTCACCCGAGCTTTTCACGCCCCGTGGGGCGCTAAAGCATCCTGTTCAAGCCTCGGGCACCCTCTTGGGTGCCCGTTTTCGTGCGCGAACTCCCCGCACAGGGCACCCGTCACAGGCTGCATGCCGCGCCGAAGACGCGAGCCTCTGCTCGCGCGACCTCACAAAAAAGCCCCTCGGCGTGAAGCTCGAGGGGCAAAGCAAAGGCTTTATGTTGAAGCCGCTCGGAACGCGGCGCGGCTTCTCAGGCGATCAGATGAACTCAGCGATCGTGCTCAGGACCTCGGTGGACCAGGCGGCGTCGCCCGGACGCCACGACGAGCGGAGCACGTCACCCTGCGGCCCGCTGCCCACGACGTTGAGCGTGCCCTCGGGCGAAACGAAGCTCGAGACGTCCGCCGTCGGGTCGTAGCCCGTGACCGAGCCGCCATCGGTGATCTGGCTCACGAGCCAGTCGCCGCCGAACGCGGGCACCCACCAGTAGATGATGAGGTCGCCCTCGGCGTTGACGCCGGCATAGTTCATGCCGCTCCAGCTGGTGATGTAGCCGGTCATGACCTCGACGATCACGCGGTCATCCACCTCGCCGCTGTTCTGAGCGATCGCGCTCAGGTCGCTGCTGACCCAGTCACCGCCAAAGCTGGGCACCCACCAGGTCACACGCAGGTTGCCGCTGGAATCTAGGGCAGTCAGGTTGATGCCGCTCCAGCTTGTCAGGATCGGGCTGAGACCGCTGGAGAGTTCGGGAGCGCCGGTGATGTCAGACAGGTTGTCGAGGCGCCACACCTCGAACG
This sequence comes from uncultured Phycisphaeraceae bacterium, assembly GCA_964605165.1. Classification (GTDB taxonomy): domain Bacteria; phylum Planctomycetota; class Phycisphaerae; order Phycisphaerales; family UBA1924; genus OFTM382. Next base: position 903 of record CAZSBR010000030.1, read on the forward strand.
TGCCCGGCAGCACCCACACGTTCTGAATGTCGCCGTTGGTATCGAGGCCGACGATGCTCCACTGGTTCCAGGCTGTGACGTAGCTCGTCAGGTCGGTCAGCACGGGGGTCGTGAAGCCGCCCGAGGTCAGGTCGTCAGAGATGTTGTCGAACGCCCACGTCGCGCTGTCCGCCGTCGGCTGGAAGTAGGTGACAAGCTGGTTGTCAGCGGTGTAGCCCGCCAAATACACGCGGCCGTCGGCGGTCGTGAAGCTGGTCATGGAGGTCGAGATCGCCGTGCCGCCCGGCACCTGTGTGCCCAGATCCGTGGCGACGAAGCTGCCATCGGCCTGCTCGCTGAAGATGATCACCGAGCTGTTGGTCAGCACCGCAACACGCGTCAGACCTGTCGCGTTGGTCCAGATCTCGGTTTCGTCTGCAAACTCGCCGTCGATACCGGTTGCGTCATCGAGCTGCGTGATGGTCCACGTGCCATTCGAGGCCTGCTCAAAGAGCAGCGGCGAACCATCTGCCGAGATGCCCACCACGCGGTGGAGGTCGCTCGCCGCGGTGGCAGCCACCTCCGTCGTCTCGTTGGCGGTGCGTGCTGCTGTGACCGTCACCATAACAGTGCTTGCGTTACCGATGGACTCGGCCGCCTGGCGGCTCGTCAGCGGGACGATCAGCAGGGTGTTGGTCCCTTCGACGAGCGACTCAGCCGTCTGCGTGCGCGTCAGCATCACAGAGCCTGTGCCGCCCTCGGACTCGGAGTAGGCACCAAACCCGATGAACTCGTTGGCGTCACCCTGTCCGTTGCCGTTGAGATCGTTGTAGATGTCAAAGCCGACAATCGATCCCGCAGCATCGCCATTTACCGGCGCCGCCACGTTGATCGTGTAGCTGCGGCCGCGCTCGAGCGTGGTCGTCGCGGCGTTGCTCGAGTCGACCACCTCGACGGTCGAGAAGCCCGGGACTTCGGTCAGGGTGACCGACCCCGTCGACGGTGCGCCGAGCAGACCAGTGTTGTCCTCAGGGACGAAGAGGAGGTTGCTCGTGCCAACGGGCAACTGCTCAACGGGCAGCGAAACGGTGCCCCCGAGCGTGATGGTGTCAATCAGTTCCCCGTCGTCCGGCGTGCCGTTGTTGTTAACGTCCCGGTACACCTGGATGCCCGTGACCGAGCCGTCGGCATCCGTAGCGGTATCAATGTTGATGACAACTGCTCGATCGGTGATCGTGACGCTCTGAGCATCGACGGTAACGATGGGCCTGAACGCCTCCGTAGCGCCGATGTCGACCGAGTTGCCGTCGTCGCGGGCAAAGCCACGCGCATCGGTGGTCAGGCCAAAGGTGTTGCTGCCCGCATCGAGCGCCGGGCTGCCCTGCATGGGCATGTGCGTCAGCGTCGGGCCTCCAAAGTCGGCCAGGTCGCTGAGCATGGGATCCGTGTTGATCAGGTTGTTGGTGTTGGTTCCAAGGAAGCTGGCGTCGACGTCGGGGTCGGTGTTGTCGGCGTCGGTGTTGCCAGCGACGATCGAGCTGAAGAGATCGACGCTCGCGCTGCTCACGCCGAGGCCGCCGAGTTGGCCGCGGGCCGTGTTGGCCGTGATCGTCGAGTTGTTGATGGTCACGGTGGACGTCTGGTCGATGCGGATGCCAGCGCCGAAGCTGCCGGTGTTGCCCGAAACGGTCGAGTTGCTGACGAAGAGCGAACTGCCACGGAACTGGATGCCGCCGCCATCGCTGCTCGTTGACGTGTTGCCGCTGACGAGCGAGTTGTCGAAGCGCGTGCTGGTGCCCGAGCGAGCCTTGTAGTACCCGCCGCCACGGACAGCCGCCGTGTTGCCACTGATCGAGGTGTCGGTGATGATCGTGGCTCGACCAGCATCGTGCAGGCCTCCGCCATCTCGGGCAGCGGTGTTGTTGGTGATGGTGGAGTTGTTGATCGTCACCGTGCCGGCGGTCGAGAAGATGCCGCCACCATCGAGGGTGTTGGCGCGGTTGCCATCGATGGTTGAGTTGGTCAAGGTCAGCGTAAACGAAGTCTCGTCATTGATGCCCGTGAGCATCAGTCCGCCGCCGATGCTGCTGGCGGTGTTGGAACTGATCGTCGAATCGAGGACCTCGACACCGGTGTTCTCATCGCCCGAGATGTACACGCCCGCGCCGCCGGTGGCGGTGTTGCTCGTCACCGTCGAGTCGGCGAGCCGGAAGACGGGCTCGGAGGTGCTGGTCGCGAACGGCTTGCGGACATACACGCCGCCGCCGTTGCTGGCTGCGGTGTTCTGCGAGATGGTGGATCCGGAAACGGCCAGGGTGTTGGTGCCGGCACTGGTGAACGCGATGGCCCCGCCCTGAGTGGCGGAGTTCATCTCAAAACCCGAATCGACGATCGAAAGCGACTGGGCGAGCGTCTCGATCGCGCCGCCATCGACCACAGCCGAGTTGGAGGTGAAGGTCGAGTTGGAGACCGTCGCCTGGCCGCCGGCGGTGACAATTCGCAGCCCGCCGCCCGAGCCTGTAGCGCTGTTGCCGGTCAGCGTGACCATGTCGAGGGTCAGCGTTCCGGTCGTGCTCATGGCGAGGTCGAGACCGCCGCCACTGTTGCCGGCGGTGTTCATGTCGAAGGTCGAGCCGCTGATCGACATCGTGCCGCCGCCAGCGATCGAGAAGAGAGCGCCGCCGCCGTTGTTATCAGCGTTGTTCTCGCTGAAGGTCGAGTTGGACACCGTCACACTGTCCACGCCCGAGGCGAACCCGCCGCCGCCGTTGCTGCTGGCTGTGTTCCCGCTGAAGACGCTGCTGGTGATCGAGAGCGAGGTGCCGTTGGTCGAGTACACGCCGCCGCCGCTGCCGTTGGGAACGGTGTTGTTGCGGATCTGGGCGTTGGTGAGCGACACCGTCGTGTTCGAATCCGCAGCGATGCCTCCGCCCGCACCGTCGGCGGTGTTTCCGGTCACGACGGTGCCGGTCAGCGTCACAGCAGTGTTGTTGTTGGCGTAGATGCCGCCGCCAGCGGTGGTGGCAGTGTTGTTCTCGATGCGGGTGGTGGCGTTGGCGGTCAGTGAGCCGCCGGAGAGGTACACCCCGCCTCCGAGCGCACCCGTGCTGTTGCGGATCGTCACGTTCTCAAGCGTGAGGTCCTCGGCCGAGCGGATCGCGCCACCGACCTCAGTTCCCGAGTTGCCGTTGGTCAGGATCAGATCCCGGATGAGCACCGCGATGTCACCCGAGTTGCCATCGCTGATGTCAAAGATCCGGACCGCGTCCTGCCCGGAGATCGTGAACGTGCCCGTCGTGGGCCCGCGGAAAGTGGTGGGGCGTGTGATGTCAAACTCGGCCGGGATGTTGAGGGTCTGACCGACGAGACTCTCGCTGATGACGATGTCATCCGGCTCGGGCGTTGCGTTGGCGTCGGCGATCGCTTCGATCAGCGCGAAGTTGCCCGGGGCACGGTTGCCGTCGTCCACCGTGTCGAGCGAGTCGACAACAAAGGTCGCCAGCAGGCGGCGCTCCTCCAGCGCCTCGCAATGCGCCATGCCTCGGGCGGCAATCAGGCGACGGGTGGCTTGGCGATCACGGGCTGACGGGCGAACATTCTTGCGCATGGGTGTCTCTGTTCTTCCAAAGTGTGAAATCTGAATCGTTGGTGCGGAAAGCATCGAGCAAGCGGACCATTGGGGCGCCATCCATCGGAGGGGCGCGTCTCGCTCTACTCCGCGGCAGCGGGGACATCTCCCGGGCCATTCACAGGACCGCAGCACAAGCCACGAGCCCTCTACTCAAACCAGCTCACAGATGCAGTGTATGGTCGGTCAGACCGGCCTCAGGAGTGCAGGAATGGACTTCCACCCTGCAGAAGTCCTATCAAATTCCTTCCGTGCTCGCTGAATTCGGTTGCCCGGTCGGCGGTGCTCAGTTCAAGCCCGCCCGCTGCTGGTACAAAGCCTCAAAGTCCGAGACCTCGCTCAGCAACCCAAGATGCGCGATGCTGGGCACTTGTGCCAGCGGTTCGAGCAACCACTTCGCACGCAGGTCAGGCCGCGCCCCGGGAATGCTCTGGTAGTCCGTCGTGAACGTCGCAACGAACACCTCGCCCGTCGTCGCCACCAGCACCACCGACATCCCGCCATCCTGATTCTCACGCGTCGGACGCGGGTCGAACGTCGTCTGCCCGTTGCTCTGCGTTTCGCTGAACGCCAAGAACTGAGGCACGTTCGACAGGGGTAAACCCGTGAACGGGTCGTTGAACACCGTGGAGTCAAACGGCGTGAGCACCCACCCGTTGGCGTTGTTGCCCCATTGATTCTCGGCGCTCTGCGGCGACCACCACAGGCTCACGAGTTGCCCACCAGAAACCCCCTGAATGCTGAACGCCCGCCACGAAGCGATCACGCCCGACATCGACCCCGGCTCGAACTGCACCGTGCCGCTCAGGCCGCCCGCCTCAGCCAGATTCGTCAGCACCCACTGGTGCTCGCCGTTGGGCTTGAGGTGCACCGGCCCGCCATGCCAAAGGCTCCACACGTCCCCGGAACTGTCCTGGAACCAGTAGTTCTCTGCCGTCCAGTCCGCCTGTGAGTACGCCGGGCCGGGCACCGTCGCGATGAGCAGGTCCCGCACGAAGTCCCCGTCGGCGAGTCCATTGGGTGCGATCGATCGGAAGGAGGCGACAAACTCATCGCCCCGCACGCCGGGATCCACCGGCTCTGGCGCGCCCCCGCCCGTGTCACCCGGGTCATTGCCGCCCGAGCCCCCGCCGCCGGGATCACCCGTTGACCCGCCGCCGCCAGCACCGCCGCCACCGGTGTTGCCGCCATCGTTGCCGCCGCCCCCGCCGGGATCGCTGCCGGGAATGCCCCCGATGTTGCCGGGGTCGTACGCGCCGAGGTCATCGGGGTCGATGTCCAGTTTGAGGTTGAACCCCTCGGTGACCTGCACCGTGCGGTTGAGGAAGGCACCCGTCGCGGTGTTCAGGATGGTGACGGAGTAGGCGCCGCCCCCGGGCACGAGAATGGCGTAGTTGCCCGCTTCGCCAGTGGTGACAGCCTCGATGATGTTCCCGGGCTGGTCCGCCGGTGCGACGATCACGCGGATGCCGCCCGCGCCTTCGCCCGGCGTGTAGAACAGGTCGCCATCCGCATCGTTAAAGGCGACACCGGTGATGTACGTCTGCGAGCCCGTCTGCGTGCCGAAGACCTGCGTGTAATAGCTCTGAAAGTCCGGGCCGACGGTGGTGGTCTCGCCGGGCAGGGTGACCGCCACGCCGATCTCGTCGTAGTGGAACGTCTCGTTGAAGAACGAATACAGGCTCAGCACGTTGGCACGGTGCCCCGGCGAAACCAGCCACGCGATGTGCGCGATCTCCGTGCTTGTGTATCCCGCTGCGATGTTCTCGCCCGCCGACCCGTTGTAGCCGAACGCATCAGCGCGGGCCTGCGCGTCATCCCCCTCGGGGTTCTCGTGCGCGAAGAACCTGCGGGCTTCCATGTCGAAGTTCTGGAAGCGGGCCGCTTCCGTCAGGGTCGCGCTCAGGGCCAAAGGCTCCATCGGCCTGATCCGGTCCGCCGAGGTGTTGTTCGGCAGGTTCTGCGTCAGATCGAACACCGGCGTCTCGAACAGTTGCTGGTTGGAAGCGACGAAGTCTGCGTATCGCTCCTGCTCGGCGATCGGGTTCGCCCGGGCGCGGTTGACCAACTCGACCAGGTACACCTCTTCCGCGGACCACACGAAGCTCGACAACACAAAGCGATCCTCGAGGCGTTCCAGTTCAAGAGGGTTCATCGAGTCGTCTCCTCGCCGTCACAACATCTGCACCGCATGCGGGCGCGCTGCAGCGCCTGACCGCGCACCACGGGCGCACACTTCCACTACCCAATCTATCGGGGCGCCGTGCCCCGTCCAACGGCGATGTCGAGGTTCAGCCAGTCGTCGCAGGCGGAGCAGCCGGAGCGAGCCACGCAAGAGGCCCGAAAAAGTCCTGCGTGACTTCCCTTGCTCGCCGGGTGAGCCGCCCCGATTGCCGCTCCTACCCTCAATGAAGATGGCTGAACACAACCCTATCCAGACCCCCCAGCAGGCTCAGGAAGCCGCCGAAGCTTTCAAGAATGACTTCGCCCGCATCAAGGCCGAGATCGCAAAGGCGGTCGTCGGTCAGGACGAAGTCGTCGATCTGCTGCTGATCAGCCTCTTTGCTCGGGGACACGTGCTGCTCGAGGGTGTGCCCGGCATCGGAAAGACGCTGCTCGTGCGCACGCTCGCCAGCGCCATGCATCTGGACTACGGCCGCGTCCAGTTCACCCCCGACCTCATGCCCGCGGACATCACGGGCACCACCGTCGTGGCCGAGTCCGAAGAGCCCGGCGGGCGGGTCGCACGCGAGTTTCGCTTCGAGCCCGGGCCGATCTTCGCACAGATCGTTCTCGCCGACGAGATCAACCGGGCCACGCCCAAGACACAGTCCGCATTGCTCGAGGCCATGCAGGAGCGCAGCGTGACCGTCGCGGGCACGACGCACCACCTGCCCAGCCCCTTCCTCGTGATGGCCACGCAAAACCCCGTCGAGCAGGAGGGCACTTACCCGCTGCCCGAGGCACAACTCGATCGCTTCATGTTCAAGCTTCTCGTCGGCTACGCCAGCCGCAGGGACATGGCCACCATTCTTGACCGCACGACCCGGGGCGATGAACCCGTCATCAAGCCCGTCATCGACGCCGACACCATCCTCGGCTACCAGCGCCTGGTCCGGCAGGCCGCCATCGCGCCACACGTCCAGGACTACGCCATCCGCATGGTGCTCGCGACGCACCCCGCTGGCGAAGTGGCATCTTCAAGCCGCGACAGCGGGCGATTCGCCCCGCCGCAGGTCAACCAGTTCGTGAGGCTCGGCGCTTCGCCTCGAGCAGCCCAGTCCATCGTGCTTGCTGCGCGCATCCGTGCTCTCTTGGACGGCCGCGCTGCTGCAAGCGTCGAGGATGTGCGCTCCGTCGCACTGCCCGCGCTTCGCCACCGGCTCATCATGAACTTTGAGGCAGAAGCAGAAGGCGTCACGCCGGACAACGTCATCCAGACCATTACGCAGACGCTGCCCGTCGATGGTGGCTCGGACTAACGCTCTGCCTCACGGGGGGCCCACACGAAGCGGTAGAGCATCGCCGCTGTAACAGCCCCAAGTGTCGGCCCCACCAGGTACACCCACAGCACAGGCGCGTGCACCGACCAGTGATACAGCATGGGCCCGAATGTGCGAGCCGGGTTCAGGCTCGCGCCCGTCAGTGGCCCAAACGCGAGAATGCACGCCATGACCGTCCCGGCGACGCAGAGCCCCGCGCTGGCCGAGGCCCGCTTGTCCACGATCGCTGCGAAGATGATGAACATCAGCGCAAACGTCATCACGCCCTCGAGCATCGCCGCGGCTGGGGCGTTCGTCGCCTCGCCAAGCGTCATGCTCCCGAGGGTCGCTCCCAAGAGCACCGAGTCTGTCAGTTCGCGGCCGAGCACGGCCACCAGAAGCCCGGCAGCACACGCCGAGGCCAGCAATTGCGTGCCGATGAAGGCAGCGGTGCGCTCAACACCCTGCTTGCCAGCGATCAACACCCCGATGCTCACCGCGGGGTTGAACTGAGCCCCCGAGACATGCAGGCACGCGCCCACGAACACCAGCAGCGTCATACCGTGCGCCATCGCTACCGTCATGAGCGAGCCGGCCCCGATGTCATCGGAGACAAGCACGATGGACCCGCAGCCGAAGAACACGAGAGCAAAGGTGCCCATGAACTCGGCGAGACAGCCTCGAAGCAAGGACACCATGGCAGACTCCAGACCGTGGCTTGACGAGGATCAGCGCAGTGCGCCCGCGAGTGTATCGATGCGGGTTGCCTTGACACCAATCTCGCTGCTGCTCATCGCGATCGCCATGCTCACGGGCTGCGCATCATCGCCCGAACCCCCCGCCAGCCCCGCGGGCCAGCGTTCGACCGAGGAGGCGGCCTTCACCACCGGGCGTGCCGGCAGTGGCCGCCTGCTCGAGTCCATCGATACACGCGACGGCGCAATCCGTGTCTTTGCAACACGTTCTGTTGTGGTGCCCGTATCGCTTACGCGAACCGAGCGCATCCCAACAGTGCTGGAAGCGCGCCTCGAGGATGGGCGACCGATCAGAGCGAGTCTCCTCTGGCTCGCAGCCTCAGCGACCGAGCAGCGATGGTTGCCGCAGTTGCAATGGTCGTTCCTCGCGCCGGATCAAGCAGTCGCCGCCCAGCCCGGCAGATGGGTGCTCTTGCTGGATCTGCCCATCGACGCAGTCGGCCAGTCGCTCTTCCTTGAGGGGCGCCGCCACCGGGTCATCTGGGAGCCTCTGCCCGGGCTCGATGCCCGCGCTGAGGCCCAGGTGGGGGATACGGAAGAGCCCTGGCAGTCACCCCTCATCGCTCAGGCCCTTCGATCCGCGCAGCTTCGCCAGTCCCTCAACGACCTTGCGCGGGATCCCTTTATGGGGTGGCGCGCTGAACTCGCTCTCGGCACGCTGCTCGAACAACATCGCCAGCCTCTGCCCGCTGTCGACGACCGCGGCTTTGCTGTCGCCCGCGATGCGGTGCCCCCCGCCCAGCGAGCACGCGATGTGATCACGAGCCACCAGCGTGCCCGGTGGGTCGCAGCGTTGCAGGCTGCCTGGCAGATCGATACCGCGCGAGGTGTGGCGTTCCGCGATGCACTCACACGGGTCGTGCGCACAGGCCGTGACGTGTTCTACCCCTTCTGGGGGCACGCCTCTGAAGCCGACGTTCTGGATCGCCTCGCAAGCGATCTGACCAACGATGAACTCACCACAGAGGTCAAGCTCAGCCGGCTCGATCAATGGCTCGATGCCCAGCCGCCCGCCGTCGCGTGGGTCCTCGACGATGCCGGCGGCACGCTCTCAGAAACAGGGGCTGTCAACGGACCGACGGTGGCGCTGATCAATCTCGAGGCCGCCGATTCGCTCGCCTGGGTGGAAACCGGCGAGGGACCTGCCGTCAACAACGCCCCGGGCCTCTCGGTTACATCCGTGGCCGTTCCCGATCGCGCTGCAGCGGGGGACCGGCTTGAAGTCCACTGCGGCACGTGGAACACCTTGGTGGCCGTCGCTTCAGCACCTCAGCCAGTTCGGCCGCCGGGCGCAGGTCTGGCTCCCTTCCTCGCGCCATGGACCGCACCCGCCCTGCTCGCGCAGGACCCGGCGCTCGATGCCGGCGCCGTTGGTCAGCGGCTGACCTCCGGCTTGCTGTTCAAGCGAGCATCGGACGCAGGCGGGCAGTGGGTGGTGCTGCTGGAAGCCTCCGGCCCAACGCTGCAGGGCGACGAGATTCGCCTGTGGATCGGCCCCTTCGCAACGCCCGGCGCCATCTACACCGCAACGCCCTCCGCCGGTGCGCGCACGGTAGCAGGCGAGCCCTTTGCCGAGGCTCGCGTCGGCATTGCTCAGTCAGAGAGTGCGCCGTCCTGGCGGGCAGAGTTTGTGCTTCCTGACTCGCTTGTTGCGGAGGGCATGCTTCGCATTAGCGCTGCTCGATTGCGCGATGGCCAGACGGTGTCGTCCTGGCCGCGCCGGATGGTCCCGTGGCAGACCGAGCCGGGACGCGCCCTGCTTGATCTTGAGGCTTGGGCCAGCGTGCTCCCACCCTCGCGATGAACACCTCGGCTCAGAACCGCCCCGACGAACGCAACCGCGCCTACACCCTTGCACGCCACGCGTACAACAGCCACTCCACCGCGAGCAGGGCAGCCGCTGCAGCAACAAACCAGTACCAGATCTCGCGGGTGCCCTTCTCGGCCCACTCTCCGGTGTCCGCCGGCTCGTCCGGCTGCTCGGCGTTCTCATCACGCTCAGCGCCGGTCATCAGGGTCTCTTCGTCGCTCAGCACGCTGACCCAGATGGGCTGGGTTGTCCCGTCCTGCGCCACAAGCGTGCCCGGCCCGGCGCGCTCAAATCGCCCCAGGGGCCATGTGCCGTCGGCTGCGCGCACCAACTCTAACTCCTGCCCCGAGGACGTAACGAGCCTCCGGGGTATGAACGACCCGAGATCTCCCGGGGTCAGCGCGGGAGCATCCGACGTCGTCAGCGTGACGCCCGCGTTGTCGCTTCCGGACCATGTCAGGAACTCGATGGCGTTGGCCAGAAACAGCGCAAAGCTGTAGTGCGTCGTCCATGTCGAATCCGCCGGGCGAAAGCTCACCGCCAGCCTCCGCACTCCGCCACGCTCGTCCAGCAGCACAGCAGGCCCGCCCGGAGAGCGTGCGAGCACCCTCGGGGAAGCCTCGTCTGCCTCAACGCGGAGCGTGTGATCTTCGACCCACCGGATCGTGTCGATCTCGGCACCGCGCCAGACTGGATGCTCACGCTGCCATGTGACGAAGCCGCCCCGCACCCGCTGCGTTTGCTCCCGGGAGATGCTGGGCCAGTCAGGATCCACGCCGAAGGTCATCACGGCTGTCTCAGGGGCCACGTTGACACCGGCGGGCTCGACGCCATCGAAGATCACCACATCGGTCGTGGCATCGATGCCCATCTCCATCGCTTCGAGGGCGGTGAGCTGCGTGAGCGATGCCGGCCCCAGCGCCCGGAGCGTTTCGATCAGCACCCAGCTCGCGTCGCTCTGGAGTTCCTCGCGGCTCTCCTGCACCAGCACGATGGCCGGTGCCGGCGGCGGCGAAAGCAAGATGCCCGCTGCGTTGTCGGCTGCCAACGCATCGTCACGCACCAGCCGAGCCACCAGCAGGCCGCCCTGCGGCGCGCGCAGCGTGTGGGTGAGCGAGCCTCGCACGCGTGGGCCCTCCCAAGGGCCGGACGGTGCCTGCGAAGCCTCGAGTCGGAGCGGCCTTGAGGCCACGACCTGCCCATCAAGCGAGAGTTGTAGAGCAAGCGATGTAGGCTCCGCCTGGTCCGCAGCAGCAGCGATCAACAGCCGCACGACAGCCGGGTCCTGCACATCGCGCCTGGCAGCGATCGCGGTGATGCCCGCGTTGCCTCGCATCTCGGCAGGGCCAAACCGCTGAACGCGCACCCGGCTCTCTGCGCCACCGCTCGAGGCGGCGAGGCCGATCGGTCCATGATCGGTGAACA
>CAZSBR010000030.1:12081-16257 GCA_964605165.1 uncultured Phycisphaeraceae bacterium
CAGTACATCCAGACGCTCGAGCATGGCGCTCACCAGCGCGTCAAAGACCCGCTCTCCCGCCTCCTCGGAACGCGTCGATGCTGTCCGATCGAGCATGAGCACCAGGCGCTGCGCGATCGGCTGCTCACTCTCGATGGCTGGCCGGCCCAGCGCAAGGCTCAGGAGGAGCACCGCGAGCAGTTGCAACAGCAGCAGCCAGTTCGCCCTGAGCCACTGCAGCGGGGTGTTGGCTTCCATGTCACGTGCTGCGCGCGACCAGAACATCGCCGTGCTGACACGCACTGGCCGCCGCCTGAGCTTGAGCATGTAGAGCACGAGCACCGCGGGGATCGCCAGCCCGACAGCGAGCAACGTCTGCACCGGCTCGAGCAGCGTCAAGACAGGCCTCCCAGCAAGCCTCGGGCCACGATGAAGATCTCGCGGGAGACGTCACGCGTGGCCTTGGGCCGAAAGCCCTTGACCTCGCGGTAGTGCATCCGAGTTTCCTTAAGGACCTCTGGATACGCCGCGCCCTCGAGGATCTTCATGACCAAGGCCGACGATCGCCCGCCGACCTGGGGCGCGAGCTCCAGAACCTGGCGGCACATCTCCGCTGACACGAGGTCATCGCCCGCGCCCGACGTCTTCGGAGCCATGTCGCTCAGCACGACGTGGAACCTGCCCCCGGCGTGCTCGATAAGCGTCTCGGGAGGCTGTTCGAAGGCGTCCCCCTCGATGGTGTGGACGTGGGGGCAGGGCGCGATCGTCGTGCGAGAGAGGTCGATCCCGACCACCCGGCCGCGGGGTCCGACCAGCGGCTCGACGACCTGCAGCCACGATCCGGGCGCACAGCCGAGGTCGAGCACCCGCTGGCCGGGCCTGAAGACCTTGAACCGCTCGTGTATCTCGATGAGCTTGTACGCAGATCGCGCGACATAGCCGTCCCGCTTGGCCTGCTTGAAGTACGCGTCGTGGAGAGATCGCCGGGCCACAGCCGATGGTACGCGTGAGACTTCCGCACGCCCCTACACTGCTGCCAGGGCGTGCCATATACCCGGCAAGCCCGCGGAGCCCGCATGAAGCCAGATGTGTCGAGTTCGCCCGCCGATCTGCACCTGAGTGTCGTTGCGCCGGCTCATAATGAAGAAGACAACGTCGGCCCACTGGCCGACGAGGTCCATGACGCGCTGGCACCCACCGGCCTCAGCTTTGAGTTCATCGTCGTGGACGATGGCTCTACAGATGCCACACGTTCGCGGCTCGAAGCCATGATGCCCGGCCGGCCTTGGCTGCGTTGTGTGCGCATGCTGGAGACCCCGCCGGGGCGGGGCCACGGCCAGTCCGCAGCGTTCCACGCGGGCTTCCGCGCCTGCCGGGGCGAACTGATCGCTGTGCTTGATGCAGACAGGCAGAACGACCCCGCCGATCTCCCGGCGATGATCAAGCTCTTCGAGTCGTCCGGCGCGGATGTCGTGCAGGGTGACCGCTCCCGCGACCGGCAGGACAACATCGTGCGCAAGGTCGGTTCGATCGTCGGCAGGTTGTTTCGCCGAATGCTACTGGGAGACGACATCCGTGATACAGGGTGCTCGCTTCGGCTGATGAGGCGCGAGGTCGCGCTCGCATTGCCTTTGGAGTTCCGGGGCGTGCATCGCTTCATCCCCGTGCTGGCTCGCGATCTGGGTTTCAAGGTGGTCGAGATGCAGGTCTCTCACCGCGCCCGGGCAGCGGGGGAGACCAAGTACGGATTTGGAATCACCCAGCGGGCACTGCCCGGGCTCATTGACTGCTTTGCGGTCCGCTGGATGCGGAGCCGGCGTCGACCCGTGCACAGCGAGCAGGTGGCTCGAAACGTCGCCACGGATGTGACGGACGCACAGCCTCAGCCCGAGACGGTTGCGACGGGGAGCACCGGGTGAAACTCAAGTGGGAAGCTCTTCTGGCGATGGTCGCGCTGATCGGGCTTGGGTTCTGGCTGATCTATCAACCCTCTTCGTCGCTCTACGGCGGAACCTTCCGCGATGATGCAACGCTCGTGCCCTACCTGATGGGCGGTCAGCGAGGATGGATCGAACGTGTCGACTCCGAGGGCGGCGCGACGTTCCGATTCGTTCCTCGACGGGGCGAGCCCTCCGCGGTGCTCGATGAGGCGACCCTCCGAACCGTCTTGGGCGATGTGCACTTTGAGGCTGTTACGCAGCTCGAGACCAACTCGCTCTTTCGCGTGCTGAACATCACGAGTTGGTCGAGCCTTGCGTGGGTCTTGCTGGGCTTTGGCGCGCAGGCGGTGTTTGCGGGGCGTTTCCTCGTTCAGTGGCTCGTCAGCGAGCGAGAACGCAAATCGACCGTGCCGGATGTCTTCTGGTGGATGAGCCTCATCGGGGGCGTGCTGCTGTTCATCTACTTCGTGTGGCGGCAGGATCCCGTCGGCGTGTTTGGTCAATCCAGCGGCATCGTCATTTATGCGAGGAACCTTCGGCTGATCGGCAAGCACAAGCGCCGTCAGGCCGCCGAGCCCGCCGCGACCGAACCCGGAACGTTACCAACAGCCGCAGCAGAGGAGCCGGAAGATGCGCGTCCTGCTTGATGACCAGTGTGTGTGCGAGCACGCGGACTCCCTGACTGAGGCTCTGCGGGCTGCGAGCGAGCGTGCCGAGGAGCTTGGGCGACTGATTCTGGAGGTGCGCGCCGATGGTGAGCATCTGCCGTCGAAGTCGCTCGAAGTGCCCGATGAGCACGCCGACCCCATCGCCGAGCTGGCCGTCGTGAGTGCTGAGCCGGCAGCATTTGGGCTCAACATGCTCGACGAGGCGGCGGTCGCGATTGCCGAGGCGCTCAAGCTGCAGGTGTCGGCAGCGGACCTCATGGAGAAGGGCGATGCCCAGAAGTGCTTTGAGCAGCTCTCGGCGGCACTCACGGTCTGGGACATGGTCCAGCAGGCCATCGCGCAGACGCGGCAGTTCGCTCCCCCGCCCACCAGCGGGCTCGACCAGAGAGTCGAGGAGCAGATCACCGGTCTGCGTGACCAACTCCTGAGCGTGCGCACCACCATCGAGGCACAGGACTGGGCGACCCTCAGCGACACGCTGCGGTATGACCTCGCCGAGCTTGGCCAGGACTGGATCCAGCTGCTCCGCGAATGGGCCCACGACCTTCCTCGGCAGAGCCGATGATGCTTGCCGACCGTTGGTCTCCCCGGCCTAGCGTTTGGAGTCGTTGCCCAGCTTGTGCACCATGAGCCTCGAACACGGTCTCAACCCGCCCGATCTGTCAGACCCCTCCACGGGGCTGGGGGATATCGATGACCTCATGGAGCGGGCATCGCAGGCGCTGGTGGCCACGGACTACTTCCTGGCCGAGAGCCTCAGTGCCCGGGCGCTCTCGCGAGCGCGCAGCCAGCGCGACTTTGAACGCATGGCACGGATCTGCCTGCCCTTGCAGGAGGCGCGTCGACAGATCCGCATGCTCGCGCTTGATGCGGGGCGTTCAATCCTGATCTCGCGGTCTTCGGATGTGCCACGCAAGCTCGAGGCGGGGCTGTACCTGGTCCAGCCGCCGATGATCGGCGCCGAGGCACGCACGCTGAGGGAACATGCAACCCGCCGAAAGACACCCGTGATGGTGCTCTGCCGCGAGCCGATGACGCGCGATGGACGCTGGCCGATGGTTGCCGTGGGGCCGCGGATCTTTCGTGCAAAGGTCAGCCCGCCGGTGAGCCTCGAACGGGTTGAGGATCGGGTCACGAAGGATGCGTACGACGGCGTGCCCGATGCGTCGTGGTTCGAGGCAGCTTCCGAGGCGCTGGGTGATGCCGGCTTTGCTGCGCTGCCCGAGGTCGAGCATCCCGACTTCCGCGTCGATGACCTGATGGACCTCGTCGATGCGCACCCGGCCCATGAGAAGCTGCACCAGTGGCTCGCCGAGGCGTGCCGCGCTGCCCAGCACGAACCCGCGCCCACGCAGTCTCGGCGGATGGGGCTGGCGGACGATCCATTCAGCTTCTGAAGACAGCCGATTCTCGCAGACGCGGCCAGAAGCTCGCAGGCCCAGTGTCTACTCCTGAGCGAGTGGGTCGGGCCTGAAGAGCTTGGTGTCCAGTGCCCAGAGCTTCTCGGTGAAGTTGCCGCCGAGATCAAAGCTCGGCAGTTCATCGGGCCGGGCCGCGGTGAGGGCGATCTCCGTCTTGGCATCAAGGTT
>CAZSBR010000031.1:0-15988 GCA_964605165.1 uncultured Phycisphaeraceae bacterium
GCCAGCGCCGGCCCGACTGCCCCGTCTTTGGCTCGGGCGATATCTGGAACGCAAGTGACATCTTCCGCATGATGAGCTACTGCGGGGTCGTGGGCGTCAGCGTGGCCAGAGGCTGCATCGGCAACCCGTGGATCTTCAGGCAGGCACGCGACATGCTCGCGGGCTTCGAGCCCAAGGCGCCCACGCTCGATGAGCAGCGCAGCGTCCTCGATGAGCACTTCGGCCTGCTGCTGAGCGTGAACCGCGGCATGCGCAACGCCGAGGTGGCCACCGCCAAGGCCATGCGAAAGTTCGGCATCCGCTTCGCAGCCCACCATCCTGACGCAGAGGCTGTCCGCCTGCGCATGATCGCGGTGAGCACGACGGACGACTGGCAACGCGTCCTCGATGAGTGTTATGCGCCCGATCGCGGCGCTTCGGCGCATGACGACCATTCGCTGAGCGATGCCGTCGTGCGCACCTGATCGATTGCCGCTCTACGCGCTGCCCTTGACCGCCGCCTTGCTCGGCCTGGCCTCGGGCTTGTCGCTCGGGTACTGCACCCGGCCGTGGTAGACCGCTGCGACCGACCGGCTGATCGATTCGATCACCTGGTTCAACTCGCGGTTGGTCAGGTCGCACTGGTCGAACTGGCCATCGAGCAGGCGCTTGTTGGCCAGTGAGCGCACAAGTTGGTCGATCCGCGCCGGCGTCGGCTCGCGGAGCGTGCGCGTCGCGCTCTCGACCGCGTCTGCAAGCATGAGGATCGCGCACTCCTTTGTCCGCGGCTTGGGACCGGGGTAGCGATACTCGATCTCCTCGGGCGCGGGCGTCGGCGCCGCCTTGGCCTCCGCATCGCTTGCGGACTTCTCATCCGCCTGCTCGACCGCCCGGCGGTAGAAGTACTCGACGAGCGTCGTGCCGTGATGCGCCTCGATGAAGTGGTCCAGCACGCGCGGCAGGGTCGAGGCGCGCGCGATCTCCAGCCCGTCCTTGACGTGCCCGATGATCACCAGCACGCTCATCGCCGGGTTGAGGTGTGCATGCTTGTTGGGGCCGCCCGATTGATTCTCGATGAAGTACTCGGGCTTGTTCATCTTGCCGACATCGTGGTACAGCGCGCCGACGTAGGTCAGCAGCGGGTCTGCGCCGATGGCGTTGGCTGCGGTCTCGGCGATGCTCGCCACGTTGAGCGAGTGGTTGTACGTGCCCGGTGCGCGCTGGAGCAGTTCCCGCAGCAGCGGATGGCGGGGGTCGCGGAGCTCCACGAGCGTCAGGCCCGTGGTCACGCCAAAGAGCCGCTCGATCACCGGCAGGATGAACAGCGTGATCGCGCCCACCAGAATGCCCGACAACGCTGCCAGGCTCGCATCACCCAGCGCCTCGGTGAGCATCCGTGGCAGCATGGGGCGGTCCACCACAGCCACCGCAAGCGTGGCCAGCGCCAGCACACCCGCGGTGCAAAGACCAAGCGTGACCAGCGCGTTGCGCTGCCTCAGATCGTTGATCCGCCACACGACCACGCCCACGCCCGCCAGCAGCATCGCAAAGGTGCCCATGGGCAGTGCGGCGCACACGCACAGCAGGCTCATCAGCATCGCGCCCAGCGCGAGCCCTGCGCGCCTTCCGTGCGCAATGGCGATCGCTGCGGTGCAGATCAGCAGTGGGGTGGTCGCGACCAGCGGCAGCATGGCGGGTCTGAAAACAAGGCCCGCAACCGCAAGCCCCAGCGCGCCGGCGAGCAGCGCTGCGGTCCACGCCATCTGCCGAGGCTCTCGGCGAAGCCGGGGACAGAAAATCCACACATACGCCGCCATCCCGGTGACGATCGTTCCCGCTGCCGCGGCGATGCTCAGGTAGCGACCCGCCTGCCGCCACCATGCAGCACGCTCACGGAACGCGCGCAGCTCGGCGACATACAGCGAACGCTGGGCCTCGGTGAGCACATCGCCCCGAGCGAAGATCACGCTCCGCTCGCCCCAGCGAACGATCACCGGCTCGACCAATGCCTGCGCCTCTTCCTGCGCAATGCTCGTTGCAGCCTGATCGGCGCGGAACGTCGGACGAGGCTCAGCGGTCAACGCTGCGAGCAGCACGCCGATCATCGGCTCGTCAAAGCCCGCCCGCTGCGCCGCATCCACGACCGCCTCACGCACCGCCTGCCGATCTTCAACATTGACCGTCCGCGTGCGCTCAACCAACTCGGCGGTTCCCTGTGGCCCGAACCTGAGCTCGATCTGCCGGCTGAGGCCCTGGTCCGTGCGTTGCCACGTTGCTGCATCGAGCATTGGCCGCCGGAGCAGGCGATCGATGAACCGCCCGACGCGCTCGACGTACGCGGCCTGGGGAGCGTTCTCGCCCATCTCGGCCTTGAGCGCCTCAAGCCGTTCGGGCGTGATGTCAAACCGGCCGCGGATCGAGCTCTCGATCTCGCCGGGCTCGGTCGCTGCGGAGACGGTTCGAGGCAACGTCGACAGGCTCGAACGGAGCTCATCGAAGAAAGCGACATCAGCCACGAAGATGTCCGGCGTGCGCTCGCGGGCCTGCTGGCGAGCCTGCTCGGTGGCGGTCGGGTCGATCTCATCAAAGCCGATGCGCACCACCTTGGTGGTGTCCATCACGCGGCCGATGGCGACCAAGGGCTCGCCGCGCGCCCAGATCCCCAGCGCGGTGGCGACCACCAACAGCCCGAAGGCAATCAAGAGGCCCCATCCCAGCGGGGCATTGGTGAGGACCCGGTCGACGCGCTGCCGCCACGTCTTGCGCTCCTGCGCCTGCGCGATCTTGCTCACGCCAGCGCGCCGGCTGCCCGTGCCGCCCGAGGGTGTGCTGCGCTCACCAGCCATTTACATGCGCTCCCGGGCGGACTCGCCCACCGGGCTGGGTGCCCCGTCGTCTGTGTCCTCTTCCTCGTGCTGCTCCGCTCGTGCGATGAGTTCGCTGAGCCGGCTGGTCGTATCGAGCGAGCTGTCGTCGACGCCGTAGGCCTGGATGATCCGCTGCACCAGCGCATGGCGGACGACGTCCATCCCCTCCAGCGCGACGGTGGCCACGCCCTTGACGCGCCGAAGCCTGCGGATCGCATCGATCAGCCCGCTCTGCGAGGGGTCCGGCAGGTCGATCTGCGTGACGTCGCCCGTGATGATCATCTTCGAGCCGTGGCCCATGCGTGTCAGGAACATCTGCATCTGGCCGCGTGTGGTGTTCTGCGCTTCGTCGCAGATGATGGCAGCGTTGTTGAGCGTTCGGCCACGCATGAAGGCCAGCGGCACGACCTCGATGACATCGTTGTCCATGAATCGACGGATCGTCCCGAAGTCCATCATGTCGTGCAGCGCATCGAACAGCGGCCTGAGATAGGGATTGACCTTCTCCTCAAGACCGCCCGGCAGGAATCCAAGCCGCTCGCCCGCCTCCACAGCCGGTCGCGCCAGAATCATCTTGCTGATCTGCCCCGTCTTGAAGAGGTGGATCGCCGCGGCCACCGCGAGGTACGTCTTGCCCGTGCCAGCCGGGCCCGCAGCGATCGTCAGATCGTGATCGCGGATGGCTTCGAGGTACACCTGCTGGTTGGGCGTTCGGGGCTTGACGGGCCTGCCCGCCGCGTACACATCAAGCCTGCCGTCCCAGGGCTCGCTCGAGAGTTGCTCGCGTGCACGGCTCTCCTGCTTGGCGATCTCTTCTGCGATGATGTCGAGCGTCAACGCAGTCGAGGGCGACTTGCCACCCTTGGCGAGTTCACGAAGCCGTTCGAGCACGCGCTGGGCTGCAGCGACCTGTGCTGCCTCGCCCATGATCTTGACGGTGCCATCGCGCGCACTGACGCGGACACCCGTCGCCTCCCGAAGCAGCTTGAGGTTACGCTCTTGGCCTCCAAGCACTGCGACCGAGCCAGCGCCCGATGGAATCTGAACCGTGACTTCCAACTTCACCTCATTCAATCTCTGCACGCTGTTGCGCACGCAATCAGACAGCAGACTCGTCGTGGCAGCAAAAACCAACCCAAGTCACAAGTCTATCGGCGCTGCGGGCCCGCCCGGCGAGCGGGCTCTCCCGAAAGCCGCAGCCTTGCTGTTTGCAGCCGCATCCCTGCTGCTTGCAGGCTGTCAGGGTCTTGAAACCACGCCTCCGACGGTTGAGGACGCTGCCAGACAGGGCTCATTGACGGTGCTCGGCGACTGGGACGACCTCTGGGCAGCGGGTATGGGCGGGCTGAGCCCCTACGGCTGGGTGATTCTGACCGAGACCGAGCGCACGCCCACGAGCGTCCGATATGAGTTGCTCAGTGTGCGTGATGAGACCGGCGAACTGGTGTTTGCCCGGCCCACGCCGGCCGAGGAGTTCGAGACCGATCCGGTGGAGATCACGGTGGAGCTGCGCAAGGGCTGGCGTGGCAGGCCTCATGCCGAGGCCTCGGCGCTGACCGCGGTCGCCACCCGCCTCGCCGAGTTGAAGGGCGATACCGCGACGGTGCTGCCGATTCGCGAGTTTGCGGTTCCGCCATCCGATGAAGCGGCCTCAGGTGCCGGCGGCTGAGCCTGCCGATTCCTCGGCGTTCCCATCGTTTGCGTGTGGGTGGTCTTTCACCCGTGTTACCTGCATGGGCAGTTCGACGATCATCGTCGTTCCCTCGCCGTAGATCGAGTCGACCCGAATGGTGCCGGCCAGCGCCTTGACCGCGTGCTTGACGATCGAGAGGCCAAGGCCCGTGCCGCGCTGCTGGCCTGAGCGAGCGGGATCAACCTGGTAGAAGCGTTCAAAGATGCGCTGCTGCGCGCTGAGCGGGATGCCCGGTCCCTTGTCCTCGACTTCAAGGCGGAACAGGCCCCTGGCCTTCAGCAGCGGATCCACTTTCAAGGCCGCGACGCGCAAGCGCACGGAGACCTTCGTGTTCGGCCGCGAGAACTTCAAGGCGTTCTCGACGAGGTTCTTGAGGATCAGCATCAGCAGCGTGCGATCGGTGCGGAGCGTCTCAAGCCCGTCGTCGATCTCAAAGTGCATTTCGAGCGAGCGTTCCTCGCACGTGCGCTCGTAGAGCGTGGCGAGGTGTGAGGCGATCTCGTGGAGGTTGACTTCCTTGATGGTCAGCTCGGCCTCGGGCGATTCGAGCCGGGCCAGGTCCAGCAGGTCGCGCACCATCTCCTCGAGGCGGTGGGCGTTGCGCTCCAGCATGCCCAGCACACGCTGGCGCATCTCCTCCTCGTCGGGGCCGAGGTCCCTGAGGGTTTCCGCTGCGGTGCGCACCAGCGCCAGGGGCGTGCGCAGCTCGTGGGAGGCGTTGGCCACGAAGTCCGTCTTGAGGTCCATCGCGGTGGCCAGCTCGGTGACGTCCAAGAGCGTCAGGACCACGGCGGCGCCGCCCTCGGCCGACTCGTCGTCATCGCGAATCGAGAGCTGGGCCGGCGCTGCTGTGACCTCAAACACGCCCACGCGTCCATCGCTCATCGCAAGCCTGAGCCGGCGGGTGCTCCGCTCGCCCCGCAGCGCCTTGGCGTGGATCACGAGCATCTCGGGCTGGGTGAAGACCTGTTCGATGAGCCGCCCGCCGGGGTTGAGCGCAGAGCCGAAGAGCGCGCGTCCAGCCGCGTTGCACACGCGGATCACGCCGTCGGCATCCGTCGCAAGCACGGGGCTGCTCACCGCCTCGATCACCGCCTGTACATCCGTAAGCGACCGGGTCAGGGACCCCAGGCGGCCGCTGTACTCCTGGCGGATGGCAGCGAGTTGGCCCGCAAGCTCGGCGAGGCTTGAACGCATCTCGGTCGCGGCGCCGAGGTCGGCCCGCAGCGCGTCGTGCAACGCCGAGGTCTCGTTGTCCACGAGCGTGATGTCATCGCGCACATCGACCCACTGCTGGAGGCTGAAGAGCAGCATCACGACGCCCGCTACCCACGCCACGAGAAGCATGAGCCACACCGGCACGCCCGCCAGGGCAGCGATCGACAGCCCGGCCGCGATCGCCAGCGCCATGGCAGCCCCGGGCGGGATCGAGGGCAGGATGGGACGTCGATGGGCCATGACGGTGCTCTCGCCTCCTCGAGCGAGCCTTCTCAACCGAAGCGAGCGGCGAGACAACCGCCGACGCATCATCATGCGCCGCCGGCGCCACGCGACAAGCCGAATCCGCGCCTTGTCGTCACGCGTGTGTGCAAGACGCCGATGGCGGACCGGGCAGCGGCATCACGGCGCCGGGATCTGATCGATCGTCGGATCCAGCCTGTAGCCCACGCCCCGGACGGTCTGCACGATCGAGCCGTGCTGACCGAGCTTTCGGCGAATCGCTGTGATGTGCACATCAATGGTCCGCTGGGTGACCATCACGCCCGGGCCCATTGCCTCGGCCATCAGCGACGCCCGCGAGAGCACCCTGCCCCGCCCGGCGACCAGCGCCTCGAGGAGCTTGAACTCGGTCAGCGTCAGTTGCAGCAGCGTGCCATCCACCCGTGCGTCGTGGGTCTGGCTGTTGATCTCGAGAGGTCCGTAGCTCGCCGGGCCCTCGGGTGACTGCTCGCTCGGCTCCTGCTGCGAGCGCCTGAGAACCGCTTCCATGCGGGCCAGCAGCACCTTCATCGAGTAGGGCTTGGTGACGTAGTCGTCTGCGCCGACGGTCAGGCCCACAATCTCATCGATCTCCTCAGCCTTGGCGGTCACCATCAGAATGGGAATCTGCTGCGTCTTCGGGTTGCTTCTCAGTCGGCCCGCGACCTCGGTGCCCGAGAGCTCGGGCAGCATCACATCCAGCAGGATGAGGTCGGGCTGGTCCTGCTCGGCCTTCAGCAACGCTTGGCGACCCGTCGTGGCGGTGACGACGGCGTAACCCTCTTTCCTGAGGTTGAACTCCAGCATCTCGAGCAGTTCCGGCTCGTCTTCGACAGCGAGGACGAGCCCCTGGCGCGAAGCAGCTTGGCTCATGGTCGTGGTCCTTACCAGAGGGCACGCGGACATCCGGACAGGTGAGCGTAAAGCCGGCCATGACCGATCGACGGCCCGGAGGCCGGGTTGGGCATCATCTTTACACGCTCTTCGCGCAACAGCGGGCCCGGGCTGGGCTGCCCGAGATCGGGCGCAGAAACCGCCCAACGGACGGATCAGGGGGTGAAATCTTGCCATATGCGGCATTTGAACGGGTCGATCGGTGAAAAAAACAAGTAATCACTAACGAACTTCCACGCCAAGGTCCGAAGTCACTGGACAGAAACACGGGGCGGACCTACAAATGTCCCGAAGTGAAGTAAGTGCTAGCTTCGTTCGAGCCAGCACCGTCAGACCTCAGGGGCCACCGCGGAGCGGCGGCCATCAATGGAAGAGCTTGCGGGTCGGTGGAGGCCCGCAGAAACCGTGATGGGCGAGCCGGATGTGCCCGCCCGAATGCGAGACTCAGGGAGTCAATGATGAACCGTACCACGAAGATTGCTTTGATTGCTGGTGCAGCCTTTGGCATGACCGCCTCGGCTCAGACCAACCTCGACACCGACCGTGCTTACGCGGCCGAGCTTCTCGCAGACGCTGGCGCCCGCGCCAGCCTCCTGCAGAGCGGCAACGCTGGCCATGATGGCAAGCACTTCTTCCTCGCCTCGGGCGATGGCAACTACCGCCTGAACGTCAGCGGTGCGATCCAGTTCCGCTACAACGCGTTCTTCCTCGATGACGACAACAGCGGCGCCGATGACGAGGACTTCGCCAGCGGCTTCGACCTGACCCGTGCGTTCATCGACTTCTCGGGCAACGTCATCAACCCCGAGACCATCTTCAAGATCCGCGGCGAGTTCGGTGAGAACTACGGCGCTGATGGCGACTCGGACTTCGGTGACTTCGAGCTCCAGGACGCCTGGGCTCAGCACAACTTCGAGAACGGCATGAGCGTCCGCTTCGGTCAGTTCAAGGCCCCCGTCGTCTACGAAGAGTTCTACGTCGATGACATCTACCAGCTCGCGGTCGACCGCTCGGTCACCAACGAGTTCTTCACCCCGGATTACACCCAGGGCGTCGCTCTGAGCTACCGCGATGACAACTTCGGCGGCACGATCTCGATGAACGACGGTGCCAACACCGACAACACGCCCTACTTCTCCGCCTCTGAGGCCGACTTCTCCGTGACCGGTCGTGTCGACGTCCTCCTCGCTGGTGGTGACTGGGCCGCCTTCAACGACTTCACCTCCTTCCGCGGCAACGACACCCTGGATGCCCGCATCGGTGGTGCGATTCACTGGCAGACCGCTGGTGACACCGCCGCCTTCGGCATGGGCAGCGGCCAGGTCGCCGTCGCCGATGCCGACGTGCTCCTCTACTCGATCGATGCCTCGATCGAAGGCAACGGCTGGAACCTCTTCGGTGCGTTCATCGGTCGCTCGGTCGACATCGACGGCACCGGCGGCAGCGGCGACACGGACTTCGATGACTTCGGCGCCGTTGTTCAGGGTGGTTTCTTCGTCGCTGATCAGTGGGAACTCTTCGGTCGCTGGGACGCCATCTTCTTCGATGACGACAGCTTCACCACCGCCTCCGGCGGCGACGTGGACGACTTCCACACCCTCACCGCTGGCTTCAACTACTACTTCGTCCCCGAGAGCCACGCTGCCAAGCTCTCCGCTGACCTTCAGTGGTTCCTCAACGATGCGGACAGCGGCGCGGCCGGCATCTCCGGCATCGCCCCGAGCCAGACCACCGCTCTTCTGCCCAGCGGCGGCGACGACGAGATCGCCATCCGCCTCCAGATGCAGCTCCTCTTCTGATTTGCATCGGGCCTGAGCTTCGGGCCCGCTCCCATCAGAAAGTCTCATAAGCTCGACGGGCTGTCCTTCACGGGGCAGCCCGTTTTTCTTTCCCCAGGGCCGCGCTTGCGCCCGGCAACGCGATCACCTCGTGCATGGAGATCCTCCTCGCATGGCCAGACACCTCGTCGCAGCAGTCGCCGTCGGAAGCTCGCTGGCAGCGGGTGATCACGTCGCGGCTCAGAGCGGTGCCGCCGCGGCCGAGATCGGACACGATGGCAAGCGATTCGTCATCAGGGACAGCAGCGGCAACTCCCTCAACGTCGGCGGACGCGTGCAGTTCCGGTACACGTTCATCACGCGAGACGCTGATGAGGATGGCCCGCCGCTCTCACGCAATGACATCGCCACCGGCTTTGAAATGCGACGCACCTGGATCGAGTTCCGTGGGGCCACCGCCGATGGTCTGCTCGAGTACCGCATTACGGGTGGCTTCAATCGCTCCGACGGCGATCTGCACCTTGAGTATGGCTATGGCCAGGCCAAGCTGACGGACGAGATCAAGGTCCGGTGGGGTCGCGACCGGACGCCGCTGCTCCGTGAAGAACTTGTTTCCTCGGCGCTTCAGCTTGCGGTTGACCGCACCGCGGTGAGCACGGTGCTTGGCGCGAGGTCCACCGAGGGCATTTGTTTGCTGGGAACCCACGATCGCTTGCGTTGGATCGCCAGCGCCAACGACGGTGCTCGGGCCGCCGACTCGCCGTTCTTTGCAGCAAGGGAAGCAGACATCGGGCTGACGGGGCGTGCAGAGCTTCGGCTGGGTTCTGCGAGCTGGAAGCAGTACGACGACTTCTCCTCTTGGCGAGGCAACGAAACGGGCCTCATGCTCGGCGGGGCGGTCCACTGGGAATCGCGCGGCGAAACCGCTGCCTATGGGATGCCCGGCACGACGACGCAGATACCGACTACGGACTCGGACCGCTTGATATGGACGCTCGACGCGAGCTTTGAAACCAACGGTTGGCATTTCTTTGGCGCGTTCGTGGCAAGGCACACCGACGCGGCCGAGGACTTCACTGATCTCGGGGTGGTGGTTCACGGCGGTGTATTCGTTACCGATCACGTTGAGCTCTTCGGTCGATGGGACGCGCTGCTGCCCGATGATGATCGGGGCCCTGCCAGCGAAGACTTCCACACCGTCGCTGGTGGCTTCAACTACTACCCGATCCCTGAGAGCCACGCGGTCAAGCTCACGGGCGATGTGCAGTGGTTCCTCGACGACCCGATGAGCAGTTCCTCGATTCTGTCCACGCCTGCGTCCTCCAACTCGCTGCTGCCAAGCAGTGAGGACGACCAGATCGCCCTGCGATTGCAGGTGCAACTTCTGTTCTGAAGCCTGTGCGGCTTACATGCGTTCGAGCGTCGGCAGGCCGAGCACTTCGAGGCCATCGGCGAGCACGCGGCCCGTCAGGTCACACAGCCGCAGGCGTGCATCGCGTATCGCATCGGACTTCGCCGCCAGCACCGGGCAGTGCTCGTAGAACACGCTGTACGCCGAGGCGATGTCATACAGCAGGGTGCACACGCGGTGTGGCTCGCTGAACGCGCCCGCTGCGCGCACGGTCTGCGGATATCGCAGCAGCGCCAGGGCGAGCTTGCGCTCGGCGGGCTCGGCGATCATCAGGGGCGTCGTGCGGAAGCCCTCGCCAACGCCGCGCTCCTCGGCTCTGCGGAAGATCGACCGGATGCGCACCAGCGCGTTGAGCAGGTAGGGGCCCGTGTTGCCTTCGAAGGCGAGCATGCGCTCAAAGCTGAAGACGTAGTCCTTCACGCGGTCATTGGCGAGATCGGTGTACTTGATCGCCGCGATGCCAACCGCCTCGGCGATGGTCGCAGCCGACGCATCGTCAAGCTCGGGGTTCTTCTCGCGGACCACCGCCTGTGCACTGTTGACCGCTTCATCGAGCAGGTCGCTGAGCCGCACGTTCTCGCCGCTGCGCGTCTTGAACGGGCGGCCATCGTCACCCAGCACCATGCCAAACGCGGCGTGCTCGAGGCTGGCGGGCGCTGTGCGATCCTGCCGCGACGCGTAGCCCGCCTTGGTCGCTGCAGCGAAGACCTGGCGGAAGTGCAGGCTCTGCCTTGCATCCACGCAGTAGATCACGCGGTCCGCCTCGAGTAGTTGCACACGCCGGCGAACGCCCGCCAGATCGGTGGTGGCGTAGAGGTAGCCGCCATCGCTCTTGCGCACGAGGCAGGGCTCCTGGATGCCCACTTCCTCCACAGGCACCACGAGCGCGCCATCCGACTCGATCGCCACCCCGCGGGAAGACAGGTCGGTCACGACCTCCGCCAGTTCACTGCGATAGCTGCTCTCGCCGGCTGAGTGCTCATCGGTGATCCGCGTGTTGAGGCGTCGGCACGCCTCGAGGCAGGCGCGCATGGTCGTGTCGTAGATCCGCTGCCAGAGCTCGACCGTGGCTTCATCGCCCGACTGCAGCGCCACGAGCGTCCGCTTGGCGTCGGACAGATGCTCGTCGGCCTCGTCCTGCTGGGCGTTGAGCTCGGCGAGGATCTTGGGTCCCATGTCGTACTTCTCAGCGATGGCGATCGCCTGCTTCTGTCCTCTGCACTCGGCCTGGGCCGCCTTGTAGAGGCGGTCGAGTGTTGTGAGGTCGATCTCGTCGAGGTTCACACGCCCCGCCTGCGCCTCGCGCCGAAGCTTGGCGGTGACCATGGCGATGGGCAGGCCCCAGTCGCCCACGTGGTTCTGCCGCGTGACCCGCCGGCCGAGCCGCTCGTTGATGCGCGCGATCGTGTCCCCGATGACGGTGGCCCTGAGGTGGCCCACGTGCATCTGCTTTGCAAGATTCACGCCGCAGACATCCACCACGACATGCTCGGCAGAGTCTTCGGGCTCAAGCCCCAGGTGGGGCGTATCAAGGATGCCCAGCAACGAGGCCAGCGCTTCCGACCGCAGGCGGACGTTGATGAAGCCGGGGCCCGCGATGTTGCTCTCGTCCAGGGGTTCTGCGATGTGATCGAGCTTGAGGGCCTTGACGAGTTCGACCGCGACATCCCGTGGCTTTCGGCCAAGCCGCTTGGCCAGCGGCATCGCCGCATTGGACTGAAAGTCGCCCAGTTCGGGCCGCTTGCTCGGCGTGATCAGCGCCGCATCGTCATCCGCATCGGGATCGAGAGAGCGGATCGCATCGAGAAAGCCCGCCGTCAGCAGCTCAAGTGGATCGAGCGTTCCGCTGCCGGCGCTGGCCGAGGCGGAAGCGGACAATGACGGATCAGCGTTGGTGGGGGACTCAGCCATCGTGCGCCGATGGTAGTCAGGGCCCGCCGGTCTCTTGCGCCCACACGCCGATGATCTCGGCAAGTGAGGCCCGCACATCGGCGAGCGATGAGCCCGCGAGCAAGCCGTGAGGATGGTCGAGCATGGCCACCCTGCCTTGCCGGATCGCGGGCACATCAAGCTCGGCAAGGCGGCCCAGTTCTTTGCGCCAGGCCGAAGAGTCGAACGGGTCGCCCGCGGGCTCGCCCGGCGCACGGGGCTTGAGCAGCACGACGGCCTCGGGCTCGAGCCGAACGAAGTCCTCCGCGTGCAGCCTCACATAAGGCCCGGGAAGTGGGCCGGCCATCTCGCATCCGAGCTGCGTCTGGGCCATCTCGTAGTGGAACGAACCTGGCCCCAACGCTGCCGGCTCCGTGCCCGGCATGAGCAGCAGGACTCGGCCAACCCGCTGGGCCTGCGCCGCGGTCAGCCGCTCGCCTTCGCCAATCGGCGCCATCCGCATCTCCGGCTGCTCATCGAGCGCTCGTTCAAACATGCCCGCGAGCGACCGCTCCATCTCTTCGACATCGTCCCACGTGAGCGAGCCAAAGCTCTCGACGACCCAGCCGCGCTCGTCCGCGAGTTGCACAAGCCGCGCGGGCAGTTCGCGCGAGCCCCATTGCAGCAGCACGTGCGTGGGTTCGGCGCGCAGCAGCGTCTCGTACGCAAGCCCGCCCTGGTCGCCCGCAACAGGCAGCGAACTCGCTGCAACCGTGTCGTACCCATGCCGCGCAACGATCAGCGAACCAAGTCCGAGTCCTTCGAGCGTGACGGTGATGCCCGGGCTCAGCGAAACGATGCGCACCGCATCGTCGCGCGTGGCGTGAGCCACATCGCTCGGTTCGGTCTTGCGCGCGCACGAAGCGAGCCATACCAGCGTTGCCAGACCCATCAAGACGAGGACTGTGCGCGTGTTCATGGGCGATGCTCCTGGCTCGCGGCGGATGCTTGGCACGCCGCCTCGATCTGCGTGCAAAGTGCATCCAGGGCACTCTGCGGATACAGCATCCAAGGCCAGTCACGTCTCATCGCGATCGCCCGGTTGCCCTGACGCTGGCGAAGGTCCTCCGCATGAGCCCTGAGCCCATGCAGTGCCTCGGCATGGACGTCCTGGTGCTCATCGAGCAGATCGTGCATCTCACGAAACAGGCGGGCTCGCTCCGTTCTCGAATCGCTCTGCTCGATCGCCTCGACGAGTGCCCGCTTGCGCTTGGATCGCTCAGCATCGCCGACGTGTTCCGGGTTGGATGCTGAGGTGTGCGCTCGGTGCACCGCGCGGTCCAGGTCATCTCTCGTCGGCAGGCTCGACGCAGCATCGGTCGTCGTCGCGAGCTGCAGCCGAAGATCCGCGCTCACAGCGACCGCCGGCGCGAGGGATGCGCCGAGCCAGTTCTGCACCCATGCCTCGGTCGCGCGGTCATAGCCATCGCGGCCCGCGGTCGCCCCGCCGCCGAGCCCGTGGATGAAGAGGTCGCAGATATCCAGGCGAACAAGCGCTGTCAGGAGCAGCGCCTTGGGCGCCAGTTCGTCGAAGAGCGATGAGTCCGACTGGGCTGTGCGCAGATCGGATGCGTGAACCAACTCGCGGCGACCACTTGCAATCCGCCAGAGCGGGAGTTCCCAGTCATCGCCCTGCTGCGCCAGCGGCCTGGCCCCGCCGTGGGTCGCCACCGCCCGGTTGTAGGCCTCGCAGCATGCGCGCGGATCGTCCAGCATGTGCTCGAGCCGCGCTCGACATGCGGGCAGGCTCAGGAGGCTGCGCGCGCTGATCGAGGGCAGAGCGTCTCCTGTCAGCGACCGCATGGCACGCTCAATCTGCATCGCCGCCGATGGTGCTGCCTGCTCCACATTGATCGCTGCGCACAACGCTTCGAGGCGCTCAGCGATCTCCCGGCTGCAGCCCTTGGCCCGGAGGGCGTCGGTGTCGATGGACACCCGCTGCGCAGGCTGCTCGCTGACGGGCGAGGGCGGCTGCTCGGATGCCAGGTGCACCTTGTGAGCGGCGAGCACACCCTGGCTCGTGCTGGCAGGCACTTCGAGGGTCCACGGCCACAGGGCGTCCTGATCAACGGTGAGCCATGCGGCCTGAGCGCCGTGAGCAGCGCTCCAGGCCCTCGCCGCCAGTCGCTTGGCGAGAATGCCCGGATGCCAGAACCACGGCTGGTGGCCGCTCATCACGATGGGCACGCCCGGCGTGAGCCCGATTGCGGCGCACGTTTCATGACTTGCACGGCTGCCGGTCAACGCGGGCCAGGTGTTCGCTGGCGGCAGGGCATGCACCGCCGGGCCGAGGTCGATGGTCTCGTCGGCTTGCGACATCACGTCCGCGCCACCCTTTATCGGCACCCTGTCGGGCTCTGCTTCGTGCACGTTGGCGTTTCAGCAAGGCACGCGTCGTGCAGTGCGAGTTCACGGTGCAGCACGTCGCGGTAGTGGCTGAGCCTTGCCTCAGGATTGTCCAGCACGCCGCCGAAGCTCCGCGATGCATCGAGGTAGAGCAGGCTCGTGGGAATCTCGCAGATGCGAAGACCGGCGGCGGCTGCGCGCACCCAGAACTGCATCGGGAACGCATAGCCATCTTCGCTGAGATCAAGCTCCATCATCGCAAGGGTGCGATGGGCCTTGAAGCCGCAGAACGTATCGGTCAGCAGCACGCCGCCCGCAGCGGTGAAGCGATCGCCAAGCCGTTCGTTGATCTCGCGCGTGAGTGTCTGGTTGATTGCGCGGCGGTCGTGCGGCGCAGCCTCATCGGCCTGGGGCAGCAGGTATCGGCTGCCGCTGACGATGTCATGCGTGTCTTCGCGGCAGGCGGCAAAGAAGCGGGGCAACTCGGCGGGCTCGTGCTGCTCGTCGCAGTCCATCGTGATGACCCAGTCGTACCCGCGCCCGTGCGCCCAGCCGAAGGCATCGATCAACGCCCGGCCATAGCCGAGGTTTCTGTGCTGCGTGAGCACGGAGGCGATCTGCTGGTTCTGGAGGAGCTCGCCCGTGCCATCGCTCGAGCCGTCATTGACCACGAGCACGTCGATCGTCTCGTCGGACATGCGGCCGGAGTCGATGACCTCTCGCACCCGCTGCAGCACGCGTTCGAGCGTGGAGGCTTCGTTGAAGACCGGGATTGCAATCAGCATGCGCACGCTAGCGGAGTCTCCTTGAAATGGATTGCTCATCCACCGCTTGTCGAGCATCAAGAGTTCGGGTCAGTCGGCTTGAGCCTGAGCATCTGCCAGGGCCTCCGCCTCGGCGGACCTGGCCAGTTCGGTGAAGGCGCGGTAGCCAAAGGGCCGGGCCTCACCCTCGCCCTCGCCCGTGTTGCGAGCGTTGGCGCTCTCAAGCTGGGCCATGACCTCGGGCGAGAGCACATGCACCGTGGCGATCTCGGCCAGCGGCAGGGTGAAGATCTCGCCCGCGGGCGTGCGGATCTGGAAGATCGTGCTCTGCACATCAGCGCTTATGGACCGCTGGGAAGGGTTGCCAGCGACCGAGCAGGCGAGCATGGGCTGCACATCGGCGATGGGGATCCTCGCTCCCAGGCGCGTGATGACCGCGACGCGGCCGTCATACATGGGCACCGCCTGCGGATCGGCCTGGCCCGCGTTGGCCTTCATCTGCTCGGCTCGGGCCCGCCCGAGCTCCACACTCAGCCCGGTGAGCATGTCCCGCACGACGTTCTCCCAGAACAGCCGGCGCGTCATGTCGATATCCACCGGGCTTCGGCCGCTGGTGGTAGGGCTCTGATTGGGCAGCATGGTCATAGGGGCTCTGCCTCCGCAGCGTCGCTGCACCCGTCCACCCGCCGGTGGTGGCAGCGCAAACGTCACAGACCATAGGCCGCGGGCCCCTTCGCTTGCTGCAAAGCGGGGTTGAAGGCGATTGGGGCCTCTGGTTGTCCGATCTCCTTGCCACCTGAGGAGGTAGGTTCTATGGCTGGCACCGACCCGGCGTTCAACAAGGTTCG
>CAZSBR010000032.1:0-15620 GCA_964605165.1 uncultured Phycisphaeraceae bacterium
GCGGGTCGCGTGGCAAGCCCGGGTCGAGCATCGCGTGGAGATCCTCCATCAGCAGGCGTACTTCTTCGGCGCGGCCTGCGGTCATCTCGTCGGTGATCTCCCGCACCGTGTCGATCCCATCCACCAGCAGCATGACGAGTGCATGGTCGCGCTCCTCTGCAAGGCGCTGAAGAGCCTCGCTCTGTGCTGGGGTCAATTCCAGCAGTCGAGCGGCAGCGAGCTCCGGGCGGCCCTCCACCGCGACAAACCGACCGGTCATGGTGGACTCCACCAGCGTGCGCTGCAAAGCGGAATCCACCTCCGGCCCGCTCAGCGGCGACTGCGCAAGCGCGGGACTCAGAGTGAATGCGATACCAAAGGATGCCACGACCGAGCGCATCGACATAGGAAACTCCTGATGTGTTGTTCCCATGCTTCTGATGCACGGGAGGGTGGTCAGCGCCCATCGAGCATCGCGAGGTCCTCGTCCGTCAGTTCGTGCTTGAGACGCTGAAGCGTGCGGTCGAGGGTTTCGATCATGCGGCTGGTGGAGTCGATCGCGTTGTCGATCGCGCTCTTGCCCGTCACCTTCTTGAGGTGATCGAGCCGGTGCTGGGCCTCAAGCTCGCGCTCACTGGCCGCCTTGGCCTGCTTCAGGCCTTCGAGCAGCGCCTTGGCCTTGTCGCGCGCGACGACCGTCTCGGAAAGAATCCGCTCTTGCTGTGTGGTCATCTTCGGCTGCTCGGTGGTGGTGCCCATCGAAGTCTCCAGCGGTCGCTGCGCCCGCGGCGGCAGGTATCAGCAGCATGCCGAGCCCTGGCTGGTGTGAACTCGCCCCGGGGGCGGCCACTGCTTACGCCGATTGTCGGCCCGCTCACCAGCGTTTGCAACCCCGCGCTAACGAGATCTGAACACGGATGGTTCCGCAATCCCGCAGCGATGTTGCACCAACGCCGGGTTAACCGGCTGCACGCCTGCGGGCTGCCTCGGCCAGATCGGGCAGATACCGCTGAAGGGCCTCCACCACCACGCCCCGGCTGGGACGCGGGCCCATGGCGTCAAGCTCGGCGATCATGGCTGCGATATCGGACGTGACCGGCTCCATCCCAGGCGAGGGTGCCCATGCCGAGATGCCCGGATGGCTTGTCTCATCGAGATGCTCGGCGGCGTAGGCCAGTTCCTCGTGGAGCTTTTCGCCGGGGCGCGCACCGGTGCAGACGATTTCCACCGAGGGCATGTCCCCTGCGGTCGCAGCGTTCGCCTGCAACCCAGCGGTGCCCTGCTGGTCGATGATCACGGGCGTGATGCCGTGAGCGCGCACGAACCGCTTGGCGAGTTCGAGGATCGCCACCGGCTCACCCATATCGAGCACGTTGACCGCAGCAGCCGGAGCGCCCGCGGGGCTCATCGCCGCCGCCTGGACGACGAGGGTTGCCGCCTCGTGGATGGTCATGAAGTAGCGCGTCATGCGTGGATCGGTCACGGTGATCGGCCCGCCGTCGGCAAGCTGCGCGCTCCAGATCTGCAGCACGCTTGCTGCCGAGCCAAGGACATTCCCGAAGCGCACCATGCTGCAGCGCATGGCCTCGTGATGGTGATCAAGCTGCGAGGCGGCGAACTGCTGGGCATGCAGGTCCTGCACGAAGAGCTCGGCGAGCCGCTTGGTCGCGCCCATGACGCTCGATGGGCGCACGGCCTTGTCCGTCGAGACCAGCACGAAGCGCTCCGCACCGACCGCTGCCGAAGCCTCGGCGACCGCCTTGGTGCCGAAGAGGTTGTTGCGCACCGCCAGGTACGGGTGGTCTTCCATCAGTGGCACGTGCTTGTGCGCCGCCGCGTGAAACACGACGTCGGGGCGGAGTTGATCGAGCAGTTCGTGCGTGCCGTGGTGCTCGGTGACATCGTGGAGCACCGCCTTGAGGTTGAGGGAGGGCAGGCGTTCTCTGAGCTGGCGGTCGATCTCAAAGACCGCGTTCTCAGAGCGATCCATCACCGCGAGCATGCCGGGCTCGAAGCGAGCGACGATGCGGGCAAGTTCTGAGCCGATGGACCCACCCGCGCCGGTGATCAGCACGCGCTGGCCTTTGAGCATCGGGCGGACCTGCTCTTCGACGAGCGTGTAGGGCTCGCGCCCGATGAGCATGGAGAGGTCCAGCCTGGGCCCGAGCCACGCGGGCACGCTGCCGGGCGAAGAGGCAAACCCGGGCCGCCGGGAGCGCTTTGGACTGGATGCCGAGGGTGCTTGAGACATGCCCACCTTTATCGGCCCATGACCCCGCCGACATCAAGCCCGACCTTCAGCTACGCTCACAACGCGCATGATTCGCTCTCTCGCCGGCATCCTTGTTGAACTCGACCTGCCGCCCGCTGGCGGCAAGGCCGCTGCCAACACCGTGGGCCTGATCGAGCCCGAAGGCTCGGCCACGGGCTACGAGGTCCTGCTGCCGGCCTTCCTCGGGCCGATGCTCGAGGGCCAGATCGGTCAGCCCGTTCGCTTCAGAACCCTCCACTACCTCGAGGCACAGGGCCAGGGCACGAGCTTCATCCCCCGGCTCATCGGCTTCACCGATGACCCGCAGCGGCGGTTCTTCGAGGCGTTTACGACCGTCAAGGGCCTCGGCTATCGACGGGCGCTGCGCGCTCTGGCCATCGAGCCCGCCGCCATCGCAGAACTGATCGTCGCCAAGGACGCCAAGGGCCTGACCCAGCTCCCCGAGATCGGCAAACGCCTGGCCGAGACGGTGATCGCTGAGCTCACGGGCAAGGTCGAGGGCTTCCTCGATGTAAACGCCCTGACCGACCCCGCCATCGGCGTGGGCCGCATCGAGCCGTTGCCCGGCGGTCGCTCCACGACACTGCCCCCCGCTGCTGCCGATGCGGTGGAGGCGCTCATCACGCTGGGACAGACACGCAGCGAAGCCCAGCGCCGCGTCGAGGTGCTGCTGGCGAGCGATTCGGTCAGCGACCACACGACCGAGTCGCTGCTGACCCGCGCCCTGGGTGGGTGAGCGCCCCGCTGAGACGGCGCGCGCTGATAACCGCACCAGCCTCATTCGCACCCATCACGCATGCGTTGCTGGCTGCTGCCCCTACCCTGCGGTCATGCGACACGCGATGATCATGGCCGGCGGCGCCGGCACCCGCCTCTGGCCCCTGAGCCGCCAGCATCTACCCAAGCAACTCATCGAGTTCATCCAGCTTCCGGGGCGCGATCACGCGGCCAGCCTGCTCGAACTCAGCGCCGAACGCCTCGAAGGCATCGTCCCCCCCGAGCGTCGATACATCTGCACGGGTGAGCGCTACCGCTCGGTCATCGAGTCCCAGCTCCCCGCCTTTGCGGGCGAGCGGCTGCTGGGTGAACCCGCTGCGCGCGACACCGTCAACGCGGTGGGCTTCGCCGCAGCGGTCTTCGAGCAGGCCGACCCGGACGCCGTCTTTGCGGTGCTCACCGCCGACCAGCTCATCGAGCCGCAGGACCGCTTTCAGGCGTCGATCGAGCGCGGCTTTGCGCTGGTCGAGGAGGACCCCTCGAGGCTCGTGACGTTCTCCATCAAGCCCACGCACCCCGCCACGGGCTACGGCTACATCCAGCGGGGCACCGCGATCGGCGCGCAGCAGCCGGCAGCGTTCGAGGTCACGGACTTCAAGGAGAAGCCCGATCTCGCCACCGCCACACGCTACGTCGAGAGCGGCGACTATGGATGGAACGCGGGGATGTTCATCTTCAGCGCCCGGACATTCATGGAGTGCCTGCGCCGATTCGTGCCCGAGAGCCACGCGGGCCTCACGAAGATCGCCAAGGCCTGGAACACCTCCGATCGGCAGGCTGTGCTCGACGAGGTGTATCCCACGCTGCCCAAGATCAGCGTCGACTACGCCGTCATGGAGCCCGCTGCCAATGCCGACGATCTCACGATCT
Organism: uncultured Phycisphaeraceae bacterium; assembly: GCA_964605165.1. Lineage (GTDB taxonomy): Bacteria > Planctomycetota > Phycisphaerae > Phycisphaerales > UBA1924 > OFTM382. Next base: position 3,899 of record CAZSBR010000032.1, read on the forward strand.
GCGGCGTCGATATGGACATCCGCTGGCTCGACGTCGGAAGCTGGCCGAGCTACGCCGAGACACTCGAGGCCGATGGCGATGGCAATCAGCACAGCGGGCCGGGCACGCTCACCACGAGCGACTCGAACAACAACCTCGTGATCACCAGCACTCCCGGCCACGCTGTGGGGCTGCTGGGCTGTGAAGGTCTGATCGTCGTGCAGACGAAGGACGCGACGCTCGTGATGCCCAAAGACAAGGCCGAGGCGCTCAAGCAGCTTCATGCGCTTGTGCCCGATGAGCTGAAGTGAAGCCGGCTGCGCGAACTCTCCATGAAGCGTTATCTTGCGATCGATCTCGGCGACAAACGCACCGGCCTTGCGGTGGGCGATGATGTCACCGGCCTCGTCAGCCCGGCGGGCCAGATCGCTGTGCCCGTCACCGCTGACGAGGGCCGATCGCTGCTCGATGCCATCGCAAAGGCCTGTGATGAACATCTCGGCCCCGAGGATGAACTGGTCGTCGGGCTGCCCATGAACATGGATGGAACCGAGGGCCCCAGGGCCAGGATCGTCCGCACCTGGGCCAAGCGAATCGAAGAGCGAACCGGCCGCGTGGTGCACTTCGCAGACGAACGAAAGAGCACACAGCGAGCGGATGAACAGATGGCGCGAACCGGGCTGACCCACGGCCAGAAGAAGCAGCGCCGCGACGCCCTCGCCGCCAAGGCCATCCTCGAGCGGTTTCTCGCGGATCGCGATGGGCCGGGCCTGCGGTGGGATGCGGAATCCTGACCGCCTCGGCCCGGTAGGCTTGGGGTGGAGGCCCCGCGGCCATCCAGCCACGAAGGAACACCACGGATGCACACCCTGCGCCGAATCATCTCGCTCTTTGCACTGTCGCTCGCTGTCGCAGCAGCCCGGGGCGTCCAGTCGCCCGACATCCGCACGGTCGATGACCTGCTCGATGCCCTCGAAGCCGCCGAAACCACCCTCAACCGGGTGCGATCAGATGTCGTGCTGATCAAGGATCCCGAGCTCTTCGGCGACCGGGAAGTGCGCACAGGCTGGCTCGCGTACCAGCGAGCGCAGGGCGCGAGCGACCAGAGCATCAAGCAGTTCAAGATCCGCTTTGATCAGATGCTCACCGGGCAGGTCATCGATGAGAGCCCTCGTGAATACATCTTCGATGGCGAGTGGCTCGTCGAGAAGTTCGTCAACGACAAGCAGTTCATCAAGCGGCAGATGGTCCCGCCGGGCGAGAACTGGGACCCGCTTCGCCTCGGCGAAGGCCCCTTCCCCGTGCCGATCGGGCAGCGCCGCGCTGACATCCTCCGCGAGTTCGTCGCCGAACTTTCCGAGGACAAGGCCGCCGGCCTCGACCACCCGCGCCTCATCGAGCAGGCCGCCACCTCGCATCAACTCGTGCTGCGTCCCAGGCCCGAACTGGCGGACAGCGCCGACTACGAGATCGTGCGCATCTGGTACGACACCCAGACGCTGCTGCCTCGCATGATTCGCGCGATTGACTTCGCGGGCGATACCTCGACGGTGGTGATGCGCGACATGCGCATCAACGCCGATGCCGATGTTGACGCGGCGCTCTTTGATACCACCCCACCGCCGGTGGGCGCGGGCTGGGATGTCAACGTCGAGCCTTGGCGGGGCGAGCCGGCTGCCAACGCAGCGAACTCGCCGCAGTCAGTCGAGGGCCAGTCTCGCATCGAGCACCAGATCCGTGTGGAAGCGCCCCCCGAGGACGACCGGTGAATCCCGCTGGAGGAACGCCGCAGCTGCTCCGCGTTCAGTTGCAGAGCCTTGCTGCAACGCTCGCACTCACGCTGGCGGGCAGTGCCCAGGCGCAGGTCGTCCACGACCATGCGCACGATGCAGAGCCCGCGGCTCGGACCTTTGAGCTTCCCGAACCGGCAGCGGACCTGGTCACGTTCATCGAGGCCGACTATCGAAGCCAGGCCGAGAAAGCTGCGCTCCGCGTCGAGCATGGCCTGTGGACGCAGGCCGACCTGTCCACGCCGGAACTCACCGCCCGCGCGATGCTCATCGCGGGCCAGCCCAAGCACCCCTCGCTCGATGTGCCAAGGGTCAACGCGCTTGATCGCGCAGAAGCACTCGTGCAGCGCGGCGCGTTGCAGCAGGCTCTGGATCTCATCGAGGGCGAGACCTCCATGCGTGCCCAACGGCTCAGGGCCGAAGCGCTCGAACTGCAGGGCCACTACGACCTTGCCGACCAGGCTGTGGATCCGATCGTCGAGGCACTGACGCGCCGGGCGATCGACGATGCCGATGCGCTCATTGACGGTGTGCTCGCGCTGATGGTCCGAAGCCGAGTGCGCGGCCCGAGCCGGCCGGACGAGCCCGGCAGCGCCGCGGCGGACTTTCGCACACTGAACCAGTTGCTGGCCAGGGCCCGCGACGAACTCGATCGGCAGTCGTGGCGGGCACGCGCGGTGGAAGCCGAGCTTCTCTACGAGCGTGCAAACCTGCCCCAGGCCGCCGAGGCTGCAGCCGATGCGCTGGCACGAAACCCTCGCGCTGCACGCGTCTGGAACCTGCTGGCGACGATCGCACTGGACCGCTGGGACTTTGCCCGTGCGAATGCGATTGCGGACGTGATGGACACGCTTGCCTTGGGCACTGGCCCGCAGCCGGCAGCCGCCCCGCCCTCGGGCGATTCCCCTGCGCTTCCCTATGCGCAGCTCATCCGTGCGCGTGCTGCGCTTCAGCAGAACGATGTCGACCTTGCGGATGCGCTTGTCACTGCTGTGCTCGAGCAGATGCCGAGCCATCCGCACGCACGGGCGCTGCAGGCTGCGGTCGTTGCATCGAGATTCGATGATGCTGCGCTCGAAGACGTGCTGGATGCCTTCGACCAGATGGCCGGCGGCGAGCCTCACCACGCGCTACTCGAAGCAGCCCAGCGCCTCAGTCGAGCGCGGCAATATGAAGCCTCCGCGTCGCTGTTCGGCCGCGCCATCGAGCGCCAGCCCAACCTCGCGCAGGCATGGAGCGAGCTGGGCCTGCTGTACATGCAGGCGGGCCGAGACCGGGATGCGCTGGACGCGCTGAGGCGTGCAGCCCAGCTCGATCCCTTCCACACGCAGGCGGTGAACTCGCTCGCGCTTGTGGAGCAGCTTGTGCAATGGCCCACCGTTGAGAGCGAGCACTTTGTCGTGCGCTACCGAGAGGGAATCGATGAGCTGCTCGCCCGCGAGATGCTGCCGGTGCTTGAAGAGATTCACACCCGCGTGACGGGACCAGGGGGCTTCGATCACGAGCCGTCACAACGCACAACGATCGAGCTGATGCCCGACCACGCGACGTTTGCTGTGCGCATCACGGGCATGCCCGCGTTGCACACCGTCGCTGCAGCGACCGGCCCGACGATCGCGCTGGAAAGCCCGCAGGAGGGCCCGGGTTTCAGCACGGGCACGTTCGACTGGCCGCGGGTGCTCGAGCATGAGTATGCGCACACCGTCACGCTGAGCAGGACGCGCAACCGCATCCCCCACTGGTTTACCGAGGCGGCGGCGGTGTGGATGGAGCAGAGCCCCCGGCCGTGGTCGTGGTGGCAGTTGCTCGAGAGGGCGTACAAGAGCGACGAGCTCTTTGGTATGGACGAGATCAGCCTCAGGTTCGTGCGGCCTCTCAAACCGGGCGATCGCACGCAGGCGTATGCGCAAGGCCACTGGATGTATGAGTTCATGGTCCAAGCCTTTGGCCGCGAGGCGCCGCTGAAGCTCATGGACCGCTACGCCCAAGGCATGCCGCAGAACGAAGCGATGCGCGAAGTGCTTGGCGTGGATGAGCAGACGTTCTTCGAGGCGTTTCTTGAGTATGCACGCGACGAGTTACTCGCTGCGGGCCTGCTCCTGCCCGAGGGCGTGCCGAGCCTTGCCGAGCTTGCAAGCGCTGCGGGCATCGATCTGGATCAACCACCCGAGCAATGGGACGAACAAACGCTGGCGGGCTGGCTGGCTGCGCATCCCGAGCATCCCGAGGTGCTGCGTGCGCGCGTCCAGCAGCGGCTCAGCCAGCGCGGGGATCGGCCCATCCGCGAGATGCCCGATCTGATCCCGCTTCTGGGCCGGCTCGCCGAGGCGTGCCCGGTCGATCCGCTGCCACGCCGGCAGCTTGCGCGCTTTGCGCTGCAGGGCGTGTTTGATCGCTCGGGCGAAGAGGGCACCCGGCTCGCCATCGAGCACCTGAGCTTTCTGGACGAGCGGCAGACAAGCACCCACGTCTACGCCCGGGCGCTGGCCGAGCGCTACGCCGATCTCGGCGATCTGGAGAACGCCTGGTTGAGCGTGCAGCGTGCGGTCAACATCGCCCCGTTTGATCCCGCCCTGCGTGAACTCGCTGCGACGATCGCCGTGCAGACCAAGCAATGGGACGAGGCCGAGCGCATGCTCACGGTGCTGGCCCGTCTTGAGCCGGACCGTCCCATCCACGCGCGCCGTCTCAAGGCGCTGCAGCGGGTGCGCACGGACAACTGAATCAAGCGCTGACAACCAAGCAGACTCCTGCGAGTCCCGCTGAGGACACCGTATGGATCATCAGACCGCGTGACGCTGAGCGGCTCGCATGGAGACCACGCGCGAGCCCTTGCCCTTGCCGCCCGGGAACTCGATGGGCGGGCTGTCGTTGAGCGGCCACTGCGTCGCTGCGTGGAAGCGCTGCCGAAGGTCCGCAGCGATGGCTGTGGGCCTCATCTCGCTGAAGTCATATTCGATGATGGGCATGAAGCGGATGGTGCTTCGGCTCGTTCGCCAGAGGCTCGACCAGGCGGGGTCGACCTGCGGCGTGCCATCGATGATGACGGGGAGCACGGGGGCCTGGGCGCGGTGGACGATCAGGCCCACCCCCGCGACGAAGGGCATGATCTGCTGCGGCGGCCTCGCGAGCATCCCCTCGGGGAAAATCCCGATGACGCCCCCGTCTTCCAAATGGCGAATCGCGGTGCGGGCCCCGGAGATCTCCCGCTGGGAGCGATCGACGCTGATGATCTCGGCCCACTGCCAGAAGAGTTCCATCGCGGGCAGCCGCATGTCCCGCGCCATCATCCAGCGGATGAAGAAGGGGCAGGCGGCCTGCACCAGCAGCGGATCCACGCCCGCGGTGTGGTTGGCCACCACGACGAGCTTGCCGGGCTGGTGGGTTGCCGGCACGTGCTCAAGCCCCTCGACGCGCAAATTATGCACGACGCGGACATATGCCTTGGTACAAAGCGTGGCGAGGAAGGTGACTACATCGCCCCGCGGGGCGGTGGAGGCGAAGTGCGTCGCCAGGGCCCACAAGAGCCACAGCACCACGAATCCCAGCCCCCAGAGCAGTACTTCCACCGACGATGTTAGCGTTCACTTCTGTTGGATCCACAGCGAATCGGTGCACCTGCCACCAAGACGGGGGCTTCCCCAGCTTTCTGGCTCCTCTGCGAGGTCTGACCGAGGCACACGTCACCCGAACACTACCATGACGGCATGACGGACCTCTGGGCCCCCAAGCGAGATGCTGCGCGCGCGAGCGTCGAGCCCCTCGCAGTGCGCATGCGGCCACGCCGGCTCGATGAGTTGCAGGGTCAACGACACCTGCTTGCGCCGGGCAAACTGCTCAGGCGGATGCTCGAGGCAGACGCGATCACGTCGCTGATCCTCCACGGCCCGCCGGGCACGGGCAAGACGACGCTGGCCGAACTCATCGCGGTGCACACCAAACGCGTCTTCGTGCGTGAGCACGCAGCAAGCGTGGGCGTCAGCCGTATCCGTGAGATTCTGAGCGAGGCGGCTCGGCGTGTGGAGCTCGGACAGGGCCGAACCATTCTGTTTCTTGACGAGATCCACCGGTTCACGCGCGCGCAGCAGGACGTGCTGCTGGGCGATGTGGAGAAGGGCCTCATCACGCTGGTCGGCGCTACCACCGAGAACCCGCTGTTCGCATGCAACGCGGCGCTGGTGAGCCGATCGACGCTCTTTCGTCTCGAGCCGTTGACGGTCGAGGACATCGAGTCGGTGCTGCGCGCAGCGACTGCAGACACGGTGCGCGGTTACGGCTCGATGGATCTTTCGATCGCGGCGGATGCGCTTCGGCACTGGGCGATCCAGTGCGATGGCGACGCGAGGCGTGCGCTCACGGCGCTGGAGGTGGCGGTCGAATCGTGCCGATCCCGCGCTGCGGATGGGCCGATCGAGATCACGCTCGAGGTCGCTGAGGATTCGATTCAGGGCAAGGCCGCGGTGTATGGCGACGATGGGCATTACGACGCGGCCAGCGCCTTGATCAAGTCCATCCGCGGCAGCGACCCTGACGCGGGGCTGTACTGGCTTGCGCGCATGCTCGAGGCCGGCGAAGATCCGAGGTTCGTGGCTCGGCGGCTGGCGATTCTCGCGAGTGAGGACATAGGCAACGCGGACCCCCAGGCGGTGGTGATTGCGCAGGCGTGCTGGTCGCTTCTGGAGCGGATTGGCATGCCCGAGGGGCGGATCACGCTTGCGCAGTGCGTGACGTATCTGGCGCTGGCGCCCAAGAGCAACGCGAGCTATGCGGGCATCGAGGCGGCCTTGGCCGACGTGCGCGAGGGGCGGACGCTTGCTGTGCCGCTGCACCTGCGGGATCCGAATTCATCGCCCGCGTCTGGCGATGGCGGGGATGGCTCGGCAAGGCGTGTGCGGGAGGTGGCTGACGAGGCGTATGAGTACAGCCATCTGGCGGCGGGTGGCGTGACGGGCCAGGACTATCTGGGTGTCGAGAAGCGGTACTACGAGCCTGGGGAGCAGGGCGCAGAAGCGGAGTTGAGGCAAAGGCTGACGGAAGTGCGCACGCTGCGGCAGCGCCGGAGGCGCAAGTGATGCCCGAAGCGGTGGAATGACGATGGTGACTGGTATGAATGCAGTCATGACCCAGAAGACCGAACTGCGCGAGGCCATGCGCGCCGCGACGGCTGCGCTGACGCCCGAAGACCGCCTGGCGCAGTCGGAGGCGGCGTGTGCGCACGCGCGGGCGCTGCTCGAAGACTGCCGGCGTGTGCTGCTGTACGCCGCCATGCCCGACGAACTGGACGTGTGGCCGCTGGCCAAGTGGCTCCTGGCGAGTGATGTGGAGGTTGGTCTGCCGAGGGTGGACTGGGCAACCGAGCGGATGGAGGCGGGTGCTTTCACTGGTGATCATGCCACGCTTGAGCAGGCGGGGCCCGGGATTTTGCAGCCTCGGGGCGATGAGACCCTTGAGATCTATGAGCCGGGCTCCATCGATGTGGTGGTCGCGCCGGGGCTGGCGTTTGACCGAACGGGCGCCCGGCTCGGGAGGGGCGGCGGGTATTACGACCGCTTTCTCGGGGGGCTCCACGCAGGGGTGCGTTGCATCGGCGTGGGCTTTGAGCACCAATTGGTCGATCGTGTGCCGCGCGAACCTCACGACCGAATGATGGGGTGGATCGTGACAGCCGGCGGCGCCGTGGAGGCCCAGCACGACGGAGACAGGCGATGACCCTTCCCTCTCAGGCAGCTCGCAGCGGGACGACAGCCCGCACGTTTACCCGGTCGCGGCGTCGTCGGCGTGGCCCCTCGCGTGGCCCGCTGGCCCTGACGGTGCTGGCGGTCATCGTGCTCGTGGGTGGTGCGTGGGTGCTGCTCGGGCCGGGGGCTTCGCTGCTCACGTCCGCGGACGACCCACAGACGGGTGCCGGGGCGGGCGCGGCTGTGAACGAGAACGATGTGCCCCAGCGGGACGCGTTGAGCCAGCCTCGCTCGTGGGGCGCGCGGGGGATGGCACCGACAGAGGCGATCGCCGAGCCGGTGGCAGAGCCCGCCACAGAGCGCAGCGCAGAGGCGGAGGTGGTTGCCGATCCGCCTCGGGCCGAGGCCGACGCATCGAACCTGAGCGAGGCCCGCAGGCGGCGTGGGTCGACTGCTGCCCCATCACCGCTTGCTGCGGCTCTGGAAGCTGAGGAATCGACGTCGCAGAGCACGCCACAGGCGCAGCCATCGAGCCAGCCACAGCAGCGGCCCGGAACGACGACCGCTCCTGCTGGTGCAGTGACGCAAGCGCTGCGGGCGGCTGATGCGGAGGTGCAGCGTGGCCGACCGTCCGCAGCGAGGCAGATTCTCGAGGGTGTGCTGTCGAGCAGCATGTCCGCATCGGACGCTTCACTTGCGCTTGAGGCGCTGAGCGCGTTGAACAGCGCCCTGCTGTTCGGGCCTTCGCTGTATGACAACGAGCCGCTGACGCGTGCGTACGTCGTGCAGCCGGGGGATTCGCTCAGCCGAATCGCTTCGCGCGAGGAGCTCGGCGTGGACTGGCGTTTGATTCAGCGTGTCAACGGCATTGACAACCCAAGCCGTATCCGACTGGGCCAGACGCTCAAGCTCGTCAGCGGGCCCTTCCACGTGATTGTCGATAAGAGCGACTACCGCCTTGATCTGTACCACGGCGATGCCGAGCGGCCCGGCGAGTGGCGCTACATCGCGAGCTACCCCGTGGGGCTTGGCGAGGACGACTCGACGCCCACGGGCTCGTTTGCGGTGCGTGCCAACAGCCGACTGATCAACCCGCACTGGGTCAACCCGCGCACGGGCCAGAAGTTCGACGCCGACGACCCCGCCAACCCGATCGGCGAGCGCTGGATCGGGATCGAGGGGCTGGGTGCGGACGCGATTAAGACGGGCTACGGGCTGCACGGCACGATCGAGCCGGAGTCGATCGGAGCGCAGCGGAGCATGGGGTGCATCCGCCTGCGGGACGCCGACGTGGAGCTGCTCTACGAGCTCTTGCTGCCGGGATCGCTTGTGACGATCCGTGAGTGAGCGGAAGACGCCCTGACGGGGGTGAAAGATGGGTCCTCGTCAAGCCTGAATTCCGTGTTTTTGCTGTGCTGAGGCGGCCCGGAGATGGGTGTCGGGGCACGGCGCGAACAGCCCGATTTTCAGGACTTTTGCCGCTGTCTCACCTAGTATCTCGGCCAGCATTTGCGCGATCTGCAGGGTGCATCGTGGAGCCTCCACGCGCGCCCGACTGCGGGTCCGGAGCCGAGTCCATCCATGACCGAATCAACTTCCTCGACATCGCCCACACCCTCCGACGACTCTGGCGGCGGCGCTCTTCCCGACACGCCTGTCGACAGCGCCAAGACCCACGGCGTGGGCTCCAAGAACGGGACCGCGGGCGGGGCGTACGGCGCCGACCAGATCAAGGTGCTGGAGGGCCTCGAAGCGGTGCGCAAGCGTCCGGGCATGTACATCGGTGGCACGGGGCTCAACGCGCTGCACCACCTCGTCTACGAGGTCGTCGACAACTCCATCGATGAGGCCATGGCGGGCTACGCCACCACGGTGAGTGTCTCGGTGCTGGTGGATGGCTCCGTGCAGGTCATCGACGATGGCCGGGGCATCCCGGTGGAGCCCGTCAAGCACGAGGATCCTGCGCTCAACGGCAAGTCCGCGGTCGAGGTCGTGATGACCAAACTGCACGCGGGTGGCAAGTTTGGCCAGGAGGACAGCGCGTACAAGGTGTCGGGCGGGCTGCACGGCGTGGGCGTGAGCTGCGTGAATGCGCTGAGTGACCGCTGCGAGGTCGAGGTGTACCGCGACGGCCGCATCCATCGCATTGTGTTCAGCCGGGGGCACGTCATCGAGGACATGGTCGAGGTCGGCCCGGTGCCCGAGGGCGCCACTCGCAAGCGCGGCACGTCGGTGACGTTCCACCCGGACCCGGAGATCTTCCCGGATACGACGTTCAACTACCAGACGCTGATGTCCCGGCTCAGGGAGCTTTCGTTCCTGAACCCCGGCGTGACGATCAAGCTGCATGATGAACGCGTGGGCGATGACGGCAAGCCAAAGCACGCGGAGTTCAAGGCGGACAAAGGGCTGCCCGAGTTCGTCGAGCACCTGATGACGGGCAAGAACGCTGTGTGCTCGCTCGTGCACGTGTCTCAGGAACGTGCGGACGAGAACCTGATCTGCGAGGTAGCGCTTCAGTACCACGATGGGTACAACGAAACGCTGCTGACGTTTGCGAACAACATCAACAACGCCGACGGCGGAACACACGCGCAGGGCTTCAAGGTTGCGCTGACACGGACGATCAACGGCTATGCGCGGAAGAACAACCTCATCCGCGAGAAGGACCCGACACCCACGGGCGATGACCTGCGCGAGGGCATGATCGCCATCGTCAGCGTGAAGCTGCCCGACCCGACGTTCAACAACCAGCCCAAGGAGAAGCTGCTCAATCCGGAGATCGAGAGCTTCGTGGGCCAGGCGGTTCAGGAGGGTCTCGAGACGTGGCTTGAGGAGCATCCCGCCGAGGCCAAGAAGCTGTGCATGAAGGCCGTGATGGCCGCTCAGGCACGCGAGGCGGCCCGCAAGGCTCGCGAGTTGACTCGGCGCAAGAGCGCGCTTGAGAGCGGCTCGATGCCGCACAAGCTCAGGGACTGCAAGACCAAGGACGTGGATCGCAGCGAGTTGTTCATCGTCGAGGGTGATTCAGCAGGCGGCAGCGCCACGCAGGGGCGCGATGTGGAGACGCAGGCCATCCTCCCGCTGCGAGGCAAGCTGCTGAACGTGGAGAAGGCACGCATCGACAAGATGCTCGCATTCGAGGAGATTCGCACGCTGATCAGTGCGCTTCGCTGCGGCATCGGGGCGGACTTTGATGTGAGCAAGCTGCGTTACGGCCGGATCGTCATCATGACGGACGCCGATGTCGACGGAAGCCACATCCGCACGCTCTTGCTGACGTTCTTCTTCCGGCAGATGCCCGAATTGATTCGTCGCGGGCGGATCTATGTGGCCCAGCCGCCGTTGTTCCAGATCACGCGCAACCGCAAGAGCCAGTACGTGCTCAACGAGCGGCAGCTTGCGGACACGCTGACCAACCTCGGGCTTGATGGCTCGACGCTGCGGATCCGCCGCATCGAGGACTGGGACGAGACGACCGAGACGGGCCAGCCGGAGATCGAGCGTGAGCTGGAAGGCCAGGAGCTTCAGCGTGCTGTGGCGCACCTGCGCCGGCTCATGGATCTCATCGAGATCGCCGAGCGGCGGGGCACACGGTTCCTTGATCTGATCGAGGAGCGCGCCCGGGATCCGCAGGGCAAGATGCGGCTGCCGAGCCACCGCGTGTCGTGGCGTGCCGAGGACAGGCCGGCGTGGAGCGAGGAGGAAGCGCTGGAGATCGTGACGCGCGAGGGCCTGCGGCTCGGCGATGCGGGCGACGGGAGCTCCGAGGCCGACGAACCTGTCGATACGGACGCCGAGCAGGTCGAGGAGCGCAGCGCATCCGAGGCCGGCCAGCGCCGGCAGGTCGATGCCGAGCTTGAGGCCAAGCCGCTGGCCGTCATGCGTGAGCTGCACGAGAACCGTGAACTGGCGCTGCTGATCGATGCGCTGGGTGAGCTTGGCCTGAGGATCGAGGACTACGCACTTGTGCGCGAGGAGTCCGTCACGGGCGCTTACCTGCCGACGCGGTACGCGTGGGCGCTCCCGGCGCGGGGCAAGAGCAGTGAGGACGGCGGCGAAGGCGAGGCCGAGGCCGCTGGATCGCGGGAGATTCAGGCTGCCAACCTGCCCGAGATCCTGGAGAAGCTCCACGAGATCGGTCGACGGGGCATGGAGATCAAACGCTTCAAGGGGCTGGGCGAGATGGACGCCGAGCAGCTCTGGGAAACGACGATGGACCGCGAGCGGCGGACGCTGATGCGCGTGACCTGGGACATCGGCCACGAGGCGGAC
>CAZSBR010000033.1:0-8429 GCA_964605165.1 uncultured Phycisphaeraceae bacterium
GGACTGTTGCGCGCATCGCAGACCACCTTCGAGTTGCCCGCCACCGGGTCGAGTACGTGATCGACACACGGGGCATCCGACCCATCGATCAGGTGGGAATCGCACGGGTCTTCGACCCGGCGGATGTCGACCTGATCTCTAGCGAGCTGCGCCGCATCGAAGCGGAGAAGCTGGGGGTGGCCGATGTCGGTTGACCCGAGCCGTCAATGCGCCCCCGAGCCGGCAAGCAGTGAGGGCGACGCAAACCTCTGTGAGCATACCAAGCTTGCCATTCGCGGGATCGCTGCGGCGGCACGTGTCTTGTCGCTGAGCGAGCGAAAGGTTTGGCAACTCGTCAACTGCAATGCCCTGCCGCATCGGCGTGTTGATCGAGCGGTCCTGTTTATCCCGAGGGAGTTGGAGGCTTGGCTTGACGCTGGCTGTCCCACGCAGCCGGACGCTGCGCAGCGTGTGAGGGCTGCCATGCGGGGACGTTCCTCCAAGGGGGTGGCATCATGAAGCGCCATCCATTCTTCGATGATCCCCGCGTTCAGGACCATCCCCCGCGTGCGAGGCAGGACGACGTTCGCATGTCCTTGCAGGTCGCTCGCAAAGAGTTGTTTCTGCATGACCTGAGAACGGGCAGATTCAAGCTCGTTGCGAAGCACCAGCGGGCCTTCACGCAGATCGAGCGGGAGGTGGGCCTGTGAACCCTGAAGATGTTGCGGCGTGGCCTGCGGAGCCGGTTGGGGAGGCGAAGGGGGCCCCTTTCGTACCTGAACCACTGTTCAATGACCCAGTGTTGGTCTCGCTCGATGAGGTTGTCTCACGCCCCGTCGAGTGGCTCTGGCATCACCGCATCCCGCTCGGCCGGATCACACTGGTGTCTGGTCGTCCGGGTGAGGGTAAGTCGTTCATGACAACGGACTGGGCCGCGAGGGTGAGCCGCGGCAAAGGCTGGCCAGACGGGGCTTTCAACGATCCGGGCGACGTGATCAAGGGGGTGACCCTTCCCGCGTCTCGGTCCTGTCCGCCGTGCACGAACTCGATGAGTACGGTCGTCGTCATGAGGGCTTGTTCTGCCTGGCGAACCTCATCCCGCTTGAACGGTCATTGGAATCGCTGCCAAACTGCAGACTGATCATCCTCGATCCGATCGGGTCCTTTCTCGGCGGCAGGCTGGATGCTTCACGCGACAACGCAGTTCGTGCCGTGCTGGGCCCGCTGGCCAAGCTCGCGGCTGAGTACAGCGTGGCCGTCGTGGTTGTCGCTCACCAGCGAAAGGCAACGGGCACGAGTGCAGACGACCTGGTCATGGGCTCGCGAGCGTTCACCGGTCTCGCTCGGTCAGTGATGCACGTCATGTCTGACCCCGATGACCCTTCGCGTCGGCTGCTGCTGCCCGGGAAGAACAACCTGGCCCCGCCGCAGAGCGGGCTGGCATTCACGATTGGCACCAAGCTCACGTGGGACGAGGAACCCGTCGAGTCCACGGCGGACGATGTGCTTAGGCGGCAGAACAGCGGGGGTGAAAGCGACGATGGCAACCGCACGGTCGTGGACGACGCGGCTGACTTCCTGACCGAGCTGCTCTCGGCCGGCCCCATGGCCGCGGCCATCGTACATCGCGAGGCGAAGGATGCGCGCTTCTCCAAGACCGCGATCGATCGGGCCAAGGCCCGGCTGGGCGTGAAGTCGTACAAGCTGCCGGGCGAGCAGCACGGTGGCTGGATGTGGGCGTTGCCGAAGGTGCCAAAGCCCTAAGCAAGGGCCTCAACGCTCCGGGGGTGTGCAGGGTTGAGGTTCTTGACGACCTTGAAGTCCTTGACGACCTTGGGAACGGGTCGCAAACTTATCATCAACATGGATTTAGGAGATTTCTGGCCATCAAGGCACTCAAGGACTGCAACCTGCGCTTGGTGCTGTGGGCCAACTCAACCTTGACCCGTCGGTTAGCTTCTTGATCATGCCGGACTCCACGCTGCCAACCGAATCCCTGCCCCCACCCGAGCCCTTCGGGCAGTTTGGCCCGGGCGTGGGGGATCAGATCGGCTCGTACCGCCTGCTGGGCGTGCTGGGCAGCGGCGGCTTCGGCGTGGTGTTCGAGGCCGAGCAGCGGGAGCCTGTCCGTAGACGCGTGGCGCTCAAGGTCATCAAGCCAGGCATGGACTCTGCCAGCGTCATCGCCCGCTTCGAAGCCGAGCGGCAGGCCCTGGCCGTGATGGACCACCCCTGCATCGCCAAGATCTTTGACGGCGGCGTGACCGGACCTGACCAGGGCAGCCGGCCGTTCTTCGTGATGGAACTCGTCAAGGGTGTGCCCATCACCGAGCACTGCGACACCCAGCGGCTGACTATCGATGAGCGGTGCGCTCTCTTTGCCCGCGTCTGCGATGCGGTCCAGCACGCCCATACCAAGGGTGTGATCCATCGGGATCTGAAGCCGAGCAACATCCTCGTGGGCTACGACGAGCACGGCGAGGGGCACCCGAAAGTGATCGACTTTGGCGTTGCCAAGGCGCTCAACCAGAGGCTGAGCGAGGCGACCATCTTCACAGAGCGTGGTCAGCTCATCGGCACGCCCGAGTACATGAGCCCCGAGCAGGCAGAGATGAGCGGTCAGGACATCGACACCCGCGCCGATGTGTACTCGCTAGGCGTTGTGCTCTACGAGCTGCTCACGGGCGTGCTGCCGTTCGATTCGGGGTCGCTGCGCGAGGCCGCGTTCGGCGAGATCCAGCGGATCATCCGCGAGGTCGATCCTCCCAAGCCCAGCACCCGACTCAGCACGGCCTTGTCAACGACCGATGACAGCGAGAGGATCATCAAAGCGAGACGGTCGGATGCCCGTCATCTCACCGGCATCCTGAAGCGAGACCTCGACTGGGTGGTGCTCCGGTCGATTGAAAAGAACCGTGAACGTCGCTATTCAACGGCAACCGATCTCGCGCAGGACCTGCAACGCTTCCTCTCACATGAGCCGCTGGAGGCCGGACCTCCCAGTGCAGGGTATCGTCTAGGAAAGTTCGCTCGCCGTCACCGTACTTTGACCTTGAGCACCACAGGAACCGTGGTCGCGCTGCTCATTGGCATTGCTGGTATGACTGGGCTGTCTTTGACGCTGTCAGCTGAACTTGAAGAAAGTCGTCAACGTGAGTTAGACCTCGAGCGTGAGAGAGCATGGTCGCTCAACCGTCATGCGGCATTCGTGGGTGACACGCAAACTGCGTTGGAGCGTCAGATATCTCGGGCGCTTGAGCTGTGTAGGGATGACGACGAGCGCGCAATTACCGCCGCTAACTTGTTATTAGCAACTGTAGTTCAAGTTGAGCAAGCAACCAACTTTCGAGGTTATTTTCCCGATCTGTGGGACAGTAGCATCGCGGACGAACTGTGGCGGGTGCCTGTGTTGCCACTTCTCGAGATTGTCGATGCAGTGCCCGTCGAAAGGCAAGCTGAACTCTACTTAAGGACACCAGTGGGGGCCGTTGTTACGGTAGCCGAGGCCCAAGCAACGTATCGACTTGCTGTACTCCTCGAAATCTTCCGCCAGAGAGCCGATCAACGGACAGTAAGTCCTGTCGCGTCGGTGCTTGGCGATCTCGCATCATTCCCGGAGAGCATGCAAGCTCCTGCTTTTCGGAGCGTGCGCGAGGAACTTGGAATCTCGCTGGAAATGCTCTCATTCCTCGATTCTGTTATCAATGATACGCGAGATGATGTTCCTGCATTGCTTCAGGTATGGGCTGAGCGATACTCCGAGATGCCGTCCGTGCGCCCCCCATTCATGGGAAATGCGTCAACAATTGAGTTGTCGCTTCGTGACTTTACTTCGATTGCGTTGTTCGAAGCGGAGCGATTGGCATGGCACTATCCCACGGATGCTCTTGACTTGATTGCAAGTATACGTGGCGCGGAAGCACAGCGGAGTAGCCATGTGGACTTTGACGATAGTGGTTTGAGGATGCTCGAGATACAGTCGCTTTGGTCTCTCGGCCGCGAGAACGAGGCAGAAGGACTCTTGGACGTAGTCCTCCTAGATCGCTTTGGCTCATCAAGGCTGGGCTTCGAGAGATGGTTCAGAGGCTGGCTGATGCGGTTGCCTTTGGACCGTCCGCCCAACGCTGATTCGGCGATTAGCTATTTTGGTGGACCAATCATCAGGACATTTATGGGATCGCGTGATGACGAGCGGGTCCGACTATCAAATGCTTCATCACTGCTTGCTGTCTGCGAGCACGCGCCTGCATGGTTGTTGCCCGCCCATAGCCTTGAACTGATACTAGCGGCGTGGGTTGAGTCCGCTGAAGGGGTAGGCGCTCTCGCTACGCCGGAACCGTATGCCGGAAGGGTCCTTGAGTTCAGGGTGAGAAAGCTCCTCGCCCGAGCGCACGACGAGCTTCTTCGCCGAAATGAGGATCCATGGGAAGGTGACCTTCTCAGCCTCCTTCATCGAATCGCGGGTCTGCCGTCGGATCGAGGTATGGCGATTACCGAGGTACTGTGGCAGAGCCCCACCGAGCCATGGTTCCACGAAAGTTTGCGTGAAGCAGGCCAGAGTGATCTGTTGGAGCGTATCGCGTCGCTACGTCGCGAAGAGATCCTGCGAGAGCTGGAGGATCAGACATTGCGCCCTCATGTTGTGCGGCGATTTGCAGAAGAGCTGCTTGAGAGTCCATTTGTTGAGGTGCGTGACGATCAACTGGCGCTTGATATCGCAAGAAGAGCGTATGCATTGGACCCAGACTCCAGTGTTGGGTTGAGGACTCTTGCTATGGCGAAGTTCCGAACTGGAGATGTTCGAGGAGCCATCGGTGCCCAGCGTGATGCGATCGCGGCCGCTGAGCCAGATGATGATGCGCTCGATGAGATGCGACAGCGGCTGAAGATGTATGAGGCGGCTGAGGATGACTAGACGGGAAGAGGCTCACGAGGCGCGAAACGACTTCCGGACGTGGGTTCGCATGGCGAAGCAGCCTTATTGAGTCTTTACCACGACCGAGTTCTGCCCTGGCTTGCAAGGATGCAAGCAAACGGGTAGACTGCCCACATGTTGTTAGAACAGCTGCGTTCAGCGTTGGAGGCGTCGGGTGTGAGTCGTTACCGCCTTTCTGCGGAGTCAGGGGTCTCGCAGTCGCACCTGTCGCGGTTCGTGAGTGGCGAGTCGGGCTGCTCGGTTGAGAACGCTGAACGCATCGCCGACGCGCTCGGCCTCGAGATCGTGCTCAGGCCTAAGCGTCGGACCAGGAAGGTGAAGTGATGGCAGGGCGCAGCCGAACAAGGAGCAAGGGAACAGGCTCGCTGTACAAGCGTGGTGGTCGCGGCCCTTGGATCGCAACGTGGTTCGACCACGACGGCAAGCGGCGCGAACGGTCCACAAGGACGACCGACAAAGCGGCAGCCGAGCGCATCCTGTCAAAGCATGTTGCTGATGCGGCCCTGCGGCGTGACGGCGTGATCGACGCGAGCCGAGATCGCTTCGCCATGGAGGGTCGTCGGTCGCTCGGCGAGGTCGTGGACGCGTACATCGGGCACTGTCGTCACGCCGGGCATTCGTCGCACTACGTTCGCCAGAAGGACGAGCATCTGCGCCGGATGATGGAGAGCGCAAGGGTGACGCGCCTCTCCGAGCTGACCGCCGACGCGCTCGAACGTCACCTAGCGCGGATGAAAGACGATGGGCTGTCGGCGCGGTCAATCAACTTCGCTCGACAGATTGCGGTGGCCTTCTACTCGTGGTGTGTCAAGACCGGCCGAGCCGAGGTGAACCCGTTGCGGGTTGTGCCGAAGCAGGACGAGAACCGTGACCGCCGGCGGACGCGTCGCCCGCTGACCGACGGAGAGCTAGGTGAGCTGCTCAACGTCGCGCGGCAGCAGGGCCGCGAGGCGTGGTACCTGGCTGCGGTACTGGCAGGACTACGCAAGGGCGATTTGCAGCGGCTGACATGGTCCGACGTGGACTTCGCCGAGGGGACGATCACGGTTCGTGGGGGCAAGGCGAAGCGGATGGACGTGATCCCGATGCACCCGCAATTGGCTGAGGCGCTGCGGAAGCGTCTCGAAGATCGGCCGGCGGTTGGTGCCACCCGCGTCTTCCCCGAGACGGTGACAGACCGGACACGACTTCGCGACTTCCTTCGCGCCGGCATCGCTCGCGAGGAGGTTGTCACCGACGAGAGCGGCGAACCGGTCATGATCGGCAAGGGCACGAAGCGTTCGCCGCTGCGGCCCAAGACGCGGATCGTGACGGTGGACGAGGACGGCCGCGAGATCGACCTTCATGCACTTCGAACGACACTCGGCACGCAGCTCGCCCGTGCCGGCGTAGCGCCACAGATCGCCCAGCGGATCATGCGTCACGGCGACTACCGCACCACCTTGAAGCACTACACCGTGCTGGGGTTGACCGATACGGCAAAGGCGGTGGACGCACTGCCCAGCATCCAGTCCCGCGACGATCAAGCCGAGCGGGCGACCGGGACGGCCGACGTGAGGGGGCGCGATGAAGTTCGTGTTGACCACCGGCGATACCCCCGGCAGTTGCAGCGCGAATCCCGGCGATTGAGTGCGACTGCAGGCGAGAACGACTGCGCTGTTGGGACGGACGGGTTGAAGGTAAACCCATCAAAAAAAGGCCCTTACGGGCCGGCAGACACAAAGCGGGCGACCGGACTCGAACCGGCAACATTCAGCTTGGAAGGCTGACGCTCTACCATTGAGCTACGCCCGCGCGTCTGTGACTATACCGCTGGCGGCCCGGCGGTGCCCGCCCCGATCGCGATGGCCCGCAGCGCGAGGAACATCGGGATCTCTCGTCGGGCGCGGTTCTCCTCACGCGCACGACGGCCAGGTTCGCTCGTTCGCTGGCTGGTCCACTCCTCCAACCCGTCGATCGCAAAGCCACTCTTGGCGAGCGCCTTCACGTAGTGCTGCAGAGGCCTGTGGAACGACCAAGTCGTCACCGCACGCCTGCCCCGTGCAGCCTGCCCCGGGTTCATCACGATCGAACTGCGGTGCTCCGACAGGTAGCCGCTGACCGTGCGCTGGCATCGTTCCTCGCCGGCGTCGTCCTCTTCCCAATGCCAGCCCGACTGCTGCGGGGCTCGGAACGCGGGGTGCAGCATCACAACGACCAGCCGGCCGCCATCACGCAGCGCCCGCCTTGCACCGGCGAACACGGGCTCGATGGGGTCGATGTTCATCACCGCCATCACCAGCGCCGCACCATCGAAGGATCCCTCGCCGCCAAGCCGATGCAAGCCGTCACCCACCTCTCTCGCATCCATGACGACGAACTGGGCCTGTTCACCGGCTCTGTGCAGATGGGTGTGGGCCGCATCAATGAGCTTGGGCGAGAGGTCGACCCCGACAACGCTCGCACCCCGGTCCAGCAGCGCCCCCGCAAGCACCCCCTGGCCGCACGCGATGTCGAGCACTCGCTCGCCCTGCTTAGGCGCGAGCAGCCTCACAGTGCCCGGCACGATCACGCGCGTGTGGTGGTCGCTGCCGCGTTGATCCACCAGCGTGTCGTACCACTTGGCGACGTGATCCCATGACGTGCTTTCGGGCGGCTCGGTTTCCGCGGCGGTCTGCGCTTGCGACTCCTCGCTGGTGGGCTGCTCGCCCTCGTCTGGCTTGAGCCCGACCGTCCGTCCAAAGCACCGGGGCGGGGCGTGGCGAAACCGCATGGGCTCACCCGTCTGAGGGTGAACGAAGCCCAACTCACACGCATGCAGAGCCAGCCGGCCGCATGGGTCGTGATCTTCCACACCGCCGTACACGCGATCTCCCGCGACGGGGTGACCGCTCGCCGCGAGTTGCACCCGGATCTGGTGCTTGCGACCCGTCTCCAGCCGGACCCGCAACAGCGAATAGCCATTGCGGCTTGCCTCCACTCGGTAGTGCGTGATGGCTTCGCGAGCATCGCCCGCATGACGGCTGTCGGGTGAAACCGTCTCCATCGAGCGATCCGGACGCTCAATGAGGAGCGATCGCAGAGTCCCGGCCATCGGTTCGGATGTACGGGCCTGCTCGGGGCGGTCATCCTGAAACGTGCCCACGACCAGCGCCTCATAGGTGCGATGCATGCGCCGGGTCTGTAGCTCCTCCTTCAGGTGCTCAAAGGCTCGTTCGCTCTTGGCAAAGACCATGAGCCCCGATGCCTCCCGGTCGAGTCGGTGGATGATCCAGACGCGAGGACGCGATCGCCCCCGCCTGGCGTTGTGCTTGACGTGCTGCTTGGCAAAGAGAAACGCGCTGGGCGTGAAGGTATCGCCCGGATTGGGCGACGCCGAGAGCAAGCCAGCCGGCTTGGCGAGCACCAGCACATCATCATCCTCGTGGATCACCTCGGGCCTCAGGTGGGGGCCGCGCATGCCCTTGGCCTTGGATGCCTTGGGCTTGGCAAAGCCACCTCGCGATGGCCCCGTTTGAGGGCCCATTCGAGGGCC
>CAZSBR010000033.1:8529-15510 GCA_964605165.1 uncultured Phycisphaeraceae bacterium
CCCCCGGCCGCGCACCGCGGAACCCGCCGCGGCCTTGGCCCTGATTACCGCGATGCGGGGGACGGCCTGCGGCCATGGTGCACCTCCTGCAGGCGCAGGCAAAGCCACGCCGCGAATTCCGACTTGCTCATGGGACCCGGACGCTCCACATCCGCGCGCCCCGCCAACACCAGAATCGCATCAATGCCCGAGGATTCCATGGTCTCGAGCGGGTTGCCGACGATCGCGTCCACACCCTTTCGCTCGAGTTTGGCCCGGGCGGACGTCTCGACCTCATCTTGGGGCTCAAGGGCAAAGCCTATGAGCGTCTGATCCGGCCGCCGGCGCTCGCTGCAGAGCTTGAGGAGATCCGGGGTTGGCTCCAGATCAAGCTGCAGGTTCGAGGCGGTGCGCCGAAGTTTGGAGTTCGGAAGGGTGGCTGTCGGCTTGGGGCGATAATCGGCAACCGCCGCAGCCATGACGAGCACATCGCAGGCCGGGAGGTGGCGTTCCAGAAGAGCTTGCAGATCCTGACAACTCTCGAACCTGGTGGCGGTGATTTCGCGCGAAGTGGGGGCCAGATGGGTAGGTCCGAGCAAGAGATGGGGCGTCAGTCCAGCATGAAGACAGCTTTCAGCGAGTTCAATCCCAAGCCGGCCGCTGGACCTGTTACCGAGAAACCGCACCGCATCGATGGCTTCATGCGTCGGGCCAGCGGTGATCAGCACGCGGAGCGGGCGGTGCTGCGGATTGGCTGCGGGTGGTTCGGACATGCTGTCGCTGAGGTCGTTTCGTGCGTGGTCGGAGCATCGGCGAGCGTTGGCTGCTTTGACGCTTCAAAGCAAACTCTGTGAGGACAATATGCGTAGGGCCCTCAGGGCGGCGACGGCGCGCGCACCCGACCTGCGGGTACTATCGTCTCGTTCAGAGTGCGGAGCGACGCTGGATGGTCCCCGCCTTGCAAAGGCTGACGCTGCGTCGGCATTGGTGAAAGCCCGCATCGGGGTCAAGGAAGCGATTCACGACATATGGCACGATCGAGAAAGAAGCTCGGTGAGATCCTCGTCGGGTGGGGCGCCGCGACATCGCCACAGGTTGAAAAAGCCATCGGCGTCGCCAAAGGCTCGGGCAAGAGGCTCGGCGAGGCGATGAACGAGCTCGGCTTCGTGAGCGAAGAGCAGGTCGCCAAGGCACTGGCCAACCAGTACGGCATGGAGTACATCGACCTCCGCGAGGAGGGCGTCGCCGACACACTGGACCTCAGCCTCATCCCGGAAGACCTCATCCGCAAGCACTTCATCCTGCCGGTCTCCAAGTCGGGTGGCAAGCTCAAGCTTGTCATTCACGACCCGATGGATCTCGAGCTGCTCGACATGCTGCGATTCCGCCTCAACGCGGAGGTGGAGCCGGTACTCGCCGCCCGCGGCCAAATCAAGCAGATGATCGATACCAAGCTCGGGGCAGGCGCTTCACTCGGTGAAGACACGGGCAGCCCGGCAGAGACCCTTGTCACCGACTCGATCGACCGCACCATCGACCGCTCGGTGGACCGCTCCGTCGACAAGTCCATTGACGTCGCCGCCGACGACTCCCCGATCGTCAAGCTCTGCAACCGCATGCTCAACGAAGCTGTCGGCATGCGCACGAGCGATATCCATATCGAGCCCATGGGCGACCGCGTGCGCCTTCGCTACCGCATCGACGGCGTCTGCATCGAGAGAGACAATCTGCCCAAGCGCATGCAGTCCGCCCTGCTCAGCAGGCTCAAGCTCATGAGCGGCATGAACATCGCCGAGAAGCGCATTCCGCAGGACGGCCGAATCAAGATCCCCTACGAGGACACCGCCATCGACTTCCGCGTCTCGGCGTGCCCCGCCTACCACGGCGAGAGCATGGTCCTGCGTATTCTCCGCCCCGACGCCGTTCGGATCGGTCTTTCCAATCTCGGCTTTGAGGACGACAACCTCCAGGTCTTCAACCGCATCATCAGAAGGCCCAACGGCATCTTTCTGGTCACAGGTCCCACCGGTTCGGGCAAGACGACCACGCTCTATTCCGCGCTGGATGTTCTCAACCGGCCCGACAAGAAGATCATCACCGCCGAGGACCCGGTCGAGTACAACTTCGACGGCATCAATCAGTGCCAGGTTCGCGACTCCATCGGCCTGACATTCCCCGCCATTCTCCGCTCCATGCTGCGTCAGGCGCCGAACATCATTCTGGTCGGTGAAATCCGTGACCGCGAGGTGGGCGAGATCGCCATTCAGGCTGCGCTGACGGGCCACCTTGTCTTCAGCACGCTTCACACAAACGATGCTCCGAGCGCCATCACGCGACTCATCGACATGGGCATCAAGCCCTTCCTCGTGGCCAGCTCGATTCAGGCGGTCATGGGTCAGCGACTCATCCGCGTGCTCCACGGCGACTGCAAGAAGCTCGCCGAGGAAGCGGACCTCGACCACAAGTACCTCCGTCTCATCGACCTTGAGATGAAGGATGCGCTGGGCAAGGCCTACAAGGAGGTCGGCTGCAGCGCCTGCGTCAACACCGGCTTCAAGGGCCGAAAGGCGATCTTTGAGATGATGCTCATGAACGCTCGCATCCGCGAACTCGCGTTCCAGCAGGCGCCCGTTGCCGACATCCGTGAGGCCGCCATTCAGAACGGCATGCGTGACCTCGCGCACGATGGCCGCCTCAAGGTGCTCAACGGCGTGACCACCCCAGCCGAGATCGCACGCGTCGCCCAGGTGCAGGAAGTGGAAGTCTGACCAGCACGCCCGATCACGCGCCCGCCATACAAGCGGGATCCGAAGCCCGCCAGCGAGCGCACGGTTTGACAGATGCAACATGAATCCGCTGCCCGCTCGCTCGGGCACGCGTCGCAGGAGTTTGAGCCATGAGCACGATGCAGATCGACCGCCTGCTGGACACCGTCGTCCGAACGGGCGCGAGTGACCTCCACCTGACGGTCGGCCGCCGCCCGACCGTGCGCCTCCACGGCCACCTCAAGGACCTTCAGACCAAGGTGCTCGAGTCAGACGACATGGTGGCCCTCATGAAGGCCATCACCCCCGAACGCAACCAGCAGGAACTGCAGGAAGAGGGCGGCACCGACTTCGGCTTTGCCTTCGGCGATGCTGCCCGCTTCCGTGTGTCGGTTTTCCGCCAGCGCGGCGATCTGGCTCTGGTTCTCCGTCAGATTCCAAACAAACTGCTGACCTTTGAACAGATCGGTCTTCCCGAGATCGTTCGAGAGCTCATCCGTCGACCGCAGGGGCTGTTTCTCGTCACGGGGCCCACGGGCTCGGGCAAGACGACCTCGCTGGCGACGATGCTCGATTACATCAACACCAACTACGACCGCCACATCATCACGATGGAAGATCCCATCGAGTACTACCACAACCACAAGCTCTCGATCTTCAACCAGCGCGAGGTCGGCAAGGACGTGCCGAGCTTTGCTGAGGCCCTCCGCCGCGCACTTCGTCAGGACCCCGACTGCATTCTCGTCGGTGAGATGCGAGACCTTGAGACGATCGAGGCGGCCATCCGTGCAGCTGAAACGGGCCACCTGGTCTTCGGCACGCTTCATACCAACGGTGCTGCCAAGACCATCGACCGCGTGGTCGACGCCTTCCCCGTGACCCAGCAGAACCAGGTCCGGGTCCAGCTCTCCACCGCGATGATCGCGGTGCTGAGTCAGCAGCTGCTCGCCCGCAGCGACACCCAGGGCCGCGTCGCCGCGTACGAGTTCCTCGTGGTGACGCCCGCTATCGCCAACCTGATCCGCGATGCCAAGACCTTCCGCATCGACTCCATGATCCAGACGGGCAAGAAGTTCGGCATGCAGCTCCTGGACGAGCACCTCTGGTCGCTCTTCAACGAGAAGAAGATCTCCGCCGAGGAGATGATCGACAAGGCCAAGAACCCCGCAGCACTTCGGGACAAGGTGCATCAGGCGGGCGGTGTCATCGGCCGCGCCGAGTGGGATGCAGAGGTGGACGCCACGGAAGATTGACGCTCAGGACCCGGCAAAAACACCTGTAGTTTATTGCGAAAAGCAAAGAGTCGTATCCTTTGGGCTTGTGGGAACGCCCCATATTGATGGATCAGGCCGCTATGCTGCCCGAATCGATCGCCGGCATGTCGGCTTCGCGAGAGCGGAGCAGGCGAGGCCAAGATCGGGGCGTAGGGGGCCTCGGGGAGGCTGAGTACAGCAGCAAGAACGCTCGCTGGCCCAGCCTGCAGATGCGACTCGTGGCATGTCGCTCAGTATTAGGCATGTCTCGGGCTGGTGGCCGGAAGTCGGGGGGCTTTGGGCCGGATGTCGGAAGATGTCGGTGAAGGGGGCTTCGGGGCTGGGGGCAGTTCGGCAGGCTCGCGAGAGTGGGGCGATGGAGAGGGGGGTAAGTGGCGACGGGACGGACACGTTCCTCGCGGCTTTGGGTGCGTTCAGCGGTGGTGGGGCGCTGGGATGTATCCTGCCGGTCTTTGGGGGATGCCGGCCGGCCGGGAAGGGTCGGCCGGCGGACCGGTTCGTTCGCGGGGTGGGGTGTGCCGGTGGGGCCGACGGCCGTGTTCGGTGCTTGGTGGAAGGCTCTGGTAGGGTAGATGGGCGTTGGTTGGCGATTTGGTTCTCTGGGGGAGAAGGACAGCGTGCATGGCGATGGATCCCTCTGAATTGAAGGGCCGCAAGCTCGGACGCGTGCTCAGCAAGCTGGGCGTCACGACGCGCGAGCAGGTCCACGAGGCGCTGGCGGTCCAGAAGACCCGCAAGGTGCCGATCGGCCAATTGCTCATCGAACTCGGCTACGCGACGGAGATGGATGTCGCCCGTGCTCTGGCGGGCCAGGCGGGCATGGCGTTTGTCGATCTCGATGAGGTGGATTTCACCGACGATGTGATCGGGGCGATTCCCGCTGACAATGCCCAGGCGTACCAGGTCGTGCCGGTGGAGTACAACCCGAAGGCAAGGCGTCTGAAGATCGCGCTCAAGAGTCCCAACAACTTCCGCGCTGTCGATGACCTCCGCATTCTTCTGGGCCTCACGGTCGAGGCAGTTGTCGGTGACGAAGCCAAGATCGACGCAATCCTCGCCAAGCACTTTGCTCAGCAGGAATCGGTGACCGATGTCGTTTCGAGCCTTGCGTCGGACGAGAAGTTCCAGAGCCTCGCGGACACCAGCGCCTCCATCGATCTCGATGCGGTGCTCGAGGCATCCGAGGACAACCAGGTCGTCAAGCTCCTGAACCTCGTTCTGCTGCAGGCCATCAAGGATCGAGCCAGCGACATCCACTTCGAGCCGTTCGAAGACGAATTCAAGATGCGGTACCGCATCGACGGTGTGCTGTACGAGATGGTGCCGCCGCCCAAGCACCTCGGTACTGCCATCACCAGCCGCGTGAAGGTCATGGCCAACCTCGATATCGCCGAGAGGCGTCTGCCGCAGGACGGCCGCATTGAGTTGAGCGTCGGTGGCAACCCCGTCGACCTTCGAGTCGCCGTGCTGCCGACCATGCACGGCGAGAGTGTCGTCATGCGTGTGCTGGACCGGTCCAACGTCGAGTTGAGCCTGGATCGCGTCGGCTTCCGTGAGGATGCGCTCGAGCACTTCCGAAGCCTGATCTCTCGCCCGAACGGCATTGTGATCGTTACGGGGCCGACGGGCTCGGGTAAGACGACCACGCTCTACGCTGCACTTGCGGATCTCAACGACATCAAGCACAAGATCCTGACCGCTGAGGATCCGGTCGAGTACGACATCGACGGCCTGTGCCAGGTGCAGGTGAACGAGGAAGTTGGCCTCACCTTTGCAAAGGCTCTCAGGAGCTTCCTCCGTCAGGACCCGGACATTATTCTGGTCGGTGAGATTCGTGACCTTGAGACCGCGCAGATCGCTGTGCAGGCATCGCTCACGGGTCACTTGGTGCTCACGACGCTCCATACGAACGACGCGCCCAGTTCGATCATCCGCCTGGTCGATCTCGGCATCGAGCCGTTCCTGTTGACAGCGACGCTCGAGGGCGTTGTGGCTCAGCGCCTGGTGCGGACCATCTGTCCGAACTGCAAAGAGGACTACGAGCCGAGCGACGAGGAACTCCTCGAACTGCAGATGACCCGCGCCGATGTTGCCGGTCGGACCTTCCGCCGGGGTAAGGGCTGCGATACCTGCAGCAAGTCCGGCTACAAGGGCCGGATGGCACTGTTTGAGATCATGGAAGTGGACGATGACATGCGTGACCTCATCATGCAGTCGGGCAGCACCGCGGTCATCCGCGATCACGCCCGCCGGCGCGGGATGCGGTCGCTGCGGGAGTCGGGCCTCATGGCGATTTACGAGGGGCTCACGACGATCGATGAAGTGGTGCGTGAGACGCTCGGAGAGGATTGACCCAGGACGGGCTCGACCGAGCAATGGGGGCCCGCTACGGGCCACTTCCCGTTCGGCAGCTGCGGACATGGATGTAGAAGCAAGGCCCGCTGGTTCGGGCAGACGGAGACAGGCCGATGCCAACGTTTGCATATGAAGCCCTGAACGCGTCGGGCAAGCCCCAGAAGGGGACGATCGAGGCGAACAGCTCTGACGAGGCCATTCAGCGCATCAAGGCGCAGGGCTACTTCCCTCAGGCTGTGCGCGAGCAGAAGGTCAAGAAGTCCGCCGTGGCCGAGGGTGGCAAGACCAAGAAGAAGCGCAAGAGCGGCGGCGGCGGTATCTCCGTTGGCGGCGTCTCTGCCAAGAACTTGACGATCTTCACACGTCAGCTCTCCACGCTTCAGGATGCCGGCCTGCCGCTGCTCCGAAGCCTGCAGATCCTCGAGCAGCAGTCCAAGCCCGGGCCGCTGAAGAACACGCTGATCAGCGTGTGCGAAGAGGTCGAGGGCGGCACATCGCTCTCCGAAGCGATGGCCAAGAACCCCAAGGCCTTCGACACGCTCTACACCAAGATGGTCAACGCCGGTGAAATCGGCGGCGTGCTCGACATCATCCTCCAGCGTCTCGCC
>CAZSBR010000034.1:0-15501 GCA_964605165.1 uncultured Phycisphaeraceae bacterium
GATTGCATTCGCCTGTGCACTGCCTGCCTCCTGCATTCGGCGGTTTGACCGCGCGCTCTCCGAGCCCGCTTGGGAGTTTATCGGCCTTTGACGGCCCAGCGCATCAGCGCCCGAGCATGCCAAAGCCCACCGCCAGCCGCTCGATCCTCGCTGCGGGCTTGCCCAGCCCGCTCTTGATCGCTCGGTCGTTGGCCACGCAACGGCGGTAGAACGCAAGCGACGCCTCGGGCGACACCCGCCGGGCGATCTCGCTCACCGCGTGCGCCTTCTCTTGGGGCCAGAGCTTGAGCCGGCCCGCTGCGCTGTACGGCGAAGCGCCCGCTGCGATCATCCGCGAGGCCTGGTGCACATGGCCCGCCAGATCCACCATCGCCCAACTGATCGGCACGACGAGGTCCTTGGGGTTGTCCTCCAGCAGGCGGCGCAGGTGGCCCGCAGCCTTGCCGGGGTCACCCCCGAGCAGGTGCGCCTGGATCGACCACGGATCGTCCAGCCCCTTGCTGCCGCTCTGGCTGACGACATCGCTCAGCGTGATCGTGGGGGCGTTCGCCTTGCCCGCCCCGCTCGGGCCTGGCGCGCTGACCATCACCGCCAGTTTGGCGAGTTCCGTATCGATTCGGCCAAGGTCCCCATCCATGCGGTCAAAGAGTTCGCCCGCGGCCGCCGGCTCGATCGCTGCGCTGTGCGCCGCCTTGACGCGCGCCTGCATCCACTTGATGCCCGCAGCCCGCGGCATGGGCTCACACCGCACGACCACGCCGACCTGATCAATCAGCTTGTCCAGCTTGCCCTTGTGCCATTTCTCGCTCCGGAGAATCAGCGTCGCCGCGTCTGCGGGGCTCTGCGCGTAGCGCTCGAGCAGCGGGCGGTTGGCGTCCTTGACGAGCTGGTCGGCCTGATCGACGAGCACGATCTTGTGCTGCTGCATCAGACCAAAGCTTCGGCATTCATCGAGCACATCCGCTGCAGAGGCCGACTGCCCATCGAACCGCAGCACATCGACCTCGCCCTCCCGCTCCACGATCAAGGCCTTGACCGCAGCGGCGTACTCGCTCCGCAGGAAGGCATCGGGCCCCTGCAGCACGATGATCCGCTCATCGCCGCTGGGGGACCAAAGAGAAGTGGTGGGTCGCTTGGCCACGCGGGCAGCGTAGCCACCGAGCAAACTTTGCATCAACACCGCCTGTGCGCTCGGATATCTTCATGCTGTGCTCGTTCTCACGATCATGCAGGGGCCCGACAAGGGCCGGGTCTTTCGGCTGCCCGCCAACGAGCCGCAGCTCATCGGCCGGTCGAGCGAGGCCCTGCCCATCAGCGACGACACCGTCAGCCGCCGCCACGCCGAGCTGACGCCCGATCAGGGCGAGTGGTTCATCCGCGATCTCTCCAGCCAGAACGGCACGTACCTCAACGGCACGCGGATCACCGGCCGCCGAAGGCTCCACCCGGGCGACCAGATCAGGGTGGGGGGGTCGGTGCTCGGCTTCGGCGAGGACGATCAGCAGGCGCTTGCTGCGGGCGGTGATGCGGTCGTGCGACTGCTCGATGAGGCGTTCGTCGATTTCGACATCGAGCACGCCCTGCCATCCAACGACGACTCGATGATCCTCAGTGAGCCCGAGCCCACCGCAGCCGCTGTCGATCACCTCCGCGTCATCTATCAACTCACAACGCTCACCACACAGCTTCTGGACCGCGAACAACTCCTCAAGGAAGTGCTCCTGCTCGTACGAGAAGAGTTCAAGCCAGAGCGGGGCGTGATTGTGCTGCTCGATGCCGACGGCTCGATGGGCCAGACCTTCGTCATGCCCGGCTCCAAGGCGCCCGCATCCGAAGAGACCAAGGGCATAGGCGTCAGCAAGACCATCGTGCAGCACGTCGTCAATCGCTCAGAGGGCGTGCTCAGCACCAACGCCATGAGCGATCAACGCTTTGCCAAGGGTGACAGCGTCCAAGGCTACGGCATTCGCAGCGCCATCTGCTCACCCATCCGATTCCGAGACCGCGTCTTCGGCGCCATCTCCGTCGACTCCTCGCTTGCGAATTACACCTTCACCGAGCAGCAGCTTGCGCTCATGAACGCCATCGGTCAGCACACCGGCCTCGCCCTGGCCAACGCCGACAGCTACGGCCAGCGGCTGCAGACCGAACGACTCATCACCATCGGCCAGACCGTCGCTTCGCTCAGCCACTCCATCAAGAACATCCTGCAGGGTCTTCGAGGCGGTGCGGATGTGGTCGAGATGGGCCTCGCCAGGCAGGACCTCGTCGTTGCCTCAGAGGGCTGGCCCATTCTGAAACGCAACCTCGACCGCATCATGGGCCTCACACTCAACATGCTCGCTTTCAGCCGCGAGCGCTCGATCGAGCTCGAGCTCCAGCCGCTGGGCGCACTCATCAACGACTGCGCAAGCTTGCTCGAAGGCCTGGCCACGAGCAAACAAGTCGCGCTGATCGTCGATCATGATGAAGAGATGCCGCCCATTCCCATCGATGCGGGTCTCCTGCACCAGGCGCTGATGAACCTGATCGGTAACGCCATCGAAGCGGCAGAAACAAGGCAGGGAGCGGTGACCATCCGCACGATGTTCCGCGTGACGGATCCGCTGCTCGGTGAGGGGGCTTCCTTCGCCGATATCCAGGTCATCGACAACGGCCCGGGCATTCCGCGCGAGATCCAGCGCCGCGTCTTCGAGCCGTTCTTCACCACCAAGGGCACCCGCGGCACAGGGCTCGGGCTCGCTGTGACCAAGCGCATCGCAGAGGAGCATCGCGGCACGCTGCGCGTCGAAAGCTCCACCTCGGGAACGATCTTCACCATGACGCTGCCGGTCGATACCGGAGCCGACCCATCGGCCACCGCTGCCAACACAGCGACAAACACGCCCAAGCTCGACGACCTCACCCTTCCGTAAGGCGCCCATGGCCGATACCCGCACCATTCTCCACGGCGACCTCGACGCATTCTTCGCTTCCGTCGAACAACTCGATGATCCATCGCTTCGCGGCAAGCCCGTGCTCGTCGGGGGCGCTGGCCGCCGGGGCGTCGTCGCGGCAGCAAGCTACGAAGCGCGCGCGTTCGGCTGTCGAAGCGCCATGCCCACGTCCATCGCGCTGAGGCGCTGCCCACACGCGGTCATCGTCAGGGGCAACTTCGCCCGCTACAGCGAGCTTTCCTCTAGGGTCTTTGCCATCTTCCACGATGTCTCGCCGATCGTGCAGCCGCTGAGCATCGACGAGGCGTTCATCGATGTCACGGGTTCGCGCGCACTGCTGGGCGACGGGCGGTCCATCGCTGCGATGCTTCGACGGCGGGTGCGCGATGAGATCGGCCTGACGCTCTCGGTGGGCGTGGCCACCAACAAGATGGTCGCCAAGGTCGCCTCGGATGCTGACAAACCCGACGGGCTCACGGTCGTCGAGCCGGGCCACGAGGCAGCGTTCCTTGCGCCAAGGCCCGCGGGCGTCCTGCCGGGCATCGGGCCCGCTGCACAGAAGCGGCTTGCGAGCATCGGGCTGCACACAGCGGGCGATGTCGCCAACGCGCCGCTCGATCAACTCAGAGCCGTGTTCGGCCAGCATGCAGAGCAAGCCCGCAACCGAGCGCGCGGCATCGATCCACGACCGGTCACGACCGACCGCGATCGCAAGAGCATCAGCCAGGAACGCACCATGACGCATGACCTTACCGATGCTGAGCAGGCCCGCGCCCTGCTGCTCTGGCACGTCGAGAGCGTCTCGCATCGGCTGCGTTCCAAGGGGCTCGTGGCAGGTGCCATCACACTCAAGCTTCGCTTTGGTGACTTCGAAACCGTCACGCGCTCCGCCTCGCTCAGCCAGCCCACCAACACCTCGAGCGATCTCTGGCACGCAGCACGCGATTGCTTTGATCGCTGGGCGAGCGCGCACTGGCAGCCGCTGCGCCTGCTCGGCTTTGGGGTCGATCATCTCACCGAGGCAAACAACGTCCAGGCCGGTCTGTTCGATCAGGCCCAGCGCCGCTCTGCGCTCGATGAGGCCAAGGACGCTGTGATGAACAAGTTCGGCAAAGACGCCATCGCGCCCGCCGGCGCACTCAAATCTCGCCGGCGCGATCGCTAGCGGTCACCTCGCCCGTGCTGGCGCTGCCTGTTGCACCGCCTCGATCACAGCAGCATGCCAGCGGGGTGAAGCACACACCACGCCCCGGTTGGCTGTCATGCGCTCGCCGGTCGAGAAGTCCAGCGGCTTGCCATCGATGTCCGTCACGATGGCGCCCGCCTGCTGAGCAATGAGCGCTCCCGGCGCGTGGTCCCAGATCGCCTCGGCAAAGCCCGGGCGCCGCGGCAGCCGCAGGTAGACATCCGCCTGCCCGCGCGCCACCACCGCGTACTTCGCCTGGCTGTCCAGCCGAAGCCGCGGCCCGAGCCCGCCTGCGCTGGACGAGAGCCCGTCCAGCGTTCGGCTCAGCCAGCCGCCCCTCGAGGCGCCGTCCTCTGATCCCTCGCGCGAGCCGCACACGATCGGCAGCCGCTCGCCCTCAAAGACCGTCAGCGTGCCCGGCGGCATGTGCGCCGCGTCGGCTATGGCGTGCATCTGTGTCGGCTCGTGGGCGCTTGCGATCATGATGCAGCCATCGCCCCTCGGCTCTGCCATGAGATCGCCTTCTTGAGCCGAGAGATTGGGGCACGCCATCGCTGCGCGCGTGGGCCTGCCATTTTCGATCCAGGCCAGCGCGATGGCGTACTGCTCGCGCCGCACGAAGCCCTTGGTGCCATCGATCGGGTCGAGCGTCCAGAAGCCAGTGGGGGCGGGAGCGCCACATCCGAGATCGATGGCGTCGAGCATCGCTTCCTCGGTCAATCCGGGCAGCACCCGCTGCGCCGCCTCGAGCGTCAGCCGCCGCTGCTCTGTGAGCGCCTGCGTCCGCAGGGCGTCTGCGTCCTCCTCGCCCACGAGCACCAGCCGGTCGCCCCGGGCCGAGGCGTGCTCGGCCAGCATGGTCGCGATCACCGCCTGGCTGGCCAGGTCGGCGATGGTCACAGGGCTCTGGTCGGGCTTGGCCATCGTCGCAGCGTCGCCGAGCGACCGCTGCACATGCGACGTGATCGCCGCAGCAGCAGCCACCGCCCTGAGCATCACTCCCTGCATCTCGGGGCCAGTATCCATGCGGCCAGAGGCTAGCGCCGCAGCCTCGCCGGCTCGATGCGGAAGGCACACAACTTCCCGGCCCGCTATCGTCGGCCCATGCGCGTTGTCTTCTGCTGGCAGATGATGTCCGGATACATGGCCGCCTGCTGGCGCGCGCTCGCCGCGCGCGAGGGCATCGAGGTCCACGTGATCGCCCGAAGACCCGAGAGCGGTTCGGCGGTCGAGTTCGCCTCGAGCATCATGGACGGCATCGACTCCACGCTGCTCACCCAGGCCGAGATGGACGATCCCGAACACCTCACCAGGCTCGTCCGCGATCAGAAGCCCGATGTCGTCGTGCTGTGCGGCTGGGGCTCACCGAGCTATCCCACAGTCGCCGAAGACCCGGCGCTTGCCCGCTGCAAGTTCGTCATGACCATGGACACGCCCTACTCGGGCACGCTCAGGCAGCGCCTCGGCGGGGTCGCCAAGCGCCGATACTTCAAACGCTTTGACCACTGCGTCGTCGCGGGGGAGCGCACCCACCGCCTCGCCCGTGCGCTCGGCTTTGACGCCTCCATCCTCACGCGGGGTGTCTACAGCGTTGATGGCAAGGCGTTCGAGACCGCCATCGACCAGCGCGCTCAACTCGACCAATGGCCCGATGCCTTCCTTTATGTCGGGCGCTACGCGCCGGTGAAGGGCATCGATGTGCTCGCCGGCGGCTACCGCCGCTACCGCGAGCAGTGCGAGGCCGATGGCCTGACGCCATGGCGGCTTGAAACCTGCGGCAAGGGCGACGAGAGCCGGCACTTTGCGGGCCTGGAAGGCCACACCGATCACGGCTTCACCCAGCCGGACGACCTGCCGGGCATCATGGCCACCTGCGGCGCCTTCGTGATCACGAGCGAGTACGAGCCGTGGGGCACCGTGCTGGCCGAGGCGGGCTTTGCAGGCCTGCCGATCATCTGTACCGAGGCGTGCAGCGCGCACCTTGATGTCGTGCGCACCTATTACAACGGCGTCGTCACGCCCACGGGCGATCTGCGTGCGATGGCCTCAGCCATGCGCTGGATCCACGACCGGCGCGACATCGCTGCCGAGCTTGGTCGCCGCTCGCGCGCGCTGGCCGATCCCTACAGCGGGGAGGCCTGGGCGGACCGATGGCAGGGCGTGCTCAGCCAGGTCTGTGGTGGATGAGTGTCAGCCCACTGTTCACAGGCCGATGCGGCCCGCCGGCTGACCGGTGAGGCCCGTCAGCAGGGCCAGCGTGCCCTCGGCGCTCTGGCGACCAATCAGCGCCGCCTGAATCGAAGCCTGCTGGAGCACCTGCGCGCGCACCAATGCGCTGGTCTCCTGCGCGATGTCAGCGTCCTGGATGTTCGACCGTGCGCCCGCGAGGTTGATGAGCCTCGAGCTCATCTCCTCCATATCGATCTGCATCTGCTGCTGCGTGGCGCCGATCGACCCGCGCCTGAACGCGACCGCGGAGCGCGCACTCTCAGCGGACTGCATGGCTGCTTCGAGATCGCCATCGATCAGGTTGAGCGCACCGCCGCTGCGCAATGAGCTGAGCGTCACCGCCTGCATCGTCGGCTCGCCATCGGGGTCGTCGCTCGGCACGCTGACCATGACCTCGCCAAGACTTGTCGAGCCATAGCCGCCCAGCAGCAACTCGCCATTAAAACGCGCTGTCGTGCCCAGCAGATCGATCGCATCGATGATGCTGTTGGCCTGCAGCTGCAGCGCTTCGAGTTCCTCGGGGCTTCGGCCCGCGCCGCCCGCAGCGGTCACGATCACGCCCTCGAGCTCGATCAACAGATCGCTCAGGACACTCATCGAGCCTTCTTGGGCGCCGAGACGCGCCATGGACCGCTCTCTGCCAGTCATCGCAGCTTCGAGCGAAGCGATCTCCGCATCCAGCGACTCAACAGCCATCATCCCGCTGGGATCATCCGCAGCCCGGTTGATGCGGCTGCCCGTGGCCAGCCGTTCGAGCGCCTGGTTGATCGCCTCGGTCGATCGCTCGAACGAAGCGGTCGTCAGTCGCAGTCCCGGCAGGCCAAACGTCTGCATGAGGTCACGATCGGATTGCACCGGGGCTCGATGCAAGCAACTTGAGCAATTGCTGAGAGATCGATGTCTCTATGCTCTGCGCGTGGCCAAGCAACCCGCAAGCCCGAAGTCCACCCGCACTTCTCGGACCTCGCGCCGATGGATGTCCGTGGCGAGCGTGGCGATGCTCATCATCACAGCTGCGCTGTGGTGGGCGCACCTGTTCTCGCACCACTTCGCTTCGGTGCAATGGGCGGGCTGGGTGCCACCCGTGTGTCTCTGGCTTTGTCTGAGCGTGTTTCTCGCCTTGCCGCTTCGGCGATCTTCGCAGCGGCCGGCCGCGCGCCGCGCAGCGTTCGTCGTCACGCTCTGCCTTGCTGCGTTAGCGCTCTTCGTGGGCACGAGCATGAGCTGGAACCTGCATCGACTCGTCATGCCCGAGCCCACGCCCAACGCCAGCACGCTGCGGCTGGGCTATCTCAACCTCTCGGCGCGCAAGCCCGCCGAGTGGCCATCAGAGCCCGGTCCGCTCGATGTGCTCGTCATCGCCAACCGCGCTGGCCATGTTGATCTCGACCCCGCCTGGCAGTGGGTCGCGGGCACCGAGGAGAATCGCGACGCGGTCAACGCGGGCAGGTGCATGGTCATGTCCCGCCTGCCCATCCGCCGAAGCATCACCACCTACCTCGACTTCAGCGATGTTTGGCCCGAGGGTGACGACCCCGACAGCGCATGGCTCAGCGTGGTCCAGTTTGCGCGCCCCGGCGGCGGGCAACTCACGCTGTGGGTCGTTGATCTGCCCTCACCCATCAGCATCTCGCGCACGCTTGTCATTGGCCGCCTGCTCGAGCACGCCCGCTCGTGGCGGGGCACCGCCTTCACGTTCGACGAGGCGGGCCGGCGCATCGCTCAGAGTGGCGCCACCCTGCCCACCCCCGACCTGATCGTGGGCGACTTCAACACGCCGCGATGGTCGCCAGCCCTCGACCCCATCGAGGATGTCTTTGATGCGCGCGAAGTGTCGTCGCGCGTGGCGATCGGGCCCGCAGCAACCTTTCCCTCGCCGTGGTCGCTGTGGCCCATCGATCTCTTCTATACCACCGGCCGCTGGCAGGCGGTGAGCCACGACACCCACATCATCGAGGGCCTTCGACACAGGCTCATCACAGCGACGGTTCAGCGAGAGGCGCCGTAGCAGCAAGCGGCTCAAGCCCTCGCGGCTGGTCGGGATACCGCATCGGCGCGCTGCGCATCAGCGTCGCTGCGGTCAGCACAGCGAGCACAGCCGCAAGCACCGCAGGTCCGGCCCAGCGCGCCGCATGGCGTGCTGAGCCTGTCCGACATGCCGCCTCACGCCCGCTCAGCAGCACCATGAGCATCAGCACGAAGGGCTCGTAGTACCGCTGGCCAGCGATCGAGTTGAAGCTGCTCGCTGCAGCAAAGCCGGCGATCGAGACCATCAGCACCCACCGGCTTCGCACATCGACCAGCACAAGCCAGCTTGCCAGCACCACCGCGCCCATCGGCGCAAGCGCCGTGATCAACAGCGATCGGTCGGCCAGTGTCGGCAAGCGCGCGCCGACCGACCACAGCGCGCCGTAGCGACCCGCTTCGACGCTGTAGCTCGTCGCGGGCAAGAGCGCCG
Organism: uncultured Phycisphaeraceae bacterium; assembly: GCA_964605165.1. Taxonomy (GTDB): domain Bacteria; phylum Planctomycetota; class Phycisphaerae; order Phycisphaerales; family UBA1924; genus OFTM382. The sequence goes on from CAZSBR010000034.1 coordinate 8,810, forward strand.
AGACCAGCCCGAACGCCGCTGCTGTCATCAACAACCCGCGCCTTCGCTTGGCGAGTTCCATCAACCCTCGCCACCACCACCCGATGAAGAACACACCAAAGCCGGCGCACAGCGAGAGGAAGAACGCTGCCGATGCGGGGCTCCGTGTGCTTGCGTGGAAGTCGGCAAACCTTGGCGGCACGAGCCCGCCCCAGAGCGCGACGAACGCACCAAGCACCAGGATTGCCGGCAGGCCAAGGCCCACGCCCAGCAGCGCTCCGTTGATGCGCGCTCGTTCGGGCTTGAGCACAGCCGCAGCCTCGCGAAGGCTCAGCGCTGGAACAGCATCGCGCGCCGAGAAAAGCCGCGACCGATCAAGCCACAGCGCCACCATCACCGGCCCGAGCGCCCAGATGTGGATCTGCCGAGCGAGCACAAGCCACACAAGCGATGCGCTCACCGCAAACCACCACCAGCGACGAGAGGTCGTGGGCTGCTCGTGGGGCGTGCGTGGCTTGAGCGCAAGCGTCAGCACAAGCCACACGCCGAGCCACCCCGCGTTGTCCGGCAGGAGCCACACGCCCGACGAGTAGACGTAGAGCGAAGCTGCGAGCGGTGCGCACACCGCCAGCGCCATCGGTCCCATGCGCCGAACCGTCCAAGCGCCGACCACGCCCACAAGCCCAAGCGTGAAGCCAAGCCCGAGCCAGCGCAGCAAGATGGGCCCCTCCAGCCCGAGCGCTTGCCCAAGACGCCCAGCGCCCGCGACGACGAGGTGGTAGCCGGGGGTGGTGGCACTCGCGTAATCCACAAGGTCCACCGCCGGCAGTTCATCGATGAACCGCTCGATGGCTGGCAGGTGGTAGTGGAGGTGGTCGTAGGCGGCCCGGCCCACGAGCCAGTCCTTGGCGATGGGGCCCGCCGCTGCGAGAGCCACCGCGACCACGAGCAGGATCGGCACCCACCACGCCGAACGCACGCGCCCCGCCGAGCGAACGGTTGGGGTCGAAGGCTTGGACTCGTCAGGAATCGCCGATTCGGTCACGGGGGCATCATCGGCCATCGGGGGGATCCGGGCAGCCCATTCCGTGTTCCGCAGCCTCCAAGCGCGTGAAAATCCGCCGAATCGTGCCGATGACCAGCCCGAGCATCCGATGCCACACCCACCGCTGCCTTGCAACCGGAGACGCTGAGCCGTGACCGAGCCCGACCAACCAGCCAGCCAAACAGAGGCTGAGGGCACGTCGCCGAGCCCTTCGTCGGGCAAACGTCCGCCCCGCTCGCTCGCCCACGGCCTGATCAAGCTCGCCCGGCCCCACCAGTGGGTCAAGAGCGGCTTTGTGCTGCTCGGGCCGATGTACGGCATGGCGGACATCGCGGTGGGGGCGACCCAGGCCATTCTCTCGAGCCTGGGGTGTGCAGCAGCCTTTGCGCTCGTGTCCAGCTCCTGCTACGCCGTCAACGACGTCCTCGATGCCCCGCGCGATCGCTTCCATCCCCGCAAGAAGCACCGGCCCGTGGCCAGTGGCGTGGTTTCACCCGCGCAGGCGTGGGTGTTCGCCGCGGTGCTCGCCATCGCGGGCTTTGGCCTGCTCGGGTTCGTCGAAGGGCCGGGCCGGTGGCTCGCAGCAGCCACGCTCGGGGCCTACCTCGTGAATGTCACGCTCTACTCGACGTGGATCAAACGCATCCGCATCGCCGATGTGCTGGGCCTGAGCCTCGGCTTTGTTCTCCGTGTGTTTGGTGGGTGCGTTGCGGTGGGCATCTGGCCCAGCGCGTGGCTCATGAACGTGACGCTGTTCCTTGCGATGTTCCTGAGCTTTGGCAAACGCCTGGGCGAGCGCGGCTCGATGGGCGAAGACGTCGGGCAGGTCCGCATCGTTCAGCGGAAGTACACCATCGAACTGCTCCGCATGGCGGTGGTGGTCACAGGCGTGGCCACGCTGCTGACCTATGCGTCGTATATCCAAGACCAGCAAGACTTTATCGCATTCACAGACTGGTTTGGCACCCAGACCGAGGTCGAGATCGAGGGCTTCAATCTGCTCTGGCTGACGATCATCCCGGCGACCTACGGCCTGCTTCGGTGCATCGTGCTGCTCGAGCAGGGTGTCTACGACGACCCCACCGAACTGGCCATCCACGACCGGCCCTTCCAGATCGCCGGCGGCACGTTCGTGCTGCTGACCATCGGGCTGATCGCGGCGTTCAGGTTGCCGCCGCCCGGGTGATATCCCTCGACGTGCTCGAGTCGTTCTCGTTGTGCCACATCGAGCGTGCATACCGGTACAACCCGGGCTTTGGGTGGCGTTTGCTGTTCGGGGTCCGCGCTTGTCGCCGTTGCTGCTACGCTGTGGCACTCGGGTGCGCGCCGCATCTGCGTGGGCCCTTGTCAGCGAATGTTCACACGCGAAAGCAGTGTTCAGGACAGGCAGAATTTGGGATTGGTAGATGCATGCTCGGGGCTGGTGCACACGCCCCGTGTCACGCTTGATCTGGTCGGCGCGGAGCGTCGGCACAAGGAGCAGATATGACCCCTCGACAGCTTCTCAGGAGTGTTGCAGCCTTCGCCGCCGGCGGAGCCATTCTGGCCGTGGCCGCCGCTGCAGGCACCGCCCCCGACCCCGATGCCGCGCCGGGCAACGCCGAGGGCATGCCCCGCACCGTCACCGGCACGCTGATGCCCGACGGCACGGTGCAACTCGACTTTGCTGCGGTCCGCAGCATGATGGCGGCGCAGGGCGGCTCCTCCAAGTCCAAGAGCGACTTCCCCGACTTCAAGGATGTCTCCGAGGGCTTTGAGAAGGTCATCTCCACCGCTGACGGCTCGCGCAGCCTCTACACCATCTGGACCCGTGAGAAGGATGGGCAGATGCTCGCAGAGCTGCCGGCCGGCTACGAGCGCCAGCGGCACTTCATCGCCACCACCGTTGCCAGCGGCGATCTCTTTGCCGGCCTGCAGAGCGGCGAGCGGTACGTCTACTGGCGCCGCTACAACGACCAGCTTGCGCTCATCCAGCCCGAGATGGGCACCCGCTCCAGCGGCGACCGTGAAAGCCGTGACAGCGTCGAGCGCCTCTTCACCGACCGCGTGCTCGCCACGGTTCCGATCGTCGCCATGGGCCCGAGCGGCCAGCCGGTGATCGATCTCGACGGCCTGCTCGGCGGGCGTGCAGGTCTGTTCTTCGGCGGCCAGGCCGCCGGGGCCAACACGAGCCTCGTCAAGATCAAGACCGCCAAGGCCTTCCCCGAGAACATCGAGGTCGCCCTCGAGATGCCCGTGCGTGGCGGCCAGCTCCGCACCTTCCACTACTCCATCAGCGTCATCCCCGAGCGCACCGGCTACACCCCGAGGCGCGCCGACCCGCGCATCGGCTACTTCACCACGAGCTACCGCGACCTCGGCGAGTTCGAGATCGGCAAGAAGTGGGTGAGGTACATCAACCGCTGGCATCTCGAGAAGGCAGACCCCAGCCTCAAGATGAGCCCGCCCAAGGAGCCCATCGTCTTCTACATCGAGCACACCACCCCGGTGCGCTACCGCAGGTTCGTCCGCGAAGGCCTCGAGGTCTGGAACGAGGCCTTTGAGCGCGTGGGCATCACCGGAGCGATCGAGGTCCGCCAGCAGGATGCCGCCAGCGGCGCCCACATGGACAAGGACCCCGAGGACCGCCGGTACAACTTCGTCCGCTGGCTGAGCAACGACATCGGCACAGCGATCGGGCCGAGCCGCGTCGATCCGCGCACGGGCCAGATCCTCGATGCGGACATCATCCTCACCGACGGCTGGATCCGCGCGTTCTGGTACCGCTTCAACGAGCTCATCCCCGACCTCGCGGTCGAGGGCATGAACCCCGAGCAGCTCGCCTGGCTCGCAAGAAACCCGCGCTGGGATCCGCGCGTGCAGATGGCTGCACCCTCCGACCGCGAGCGCGTGGCGGCCCAGATCGCCCACGCCTCGCACAACCACGGCGGGCACGCGGCCTTCAACGCCGACCCCGAGTTCCTCGGCGACGACCTCTATGACGGCCTCGCCGGCCGGGTGAGCCAGTGCAACGGCCTGTGCACCGCAGCCGAGGGCAAGGCATTCGACATGGCGGTCATGCGCATGGTCATGGACGCGGCGCTCACGCTCGACCTCGTCGCGCTCAGCGACACCGTCGACGATCCCGAGATGCCCGAAGAGATGATCAAGGCCCTGCGCGAGAAGCTCGCCAGCGGCGAGATCCCCGAGGGTCTCATCCCCGCTGAGGTCCTCGCCCAGATCAAGGCGTACGACCCCGATGAAGACCCGGAAGATCCCGAGGAAGGCGACGAGGAAGAGAAGGACGAGGACAAGCCCAAGAAGGACGACAAGCCCGAATCGCCCGAAGATCAGTTGATCGACGGCGTGCCCGCTTGGTTCGTCGGCCCGGCGCTTCGCGAACTCGTCGCCCACGAGGCGGGCCACACCCTTGGTCTGCGTCACAACTTCGCTGCATCGACCGTCTACACGCTCGACGAGATCAACTCGGCCGAGCTCAAGGACCAGAAGCCCTGGTCCGTGTCGGTCATGGATTACAACGGCACCAACATCCGCATCCAGTCCGGCGAGAAGCAGGGCGACTACTCCGTCATCGACATCGGGCCGTATGACCACTGGGCCATCGAGTTCGGTTACGCGATGAGCGACAAGGATGCCAAGAAGGTCTTCGAGAACGTGGGCGAGCCCGAGTTCGTCTACGCGACCGACGAGGACACGTGGGGCCCCGACCCGCGCGCCCGCCGCTACGACATGTCGGCCAACCCGATCGACTACGCACGCGAGCAGGTCGCGCTGGCCGAGAAGCTCAGAAGCCAGATCCTCGACAAGTTCGTCAAGGAAGGCGATAGCTGGGCCCGCGCTCGCCGCGGCTATGCGATCACGCTGGGTCTGCAGACGCGGGCCAACAGCATGATGGCCAACTGGCTCGGCGGCGCGTTCGTGCACCGCGATCTCAAGGGTGATCTCGACCGCACGCCCATCGAAGTCGTCGATGCCGACAAGCAGCGCGAAGCGCTCAACTTCGTCATCGAGAACACCTTCCGCGATGAGTCCTACGGCCTGACGCCCGAGTTGCTCGCGCACATGACCGTGGACAAGTGGTGGGACGACGGCGGGGACATCATGTCCGACGCCACCTGGCCGATCCATGACAACATCCTCGGCGTGCAGGGCGCCGCGATGACCATGATCCTCAACCCCACCACGCTTCAGCGGATCTACGACAACGAGTTCCGCGTGCCCAACGAAGAGGACGCCCTGACCCTCGCCGAGGTGCTCGACACCGTGACCGGCTCGATCTGGACCGAGATTGAATCCCAGCCGCGGGGCACCTACACCAACCGTGAGCCGATGATCTCGAGCCTCCGCCGCAACCTGCAGCGCGAGCACATCGAGCGCATGATCGACCTCTCCATGCCCGGTCAGTACGGCGCGGCGTACAAGCCGATCAGCAACCTGGCCATCATGCACCTGCGTGATCTGCACAAGCGAATCGGCTCGATGCTCGAGGGCAACCGCGCGGGCCGGCTTGATGCCTACTCGCGTGCTCACCTGTCCGAGGCCGAGGCGTTGATCGCCAAGAGCCTCGACTCCGAGTACATCTACAACGCGAGCGACATCGGCGGCGGCGGGCTTCCCATGTTCCTCTTCATGCAGCAGCAGGCCGAGGCCCAGCGCCAGGCCGAGCGTGAAGCAGAGCAGGGTCGTCGCGGCGGCGAATAAACCGGCGGCCCACCCGCCGGCAAAGCCTCAGGGCACCACCACATGATCATTCGGGGCCGTCTTCCTCAGGGAAGGCGGCCCTTTCTCATGCGCAGACTCTTCTCCGCGCGTGCTGCATGACACTCGCTCACACACCGATCGCAGCATCGACAAACGACCGAGCCTGCGCATCGGCGCGCATCACATCTTCCATGACTTCGACGGGCGCGATGGGCAACTCGTCCAGTGAACGCCCAACCAAGCGCGAGATATCACCAAACGAGATGCGGCGCTGAAGGAAGTGCTCGACCGCCCGCTCGTTGGCCGCGTTGAAGATCGCGCCCGAAGTGCCGCCGCAGCGCATCACGCGGTCAGCCATCAGCAGCGCTGGGAATCGCTCGTGATCCGGCGGCTCGAACGTCAGGTTCATGGCCGAGGCAAAGTCGAGCCGGCGCGAGGGGCCGATGAGCCGCTCGGGGTGCGTCAGCGCAACCTGGATCGGCGTGCGCATGTCGGGATCACCCATCTGAGCGATGACCGATCCATCAGCGATTTCGACCATCGCGTGCACGATCGATTGTGGGTGCACGAGCACCCCGAGGCGATCGGGTCCGAGCCCGAAGAGCCAGTGTGCTTCGAGCAACTCCAGCGCCTTGTTCATGAGTGACGCGGTGTCGATGGTGACCTTGGCGCCCATGTCCCAGTTGGGATGGGCCAGCGCCTCCTCGGGGGTCGCACGCTCAATCTGCTCGCGGCTGGCGGTGCGCAGCGCACCGCCGCTGGCCGTGAGAACAACACGCCGGACATCGTGCGTGAGTTCCACGGGGGGCAGTGCGCCATCGATACTCGTGAGCCCCATCAGACATTGCCAGACCCCCGAGTGCTCGCTGTCCATGGGCAGGATTGCGACGCCTCGCCTACGCGCCTCGGGCACGACGATCGCGCCGGCAGCGACGAGTGTCTCCTTGTTGGCCAGCGCCACGGTCAT
>CAZSBR010000035.1:0-4190 GCA_964605165.1 uncultured Phycisphaeraceae bacterium
TCGACAGGGTCGCGATCACCAGGCGAAGCTGGCCCAGGATGATGTCCTGCGCCTGGTCCTGAATCTGGATGGGCGTCAGCCCGAGCAAGCGCTCCGCAGCGTTGGACATCAGCGCCGGCTCGGTCGAGATGCCAACCGTGAACGTCGAAGGCACGTTGACGCGGATGTTGTTGAGGCTCAGAGCGCCCTCGAGCGGGATCTCGATCACCAGCGGCTCGAGGCTCAGGTAGGCAAAGTCCTCGAGCACCGGCCACACGAACTTGCCGCCGCCGTGATAGCACCGCGCCGATTGATTGCCGCTGCGACCCCAGATCACCAGCACGCGGTTGGACGGACACCGGCGATAACGGCTCACGAAGAACAGCAGCACGAAGATGCCGATGATCACCGCCAGGCCGACGGCGATCAGCGTCACGACACCAAAGCCGCTGCCAGAGCCCCCGGCCTGTTGACCCAGTGCAAACGTCTGGCCCAATGTCATCACCATCTCCATGGTCACTCCCTTCGGTTCGGTCCCGTTCGGCCCACAGCGGCCACGCCAGCCAGAGCCTACCAGCCCGGCGCGCCACACCCCACTTGTTCATCGCGCCTGCGGGCTGCCCGCCCGCGAGGGTTCAAGCAATCGGCTCGACGATCAGCACGTTGCGCGCCTCGTCCGCATCGATCACCTTCACCGGCGTTCTTGAAGCAATCGGCTCGGCGCCCTGCTGCACCGCGCTCAGCTCGGCCTGCCGGCCCTGCAGCACCACCGTGATGCGCCCCCGGCCCCGGCCCACAGGCGGGATCTCCACGTACACCCGGCCCGTCTCGCCCACCGCAGCCGTCAGCGACAAATTGCCGCTGGACTGCAACTTGAGCATCGTCCTGAGCAGGAACACCAGCAGCCACGCCATCGCCACGCCCGCAAGCACCGCGATCACCACCGAGCCGTTGAACCCGATGTCCGTCAGGTTCAGCGTCGCAAGCCCGATCCAGCCGCTGCCCATCGCAAAGGCGCTCAAGGTCTGCAGCGAAAGCACCCGGCCCTCGCCGCCCGCATCGGCATCCAGATCCAGCTCGCCGCCGATCTGCCCCAGCACAACCTGCATCACCAGATACAGCGTCCCCGCCACCGCCGGCACGCTGAACCACAACGCCTCACTGGAAACAAGCCACTGCATGGTCCCGGTCCTTCCCGACTGGTCCGCCCAAAGAAGATCAGACCACAACCCGCCCAGCCACGCAAGCCCCCTCTGGGCCAGCACACCCGAACACGGATCGCGTCCGCTCAGACCAGTATTGGGCTTTGATAGGACCGCGTTGCACGCAAGCCCGGCCAGCAGCGAACCCGCCGGGTCAGCACACACCCGTTGAGACACGCCCCTCAGGCTGCCAGATCCAGGTCGTCCCACCCGAGGTCATCGTCCGCATCATCAAAGGGCAGCGGCCCGTCGCACTCGTCCACGAACCCGAGGTCCTTGGCCACCGATTCATGGCGGCAATGCACCCGAACGATCCGTGAGAGCTGCTCGGCCAGCACCGGTGCAATCGCTTCGAGCATCCGAACGGACTCATCCGTAAACGGATGCCGCTGATCACGGAACAGCAGCGCCACCGCAAGGCACTCGCCCTGCTCATCGTGGCACGCAAACCCCGCCCCGCCGTGGCCACTGAGCCACCGCCCATGATCGCCCAGCAACGCAGCGAAGGCATCCTCATCCTGCAGCACGACAATCCCCTGGCGATCTTCCAGTGCTGCGGGCACCGCGTCGGCCAGATGTTCCATCATCGTTTCGCCCGAATCCCGAGGGCAGTCGTAGTTCACATACGCGCTGAGCGAGTACTCACCCGTCGATGCGGGCAGGTACAGCGCAGCGTTGGTCGATCCGACCTTCGCAAGGATGTACTCAAGCGAGATCCTGAGCAGCTCCTCCAGCTCGAGCTCCTGTCGCGCAATCGCGCCGAACTCGCTGGCCACCCGCACCCGCTCCATCTGCGAAGCAATCTGCTCGTACGCCTTGACGAGGTCATCACACATCTCGCCGACCTGGTCGGCCACCTCGTTGCGCGCGTCGTTGAGCGTTCGGCACACCGAGGCAAGCCTTGCTGTGGGCAGCTCCCCCGGGGCGTGCTCCTCGCTCGCTGCAGCCAATGGCGAGCGGCGCACGCGCGACCCGCTCTGGCGAGCCGCCTCAACGATGCGGCCGGTTGTTTCTGCTTCTGCCTGCGTTTCACTCAGCAGGTCCATCGCGCCTTCGCGCATCACCTCGATGGCAAGCTCCGCCGTGATGCGCCCAGCGATCACCACCGCGCCAACACCCAGCTCGGCCAGCGAAGCGATCAGCTCCCCGCGCTGGCTGTGCGCCGCGCTGACAAGCGCCAGTGCCACCGCGCCCCGCCTCGCCAGATCGCCGGCTTCCTCAAGCCCCGAAGCATGCGCAGCGCTGACAAGACCGATCCGCTCTGTCCGCTGCGCCCAGCGTGCACGCTCCGGTTCAAGCTCGCTTGCGATCATCAGCCGCGAGGCGTGCCCGGCCCGTGAGGGCAGGGCGACGAGAGCGCTGGTCGGCGCTTCCTGCTTGCTGGCTCTCTGTGACTCGTTCATGCCGCCTCGCTCTTCTTGCTCGCGTGAGCATCCAGCTCCATCAGGAACAGGGTTGCGCGTGTTCGTCCGTCCTCCGTGCGCTTCAGCGTGGCGTCGCCTCCATGCGACCGCATCCATTGTCGAGCCCTGGTGAGGCCGAGCCCCGCTCCCGGCGGTCCGCCCGTCTCTTCGCTCTGGCCCCGCGCAAACGGTTCGAACAGACTGCCGTGATCACCCGGCGAAAGCCCGGCGCCACGATCCGTCACGCGGATCTCCCATCGGCCCTTCTTGCCCGCGCGTTGAGCCGCGATGAGTACCTCTCCCGCACTTGATGTTTTTGCATCCCCCGCCGAACGCCGACAGGCCGAAATCGCGTTGAGGATCAACTCACTCACCGCCATCTCCACCAGCACGCGATCGATCACGAGGTAGTACGAAGGGTTCACCCCCTCCGCATCGATCGAGCCCTCCCAGCCCGTCGCCGAGACCGCCCGCGCAATCGCAGCATCAATCACTTCACGCAGACAGTGCGTGCCCGCCAATGGCGTGCGCTCCACAGCCGTCGCCTCCAGCGCCTTGCCAAGCGCCGCAAGCGAAGCCGAAGCACGCGCCACCGCAGCCACCAGCGTCGGATGCTCGCCCTTGGCCGCCAGCGAACGGATCGCCGGCTTCTGCTCGCCGAGCATCTGCGCCAGACCTCGCAGCTTGCCACCCGTGACGCGCACGATCTTGAGCTGCTCCTGGCCCACCTTCACCTCAACGCCCGGCTCCGCGTCAACCCGAAGCCGATCATCGCTGCCGCTTGCCTGATGAACGCGGCTTGCCACCGCCATGCACCACGCAGAACGCAGCGAGACGCCGGGCAAACGCTCGCGGCTCTGGCAGATGATCGCAGCCCTTGGCCCGGCAATCAGCACGCCCCGGCCCTCGCGCTCGAGCCGAGCCGCCAGATCCGTCAGCGATACCGTGTGCGCATCGTGGCGAACCTGTGCAAACCACGCAGCATCGCCGCTCGTCTGCACATCGATCTCTCCCGCCTCCTGCTCGATCAGCACCGCCACTGCCGGCATCCCAGCCGCTGCGCTGGCGATGCTCTCGCCGATCGCGTCCGCGAGTTCGCCCTCTTCTGAAGCCCTCTGAATGAACCGCTCGAGCCTGCTTGCGCTGCGCGAGACAGCAAGCGCCGTGCGCGAGCGCTTCTCAAGCGTCTGCGCGATGGTGCCCAGCGCCAGGTTCGCCCTGGCCACCGATTCCATCAGCATCGCCTCGGTCGCCATCGCCTCAAGCCCAAGCACCTCGCACCGCTGCGAGACAGAGCCGTGAAGCTCTGCCGCAACCGCATGCAGCACCTGCGGCTCGATGCCAAGCGAACGCGTCATCGCCTCGTCGGACATCCTCGGCAGAGGCTCGCCGCTGAAACCAATATGCCGCGTTCTACACACCCACGCCCCGCCGCGCACAAGCCCCATCAGCGCCCGTGTCTGGTCGAGATCGCCGGACTGCTGCGCTTCTTCGCCGCGGATCACCGAAACAAGCGCCTCGGGCAGACCCCAGCGCTCGGCCACGTGCGCACCCGCCTGGTGATGATCAATGCCAATCAGCTTGCCCGCAGCCTCTGCCGCCGAAA
>CAZSBR010000035.1:4290-15395 GCA_964605165.1 uncultured Phycisphaeraceae bacterium
CCCGCCTGGTGATGATCAATGCCAATCAGCTTGCCCGCAGCCTCTGCCGCCGAAAGCTGATGCACCGCTGCATAGCCCAGCACACGCGCATACCCCTTGGGCACCGCGAAATCGAGCATGAGCTTGCCGATCTCGCTCAAGAGCCCCGCAATGAATGCTTCCTGCGGCTTGATGGTCCGGTGCTTCTGCTTCGACGCCAGCAACTCGCACGCGGTCGCCACACCGATCGAGTAACGCCAAAAGCCCGGCCGATCAAAGTGCGCCTCTGCAAGCGATGCCGACCCGAGCCGCATCACCGCTGCCATCGCGCGGTCGTCCGCCTCCTCGCCGTGGGCATCCAGCGCCTCATACACCGCCACGCTCAGCACCGCGGCTCGCACCGCCTCAAGACCAAGCATCACCGCAGCGTGCTTGACCGTCGTCACCCGCTCGCTCATCGCCAGGCCCGCTCGCCGGCACAGGCCGAGGATCTTGCCCGCAAGCGTCGGGTCCGCCTCGATCAGTCCCACAATCTCGTCAAGCTGCACCTCGTCGTCGGCGCTGATGGCCAGGAGCCTCGTCGCCACGGGCGAGAGCGTGGGCAGCGCATCAAGCTGGCTCAGAACCAGTTCCACACGCTCACGCGCCTCCATGCGGCTCCGCGAACCGCCCATGGAGCCATCCTGAAGCTCGCCGCCAAGGTGTGAAGCAGTCGCGGTCACGCGTGGCCATCCTCCGGGTGGTGCGACCGGGTCGATCCGTCGACCCCGCCTCACGCCCGAAGCGTCCATCGTCTCGCCGCAGCCATCAGTTCAGCCCGCGCAGCGCATCGACCGAGAACTCTCAAGATTCTCCGTCTGCGCCGTCTGTACCGCCTCCGACGGCAGGCCCCTCACGGCCCGCGGCGGGCCCGCCAGAGCGTCACCGCCTCCGGTTCGCGGCCATAGATCGGTTTGAGCGCCGCCGCGTCCTCGACCTCCCAGCCCCGGCCCGCCGCAGCGGCAGCCAGCAGGCTCGCCGCCGACAACGCCATGGGCTCGATGACCCAGCCCAACACGCCGCACGCCCGGCCAAAGGCCTCGGGCAGGTAGTCGTCGGCGATCATCCGCGCGGCCGGCCCGAGCCCGAGCCCTGCTGCAAAGTCCTCAAGCTCCTTCGCTTCAAGCAGTTGGCCGCCCTCGCCCGGCTCAGCACCAGGGATGAACGCCTCCACGAACGCGCTCGACCGCTTGCTCGCAAGCGCCACCACCACCGGGCCCTCGTCGCCCGCAGCCACCGCAGCCACCCGCGTCGCCGGCACAGCGATGAGCCTCGCGCCGATCGTCTCGCTGAGCGTTGCTGCCGCGGTCACCGCCACCCGAAGGCCCGTAAAGCCCCCCGGGCCCACGTCCACCGCGATCGCCTCGATGTCGCGCACCGACCGGCCCGCCCGCCGCATAAGCCGCTCGCACGCGGGCAGCAGATCGTCGCGCTCGCGGCTGCCGGGAGCGACAGCCTCAACCGCCAGCACCTCGACGCCTGCTTCACCCACGTCGCCAAGGCCCACCTCGCTGGCCGAGGGCCCCGAGGAGGGGTTCGAGAGCTCCAGAGCGAGGGTCACCATCCGTCCACCTTCCCCCGCCGGGCTTTCTGCTCCGACCGCTCGCGTTTGGCCCTGAGCCTCCGCTCGATCGAGCCCCGACTCGGCTTGGACTTCTTCCTCGCCTTGGGCACCGCGGTCGCCTGAACCAGCGCCTCGCGCAAAATCTGCAGACACCCCTCACGGTTGCGTGCCTGGCTGCGGTACGCCTCGCACGCGATCACCAGGGCTGCTCCGTCGTCAGCCACCCAGCGTGCCTCACGCTTGAGCAGCCTTGAGCGGGCACCGGGTGTCAATTCGAGCATGGTGAGATCGAGCCTGAGCACCGCCCGAGTCGATCGGCGATTGACGTTCTGACCCCCAGGCCCGCGGCTGGTGGTGTAGGTCCATGCCAAGGCATCCGCTGGCGCATGCACCCCGGGCGCGAGTTCAACCCCCCCGGGCGGTCCCGCCGGCTGCTTGTCGCTCTGCTCGCTCACGCGGCCTCCCGGCTGTCAGAATCGTCAGAACCGGACGAAATCCACCCCACTGTCCCAATTCTTGCGCGCAAAAAGCTGGCCAGATGCGCTAAACATTCGGTCACTGGTCCTGTGAGGACACGCGTTCCTTGACCGCGTTGTTCGGCTGTGGGACACTCTTTGCTTGGAACGCGAACGTCGCGGACCTGAATGCCTGACGAAGAGATTGTCCGGTAGCATACGTTCGACAGCGGGGCACTTCGGTGGGATGATCCACCGTGTGAGCAAGGCGGCAACAGCGTTCACGGGCGACGGCACCCGCTGTAGCGACGACCGCCTCGGCTGCCGGATGAGAGAGAAAGGCGCTGCAGCCTGAATGACCGCACGGCGGCCTGAAGGACAGCGCAGAACTGCGGATGGGCGAGGCAGAGGGAGGCTCAGCTCGATGGCGACGGTGACCAAACGAGAACTCGTCGAGCGCATCGCCGCCCGCACCAAGATGACCCGAACAGCGGTCAAGAAGGTCCTGCAGACCTTCCTTGATGAGATCGTCAACGAGCTCGGGCAGGGCAACCGCCTCGAATTCCGCGACTTCGGCGTCTTCGAGGTCAAGACCCGCGCTGCGCGACGTGCACAGAACCCCAAGACGCTCGAACGCGTCGACGTGCCCAGCAAGCTCGCCGTCAAGTTCAAGCCCGGCCGACGCATGAAGGAACTCCTCGATCAGCAGGCGCTCGAACTCGACCAGCGCGCCAGCCAACAGATCGCCAGCCAACAAATCGAGGACAAACCCGCCGAGGGCTCACTCCCCCCGGAGAAACCTCGGTCCTCGGGCTTCGTCGAAGACAAGCCGGCGCCCAAGGCACCCACCTCTGCGGGCGATCCACCCGCATCGGGCGCATCAACCGAGCAGGGCGACGCCTGAGCGAGCCCGGTTCACCACACGCTGTCAGCACCACCACGCCGCCGCGCGATGCGCGGGCTTAGTCCACAGGCGTGCCCTGCGCGGACTTCGAGGGCGCAAGCTCGAGCATCCGGTCCAGCGCGAGCAGCGCAAGCCGACGAACCTCGGGATGCACCTTGATCACGTTGACCGCCTTGGGCTGGCCATCGCTCGTGCACGAGCCCGTCAGATGGTCCAGCACCCAAAGCAGGTGCGGCTCGTCGATGCGGTACATCGTCGTGCACAGGCACTGACAGTCCGACAGGATCCGCACCTCAACCCCTCGCTCAGCCGCCTCGTTGGCAAGGCGATTGACGAGATGCACCTCCGTGCCGACCGACCACTTCGAGCCCGGCTCGGCGTCGCGAATCGTCTGGATGATCTTCTCGGTTGAGCCCCATTCGTCCGCCGCCTGCACGACCTCCCGCGAGCACTCGGGGTGCACGATGATCCGCTCAGGTGCCTCGCCCCGGGCCTTGGCCGCCTCGCTGCGACGCCGAACCTCGTTGCAGTGCTCGGGCCTGAAGAGCTTGTGCACCGAGCAGTGGCCCGCCCACAAGATGCCGCGGGCATTCAGCAGCGCCTCGGGCGTCATGCCGCCCAGCGGCTCACCGACCTCCCGCAGCTTGGGGTCGTACAGCGCCGTCTGCGTCGCCACATCAAAGCCGATGTGCTCCATCGTGTTTCGGCCCAGGTGCTGATCGGGCAGGAACAACAGCTTGATGTCCTCGCCCTCCGCAGCGGGCTCGGTGCCCCCCGCAAGCGCCCAGCGCACCACACGCTCCGCGTTGGAACTCGTGCAGCAGGCCCCGCCGCGCTCACCCACGAACGCCTTGATCGCTGCCGATGAGTTCACGTACGTCACCGGCACGATGCGGCCCTTCCAGCCCTGCGCGCGCAGCGCATCGTGCAGCACCTCCCACGCCTCGACCGTGTCGTCGTAGTCGGCCATGTCCGCCATCGAGCACCCCGCCGACAAGTCGGGCAGGATCACTTCGATGCCTTCAGGTGTCAGCATGTCCGCGGACTCGGCCATGAAGTGCACGCCCAGGAAGATCACATGCTCCACGGGCCGCTCGTCCGCGACACGGGCCGCGATCTGGCTCAGCAGCAGGCTGTCGCCCGTGAAGTCCGCGTGGCGGATGACTTCATCCGTCTGGTAGTGGTGGCCCAGAATGACCAGCTTGTCACCAAGCTGCTGCCTGCGCTCGGTGATCATCGCCGCAAGCTCATCGCTGGGCATGCGGGTGTACGAAGCATCGAGTGAGGGCTGCCACAAGAGCACACGTGCCTCCCTTCAGGAGCAGAGCCGCTGCGCGCACCGATCGCGGCGCAGCATTCATACTAGGGGTGCACCGTGTCAATCCCGCGTGCCGCCCCCGAGCCCCTCGTACGCCGATGGTGCTGGATCCGTTCGGTGGGTTCGCTTACGCCGCCTCGGGCGTTGCATCTTCTGCCGCCCTGCCCGCCGCAAGCCCGAGCAGGTCGAGCACCACGCCCGCCCGCCCGAGGTAGGTATGCCGGCGCACGAATGCCTCGACCGCCTCGGCTCGACCCGCGGGATGGGGCTCAGCAAGGGCGAGCCTCGCAGCAGCAGCAAGCGAGGCCCCGTCATCGGGCGCACACCACCGCACCGCGGGCTCCTCCACCAGTGCCCGCAGCGCGGGCACATCGGAGCACACCACGGGCGAGCCGCTGGCGAGATACTCGCCGAGCTTCACCGGGCTCGCCCACAGTCGATTGGGATGGTGATCCGACAAGGGCAACGCCAGCACATCAGCGTTCCAGAGATAGCGGGGCACGTCGCGGTGGGGCACCTGGCCATGACAGAACACATTCGGTCCCGCTGCTGCGCGCACCGCCTCCACCTCCGCCGCCGGCCCGCCGACCAGATGCACGCGCCACCTGTCCAGCAGGCGCGCCGCCTCGAGCAGCGCGGGCATGCCGTTGAGCGGATAGAGGTTGCCCGCAAACACCAGCCGCGGCGCACCGCCTCCATCGCAGCCAAGCGGGTCAACGCCCAGATCCGCCGGCGGCAGGAACATCTCGGGGTCGACCGCATCGGGCACGACGCGCACGCGCTCGCCGCAAGCGCCCAACTCGATGTACCGCTGACTGAGCCTCGGCGAGATCGTCACAACGCCGCGCATCTGCGTGTGCCGATGCGCCGGATCATCGCCCGCCATGCGCACCGCGGTCTGCGCACCGAGCCAGTCATCCACCGGGTCGAGGTGTGTTTCGACGACGGTCGCGAGCCCGGCCTCGGCGCATCGAATGCCGCCCCAGCAGTGCCGCGCATACACACCATCAAAGCCGCCCTGGCTGATCTCCCGAGCAGCCCATGAACTGATGCCGGTTAGGTAATGCCGGTGCGACAGATGCTCATCCGCCTGACGCTCTCCCGGGAAGCACCGCCACTGAAGTAACGGCTCGCCATAGGCCTCGCCCGCCTGCTCAAGCGTCCAGCCTTGCTCGGGCTTTCGGCAGAACACCGTCACCTCGTGGCCGTGGCGAACAAAGCCGCCCGCGGTCTTGGCGACGTTGATCGCATACGCCCTGTGGCTGCCCGGCGCAAGATCACTGATCACCGCGATGCGCATCGCGTTCCTTCCCGCGTCCGCCTCACGCGGCGCGCGTCGCCTTCGATGACTGAGCCCGCGGCGCGCTCACGAGCCACAACTCGCCCCAGCGCTGCGTCAGCTCGAGCACGTCGAGCTTCGCCTCGTCAAGCTCGGCCTCCAGCGCCTCGCGTGTGAACTCGATCTCGTGCGTGCTGTCGAGCCTTGAATCCACGCCAAGCTCGTCCTTCCACGGCACGCGCCACTCGCGGTCATAGCTCGGCACACGGATGAGCACCCGGCTTGGCCGATACCAGTCGCACCATTGCCTCAGCAGCGCCGGCCGGTCGCGCAGGTGCTCGAGCACGTTGGAAAGCACGAGCGCATCAAAGTTCCCTTCGACCCGGTCGCAGGTGATGTCCCCCCGCACGAAGCTGCAGCGGCCCGCAAGCCCAACCTTGCCGGCTCGCTCGGTGGCGACCTCGACATGACGGCTCGAAAGCTCCTGCCCGACGACCTCCGCGCCGCAGCGCTCAGCGATCGAGCATGCCAGAGCGCCCACCCCGCTGCCAAGATCGAGCACCCGTTGCATGCCATCAAGATTCGTCGTGAAGAAGTCGTGGTACCGCGTGAGCCTGTGCTTGGGGTGCAGGCCATCGGGGTCTGCCTTGATCGCTGCCTCGCCTTGCATCGAATACACCCAGCCATCGAGCATCGCAAGGAACCTCGCAGCCTCTCTGGGCTTGAGCCGCTTGGCGTAGCCATGAAGGCTGTGCTGCCACGCATCGACAGCATGCTCGGCGTCCACAGTCAGCAGCTCCGGGCTCCAGCGGACGGGCGGCGGCGTCGGGCCGGCCACCTCGCCCTTGAGCGCACGGCTGACGGCCCAGCGCATCGCCTCGATCTCCTTGGGCACCACCGCGTCCATCGAGCTTGTTCTGCGGATGTGCAGCTGCGCCGATTCACCGATCGAAGCACGCCACGCCGCGTCCTCCAGCAGCGGGCCCGCCATGTGCGCCAGCGCCATCGGCTCAGCCGGACACACCAGGCCCGTCACGCCGTGCGTGATCTGCTCGCTCAGACCCGGTGCATCGGCGACGATCACCGGCGCGCCCGCAGCCATCGCCTCGAGCACCGTCTTGGGATGCCCCTCACGCTCTGACATCTGCACGAATAGCGCGCACCGACGCATCCGCTCGAGCAGTGCCTCGTGCGGCAGGCTTGCGGTAAACGTCGCATCAACATTCAGCGAACCCGCCATCGCCTTGAGCTCGCCCGCCAGCGGCCCATCGCCCACCACCTCCACGCGCACCTCGGTTGTCTCACTGATCATCGCTGCAGCCCGCAGCACGAGGTCGACACGCTTGCGCTCCACGAGCTGGCCGCAGACCAGCAGCGTCCCCGGTTCGCGGTCCTCGGGCCCCACCAGCGCCCCATCATCGATGACGTAGTTCGGGATCAGCTTCGTGTGCTGCACCGACAAGCCGTAGCGCCAGGAAAGATCCTCCAGCATGCTCGGCGTCGTGCCAACCACGACGTGCGCTGCCCGGCAGAGCTCGCCCTCACGGCTGGCCACCTCGGCTGCGATTCTCGATTCGGGCCCCTCCAGCTCCGCCTCAAAGCGCGACCACAGGTAGCCACCCCGAGCCACGAGCCCCGCCGTCAGGCCGAGCCGTTGCGCGCTGGCAAGGGCCACCAGCGCCGCCTCGGCGCCGGAGAACTGGTTGGTCTTGATCACCGCCCGCCGGCAACCCGCCAGCGCCTGCTCGAGGCGCCCGGGCAGCACGTTGAGCCACGCGCTGCGCTCCAGCCCGTCGCGGTTGGCCAGAACCCGCACCGAGCCCGCTTCGAGCTCCAGTCGGCGTACCACCGCCGGGGTCGGCTCGCCCGTGTCCGTCACCAGCACGATGCGCCCAAAGCTCGCACTGAGCCGCTCATACAACGCCCATTCGCGGTCAAGCACCCCCCGCTGATGCCATTCGTTGATTCCCGTGTTGGGCGACAGCACCAGCACGAGCGCATCGGCGATCGGTCGATTCGCAAGCGTGGGGCCGGGCGAGGTCTTGGGCGAGGAAGTGGTGGGGGTCGACACAGCGCTTGGCCTCTCGTCGTTGAGCTCCAGTCCGGTCCGCTGCTCGAGCGCAGCCATGTGCGTACACCGCCCCCAGGGCGCAGAGGGGCGGCGCAGGAGCTATCGGCCCATCACCGCCGGCCCGATCGGCTTTTCCGCGCATCCCGTGAGTTTTCAACCTCATAGCGCCGCCGGACCGACGCTTGCCCCATGGCGTCACGCCCGGACAGCACGCAGGCTGGCACACGCCCAGACACCATCGCTGCCGCGCCAGAAGTCAGCGTCATCGTGCCCGCCTTCAACGCCGAGACCACCATCGCGCAAACGCTGCGCTCCATCCAGCGCCAGACCTTCCAGGACTGGGAGCTTCTCGTCTGTGACGACGGCTCCACCGACGACACACCCGCGATCCTCGCCACCATCGCTGCAACCGAGCCCAGGCTCCGCGTCGTCCGCCAGCCCAATGCTGGCGCGGGCGCTGCCCGCAACGCCGCGATCGCCCTGGCCCGGGGCAGGCTCTTTCAATTCCTCGATGCCGATGACCTGCTCGAACCCCGCTGCATCGAGGTGCTCGCGCCGCTGGCCCGCCAGCATGGTGCAGCCTGTGGCGGGTGGACGATCGATGATGCCTCGGGCCATGCCGTGGGCATCACCGTCTCGCCCGGACCCGGCGCGGTGGGGCTCGACACCTTGCTCGAGAGCAACCCCGTGGCGCCTTCAGCCACGATGCTCAGCCGCGAGATCATGAGCCTCGAGCCCTTCAGCGATGTCGAGGCGGCAGCCGACTACGACCTCTGGCTCAGGCTGGCCCGCCACGGCGTGGTCTGGCATGCCGCTGCCGAAGTCGTGTGCCGATACCGCCTGCTGAAATCGAGCAACTCCAAGAAGGCTGCCAAAGCGCTGCACTGCGTCGTGCGCTGCCTCCGTGATGCGTTCGACGCTGCGGCCGACGATCCGAGGATCGATACCTCCACGCCGCGCCTGCATCGCGTGCTGCGCGCTCACGGCGTCCGGTACGCCACGCTCAAGGCCCTGCTCGAACCCTCGCCCGGACAGGATGAAGCGTGCGACCTCCTCGAGTCCGTCGGCGTGCCGCTGTCCACACCCGCTGCCGCGGGCCGGCCGAGCGAGGGCCTGATCGGCGGCCACCTCCTCGGCGATGCGGCCTTTGAGGCAGCGCTGGCCATGCTCGCCCGCCGCCCCACGCTCGACGAGCCGCTCAGTTGGACAGCCCCCCTGCGCACCTGGTGGGCAGCGCTGGAAGCAGAACGCTGGCTCCAGCCCGACGCACAACTTCTCGCCGTTGAACGCCTCGCTGACCGCTGCGTCGACCCGCAGCAGGTCATCGATCACCTGCTCGAGGGCGCGACGCGCAACGTCGTGATCATCGGGCATGGCGCCAACGGCAGGGCGCTGGAGGCTGCAGCGGTGGCCCGCGGGCATGCAGTCGCCATCCGCGATGACCGCTACGAAGACACGACGACCCCCAAGCACGCGAGCGTTCCGGCGTGCGCCGAGCCTATGGATGCGCCGCTTCAACGCCGAACGGCCATCGTCTCGCCCCAAAACGACGGCGCGCTGGCGGCGCGCTTTGCCGAGGCCCGCCGATGGTCCCTCGTCAGCGCCGCACGCGCCCAAGAGAGCCACAGCGTCCTACGCCGAGCGCTGCTGCACACCTTGGCTGCATGATGCCTCGAGCCTGAGTTCATGGTGGTAGAGCCCGACGATGGGCGCTCCACCCGCCCACGCACGGGCGCGCTCGGCCAGCAGATGCTCAAACCCATCGCTTGAGAGCACCACCGCATCCAGGGTGAGCTTCGATGCCTCCGCCGGCGAAACGATCGGCAGACCCGCCATGGCGGCTGACCGCGGCTCATCGTCGACGATGCACGCAATACATCCGCGCAGATCATCGCAAGCAAGCACCCTCGTCATCGCACGCGTGTGCGCACCGGCACCGTAGATGCCGATGCGCCCCCTTCCCCCAGCGATGAGGCGCTCCACTGCGCTTCGCATCAGTCGCTCTCGAGGCGTGGCAAGTCTTGGCACCTCGCGCGGCAGCACCCGCCCGTCGACACCGTGCGCACAAGCCCACACCTCTGCAGCACGTTCGGCATCGACCTCGCCAAGCAGTTTGAGCGACCTCAGCCACGCCGGCCATCGCTCTGCTGCGGGCACCGCGGGCGAGAGTGCCTCCATCATCTGCATGAGTGCTGCGGCTGCGCGCGCGGGTGATGCAAGCCGTTCGACAAGGCACCTGCCCTTGGCAGCACGCTGCGCGATGCGCTCAGGATGCTCTGCCATCAGCGCAAGTTCGCTGGCCAGTGTCTGCATGTCGCCCGTCTCGAACACGACTCCATCGACGCCATGTGTGATGGCCTCGGCCGCGCCGCCGCAGCCTGTGCTCACCGCCGCCACCCTGCACGCAGCCATCGCCTCCTGCACGACCATGGGCCAGCCCTCGGTCTCGCTGACCAGCACAAGCACGTGCGACCACCGATGCCAGCCGGCCATGTCGCGCGCCGGCACGCTGCCGAGCAGTCGCACGCTCTTGCACATAAGCCATGGCCTCAGCCTCGCCTCAAGCACAGCGCGCATGGGGCCATCGCCCGCGATCACCATCTCGAACGTCACAGCTTTGGCATCCAGCGCAGCGCACAGCCTCGGCAGGTCCAGCACGCGCTTGTTGCCATCGAGCGCGCCCGCATACAGCAGACGAAGCGGCGCGCCAGCCTCCAGCTTCGGCGGCGGGTTTGTGCGCTCAACGCACATCGGCGCGATCAACACCGGCGAGGGCGGCACGGAGGGCACGCTCGCGTTGCTTACCAGCGTGCGCACGATCGAGGCGCTCACGCCCGTCCACGCATCGCACAGCGGCAGCACGGACTCATAGAAGCCGTGATCGCGCGGGTGGTCACCATGAAACAGACCCATGCACCGAACGCCCGGCATCACCGCCGCTGCGAGGTAGCCTTGGGGCAGGTCGTTTGCAAGCACCGCATCAGCGGCGGCCTTCTCCAGCGCAGCGCGCACGCACTCGACCTGCTCCATCGGCGAAGCGCCCGATGGCCAGCTGCAGACAAGCGTGCGTTCGATGGGCGCAAGCGGCGTTCTTTCAATTGAGGCTTCGCTCACGCTTTCGCCGATGATCATCGGCGTGATCTGTTCTGTCGCCTCGGCGAGCCGCGCACCCAAGACACTCACCCCGCTGAGCGATGACGCCCGGTGCAGGCTGATGATCCGCATCACGCAACCGCCCCCTGCACGGGCGCGAGCGAGGCGTTCTCTCTCAACGCGTCACGCACGAGGCCCAGCACCCGCGGGACGAGTGCATCGGTCGTGAAGTGTTCGCGGGCGCGCGAGGCGATGGCCTCGGATGTGCTCGCCCGCCACGCGGGCTCGGTTTGAGCGCGCCGGATGCACCGCCACAGCGACTCAGGCGATCGGAATCCGATCTCCGCGAGATCACCCAAGAGCCACGCGGGGTCATCGTGGTCATGGACCAGCGGCTCGTCTG
>CAZSBR010000036.1:0-15236 GCA_964605165.1 uncultured Phycisphaeraceae bacterium
CGCCCCAGCCACCGCCGGAACGACCGCCGCCACCGCTGCCGCCCCAGCCACCGCCGGAACGACCGCCGCCACCGCCACCACCACCCCAGCCGCCGCGACCACCGCCGCCGCCGCCGCGCTGTTCGCGAGGCTGGGCTTCGTTGACGCGAAGCGGACGGCCGTCCATATCCTGGCCATTCATGGCCTCAATGGCGGCGCGACCTTCGTCATCGCCCATCTCGACGAAGCCGAAGCCGCGTGAGCGACCGGTCTCGCGGTCCATCACGACGTGCGCATCGGTCACGGCACCGTGCTCTTCGAACGCCTGGCGGAGTTCATCGGGGCCACAGCTAAAGGGGAGATTTCCTACGTACAGTCTCATGCCACTATCCAGAACCCGAGTCCATTCCTCTGCCAGCCGATCCGTCTCGGGTCCCGATCTGCAGCAGTCCATGCGTGGTGGTCGCCTACGGTGGCGAGATGCCCCACGCGTAGACAGTGTATCAGCATGGGCCGCTGTCAACCCTTGGAGCCTAGAATTTGTCGCCAGAAGTGCCGGTTGCGGTATCCGCGGGGTGCTGAACTGGCCTGTTGCCACCCGTTTCCAGCCCACCCCGAAGAGGTCCAATGTCCAAGCAGGACGACAAGTTCACGCTCGAAGCCACCGTCATCGAAGCCCTTCCCAATGCGATGTTTAAGGTCCGGCTGCCCGACGAGGCATCGACGGAGATCCTGGCCTACCTCTCGGGGAAGATGCGCAAGTTCCGCATCCGGATCCTGCCCGGGGACATCGTCACGGTCGAAATGAGCCACTACGACCTGACCAAGGCCCGGATCACCTACCGCCGCTGAGGACCCCTCGTGGCCACGCCCCCCGCCGGCATCTGCCTTGGCGGGTGATGGTTGCGACGATCAACACGCTGCGCTCGTCTAGATCGCGGGCTCATCCGAGGTGTTCTGCTCGGGCTCAGGCTCCGTGGTGACGGTCGCCCGCAGATCGGGGACCGTGTCCGTCTCGTCCACGATCTCCCGGCCGAGCAGTTCCTCCAGCACGTCCTCAAGCGTCACCACACCCGCGGTGCCGCCGTACTCGTCCACCGCCAGGAAGAGGTGATGGCCGATGGTGCCGAATTCCTCGAACACGCGAATCACGGGCGCACGCTCGGGCACCGCGTGGATCGACCGCATCATCGTGCCGACTTTGCGGTTGAGTTGCTTCTGCAGAGCAGCGGCGTAGATGTCCTGCTTGAGGATGACGCCGAGCATGTCGTCCGGGCTCTCCCCATAGACAGGCACGCGGGTGAACTGGCCAAAGTCGGGATTCTGCAGCACATCACGCACCTCGGTGTCGCGGTGGAGCATGAAGACCGCGGTGCGCGGGGTCATGATCTCGGACACCTTGACATCCTGCAGGCGAAGCGCCTGCTTGACGATCGCTGCCTCTTCCTGCGTGAGCGTACCCTCCTCGCCCGCAAGATCCGCGACGACCGCGAAGTGCTCACGCGAGAGCGACTCGCGAGCGTGCTCGTGGCCCGGCAACAACCGGCTCATGGCGTTCAGCATCAGAATGAGCGGATAGGTCACGAGGATCATGCCACGAACGGTGATGACCGTGAACGGGATGAGCGGGCGGGCGAACGTGGCGCCCAGGGTCTTGGGGATGATCTCCGAGGCGACGAGGATCACGAGGGTCAGCACGGCGCTGGTGAGGCCTATCCACTGGTCGCCGAAGATCCGGGCAGATTCGGCCCCGACACCCGCTGCCCCGATGGTGTGCGCGGTGGTGTTGAGGGTCAGAATCGCTGCCAGCGGACGATTCATCTCCGACTTCATTCGATCGAGGTGCTTGCCGGCGGCCCGGCCCTGCGAGATGAGGTAGGACGCGTCCGCCTTGGAGACCGTCAGCAGCGAGGCTTCCACGAGCGAACACAGGAACGACACCCCCACCGCGATGAAGAGGTAGAACGTCAGGATCGCGAGATCAGCGGTGGTGACATCGGGCATCAGCGCTGCAGTTTAGGGTGGGTCGGAGCCGGGGACAGCAGGCGGGCATCCGATATGCTCGGGGCCCCGGGGACGCGTACTTCTCAGGTCTTGGAGCACCGATCGAGGCAACTCGGCCATGAAACATCGAATCTGGCTCTTGGGGCTGCCCGCCCTGACCCTTCTCTACTTCATCGTGCTCACCGTGGGCCCGTTGCTCCAGACCTTTGGCTGGCTCGTGATGTCGAATGATCGCACCGAGATCATTCTGTGGCTCGGGCTCGGGGGGCTTGCGAGTTGGACTGCCCTTGAGATCACCTCATCGCTCCGTTCGCGCAGCGTGCGTTGCAGCGGATGTGGGTATGCGCTCAGGGGCCTGCCTTGCCCGGAGTGCGGGGAGGCAATCGGAAGGTGATGACCCGCGGCCCCGCCCCTGCCTGGGCGGCTCTCAGCGTGGCGGCGATGGCTATTCCGGCGCTGGCCCGACTGCCGAGTCGATAAGGTCGTCCAGGGATGGGCCAGCGTCCACCGGCGCTTCTGTCTCGAAGGTGAGTGTGTCGAGATCCGTTGCGAAGATCTCGGCTGCGAATGGTGTGATCTCGAACACCCACTGGTCGAGTTGGCTTGGGCCGCTCCTCTGGCCCGTGATGTCCAAGGCGATCCAGGTGCTGGTCGCTCCGAACTCATCGTCCTCGCGCCACGCGTGAATCGTGAACGAGCTGTCGGTGGTCGTTGTGTACGTGAAGATGTCACGGTCGGGGGGCAGGACTTCCGAGCGCTGACGCACATCGGTGAAGGTCAGCATGGCGGTCGACGCGAAGAGCGAAACGAAGCTGCTCGGCTGACCGAGTTCCCGCAGCTCTGGCATGGGGTCGATGGAGTAGGTGGCGTCGAGGCCGCTGCCGACCTTCGTGACGGTAAAGGCGTCTTCACCCGCGGGCTGGACGCGGATGGCGGAGAGGAAGTCCGAGCCGAGGCGGAGCACATCGGTGTCCGTCCACGCGGGGACCGTGGGATCGATGCTGATGGGCGCGTCGGTCAGCCAGACCGACCCGTCTGCGAGCATCCGGACGTATTGCCCCAGTCCGTCGGGGGTTGGCCCACCGACTTCGAGCTGCGCAAATTGCTCTTCGCCCGCGTGAAGCGTGATGATGGACGAAGGCAATCCGGCGGAGGGTCCAAGGCCGAGCGGGCCGAGGAACTCGGCATCGGAAGCCTTCTCCTCGATGCGAGAAGTCCGGGCGAGGCTGAGCAGGAACTGCCGAATGGGCTCGATGGTCGCCGGGTAGCCATCCCGCCCCGCGAGCACCCAGCCCGCGTCGGTTCTGGCGAGTTCGACGTCGAGGCGCTCTTGGCCACCGCCCTGGGCGATCTTGATGCGCGTGATGTCGTTCACCCTTGCATCAAGTGTGTCGATCAGCGGCTGCGGCTGGCGCACCACCTCGGACCGCTGCTGAAAGAACAACGTCAAGCCCGCAGCGACGATCACGGCAGCGGTCAACGCAACGAGTTTCATGAGGCTGTGTGTTCGCATGGTTGCTCTGCCCCCTGCCTCTCCAAGACCCCCTACCAGATCCGCTTCAGGCAGCAGCCTGCTGCAGGCGTCTGCGGCTTGCAGCAAATCGGCCCCGCCTGACGACGAAGAGCACAATCGCGATGAACGTAACGAGCAGCGGCCCGCCGGCGGTGTTGATCAGCTTGGTGGTTGCCTCCAGACGATCGACATCCTCGTTCAAGTTGAACCGGACTTCCCTGAGGCGTCGGTTGGTTTCCACGAGTTCGGCGCGGAACGACTCGACACGCGCCTCCTGCTCGGGCGTGAGGATCAACTGGTTGTCCGCCCCCATCTCGGGGTCGCCCTGCTGAACGAGCCTGAGCTGCTCCTCGACCTCGTCACGCTTGGCTTCCAGCGCCTTGAGTTCGGTTGCATACTGCTCATCGGCGCGCTTCTGCAAATCCGCGATCCGCGTGAACGGCCGGCTCACCGTGCCGCGACCTCTGAGCGAGAGCAGCGAGCGGTCACCCGCAGCAAGCTCGACAGCGTTGAGGATGAGGTCGCCGTTGTCGGACAGACGCCGGTAGCCCAGCGAAGCCCCCCCAAAGCCCACCTCCTCGAGCCAGAAGCGGTCCGCGAGCAGGTCCGCATCGGCAATGAGCAGCACATCGATGGAATTGCCCGTGGATGCTGCCGATTCCGGCGGTTCGACCGGTCCACGGAGTCTTGCTGCCAGCGTCAAAGGTGAACCACGAGAGACGAATGCATCGACCAGTTCCCGCGGGTCGGTCATGGGCGTGATGCGGAGCGAATCGATGAGGGATGAGCGGTCCGTGGTTTGAATCAGCGGGGTCAGTTCGGTCGTGGCGCCCTCGACCGGCACGATCGATCCGGCCGAGGCGAGAATCATCGATTCGATCTGACGAGTCGCCGGGTCGTTCTGGTCAAACTGGTCGAACGTCAGTTGCAGGTAGGGCAGATACGCCACGGCCTCGCCGCGGGAGCGGACGCGAGCCGCCAGATTCAGGTCGCCGGCGACGCTCTGGGTATCGATGTTCGCGCCCCATCGCTCGAGCAGGTTGCCGAGGTCCGACGATCGATCGGCCTGCATGGCGGCCATGGGGTTGCGCTCGTTGGCTCCGGCGCGATCAAGCTCACAGACGGGGTCGTACAGCACGACCAGCGGCATCCCGGAGGTGGCAGCTGCATCGATGGCTTGAAGCGCGGCGTCAGACAAGCCCTTGGGATGCACGATCAGGAGAGCGCGGACCGCGGGGTCGATGGTGGAAAAGTCCTGTCCGAGCAGTTCCAGATCGAATCGCAGCGAAAGCTCCTGCCAGATGAGCCAGGGCCGGTTGTCGGCTCCTCGCTGGAGCGGAAGTGAACTGATCACGCCCACCGTGGGGCGAAGCGGGCTGCGGACCGTGACCAACAGCTTGGCGAGCTCATACTCAAGAAAGGACTCCTGCGCGGGATCAAAGAACGCGATGGAGTCCCTGAGATCCGTGGGGCCCGAAGCCTCCAGACCCATGAAGAGGGCCTGACCATCGCTCCCGATCGGCAGCGCTGCGACGCCCGCAGCCTGAGCGCGGGCCTCGGCTTCGGAGAACGGCTTTGGATCAACCCGCTCGATGCGGAGAGAACCGCCCGCAGCCAGTTCAAACTCATCGAGCAGTTCATTGATGCGGGCTGCGTATGCCTGAATCTGGGGCCTGCCCGCAGCGGCTTCACGCGAGTAGAAGAAGGTCAGGCGGCTCGGGCCACGCGTTCCCAGATCCCGGAGGATCTCCCGCGTTCCGTCGCTCAGGGTGTAACGCTGGTCCTCGGTGAGATCCACGCGAACACCTCGTAGCCAGGGCCCGGCCAGCACGTTGAGCGCCACGAACAGGGCTGCCAGCACGCCGAGCGCGACCACCGCGTTGAGCGTCCTGCTTCGCAGGCTTTCGACCTGTTCCACCGACTCGGGCGTGGTGCGTCGGTGTGCGGCCGGCGGCTGCTCTGTCCCGGAAGATGGTTCTGGTAGCTCTGATGACATGGGTCAGTCCGCCTTGACAAGTTCGACAAGGATGCTCGTCGCGGCCAGCAGGATGCCGATGAGCGTGGCGAAGTAGAAGACGTCCGCCGGTGCCAGCACCCCGCGGCTGATGGCCTCGTAGCGCGTCAGCACGCTCAGCGATGCGAGCGTCTCGCTGACGCCCAGCGGGAGCAGTTCGGTGAGTACATCCTGAACGACCGGGAAGCCCAGCAGCATGAAGAGCAGGCACCCCACCATCGCGAGCACGAACGCGACGATCTGGTTCTTCGTGGTCGCCGAGATGAAGGAGCCGATGGCCAGAAACCCGCCCGCGAGCAACAGGCTTCCGAGATAGCTGGCGAGGATCACGCCGTTGTCTGGCTCGCCCAGGTAGTTGACCGTGATCCAGATGGGGCAGGTCAACGCGAGGCCCACCGCCACGAACGCCCACGCTGCCAGAAACTTGCCCACAACCGCCTGCCAGACTGGAAGGGGCAGTGTCGTGAGCAGCTCGATGGACCCGCTTCGGCGGTCTTCGGCCCAGAGCCTCATCGAGATGGCGGGCACGAGGAACAGGTACAGCCACGGATGGAAGCCGAAGAACGCTCGCAGATCCGCCTGCCCACGCTCAAAGAAGCCGCCGAGTTCAGAAGCGAACGTGAACACGCTGCTCATCGCAAGAAAGACCGCGATGAACACATACGCGACGGGCGTGGCGAAGTAGGACGCGAGCTCGCGGCGGAAGACGGCGGCGACGCCGGTGAAGGTCATGACGCCACCGCACTTTCTGCCGCGGGAGTCAATGCAGCTCGCCCCGCGGTCGATGTCGTGAGGCTGCGAAACGCCTCGTCGAGCGAACCGCTTGGCGAGTGGCTGCGCATTTCATCGGGGCTGCCATCGAGCACCAGCCGGCCGGAGGCGATCACAGCCACGCGCGTGCAGATGGGGTCAACCTCCTCGAGGATGTGCGTCGAGATGACGATGGCCTTGCGTTCGCCCAGTTCACGGATGAGTGTCCGCACCTCGTGCTTCTGGTTGGGGTCGAGACCATCGGTCGGTTCGTCAAGGATCAGGATGGGCGGGTCGTGCAGCAGTGCCTGGGCAAGCCCCACACGCCGGCGGTAGCCCTTGGAGAGCGTCTCGATCGTCTGGCCCATGACCGTGCGGAGCCTGACTCTTTCGCACACCTCGTCGATGCGTCTGCGGCGGGCAGCGCGATCCATTCCGCGGACGCGGCCGACGAAATGCAAGAAGGCGTGGGGTGTCATGTCCGGGTATGCCGGAGCGCCCTCGGGCAGGTAGCCCAGCAGGCGTTGGGCCTCGACCCGCTGGGTGCGGATGTCATGGCCACCGAGCACGGCGGTGCCGGCCGAGGGCGCGAGAAAGCCCGCTGCCATGCGCATGGAGGTGGATTTGCCAGCACCGTTTGGGCCGAGAAAGCCCAGCACCTCGCCGCTGCCGACTTCGAGGCTGACATCATCGACCGCGGTGAGAGGTCCGAACGTTCTTTTCAGGTGCACGAGATTGAGCATGTGTCAACTGCGGGAGCATTCGACGGCGGTTGGAACTCGATGGATCGGTCACACACGGTGCGGCAGCGTCGCAAGTGTACGCCCGCCCGCAGCCCGCGCCGGGATCCTACAGCGTGTTGCGACGGAGGTTACCACTCCCCGCGCGCCACCCGCTATGCTCCCTCCAATGCCCCAAACTGGCAACGCCAAATCGAAGAAGCGTTCTGCGAGCATCCCATCGCACCGAGGTGCGAGCAAGCGCCGACCCTCTCGGCTTGTGGTGGTTGCCAATCGCCTTCCGGTGCGGCGCGTTCGCCGAGGGCGCAAGCAGGTCTGGGAGCCCAGCCCCGGGGGGCTCGTCACCGCGATGCGGCCCATCCTCGAAGAATCCGGGGGTTCGTGGGTTGGCTGGGCGGGCGTAGCACGGTCGCCCGGCACATCGCTCGTGGTGGACGGCATCACCATGGCCGACGTCCCCCTCTCCGCCGACGAGCAGGAGCACTTCTACGAGGGGTTCTGCAACGCCACGCTCTGGCCGCTCTACCACGACGCCATCCGAGCAGCGGACATCCATCGACACTGGTGGCGATCGTACGTCGATGTCAACCGCCGCTTTGCGGAAGCGGCCGCCAAGATGCTTCGGCCGGGTGATGTCTGCTGGGTCCACGACTACCAGCTCCACCTCGTGCCCAAGATGCTGAGGGAACTGCAACCGGATATCCGCATCGGGTTCTTCCTTCACATTCCGTTCCCGGCGGAGGAACTCTTCGCCCGCATCCCGTGGCGGCGTGAGAGTTTGGAGGGCACGCTCGGTGCTGATGTCGTCGGCATGCAGACCAAGCTTGCGGTTCGCAACTTCGTTCGTTGTGCGCAGCGGTTTACGGATGCCGAGCACAAGGGCCAGACCTTCACGATAGAGAACGACGAGGGCACGCGAACGAGCCGGGTCGAGTCCTTCCCGATCTCGATCGATACCAAGCACTTTGAGCGCACCGCGCTCAAGCCAGAGGTCAGCGAGCGGGCGATGGAGATTCGTGAGCGCATGCGCACGACGTCGGGACGTCGTCTGCTGCTGGGAATCGATCGCCTCGATTACACCAAGGGCATCGATTACCGCCTGCGAGCGGTGCAGGAAGTGCTCCGGCGAGGCCAGTTCTCAGCCGAACATTTCGCGATGATTCAGGTCGCGGTACCCAGCCGCGAGAACGTTGACGATTACGTCGCGATGCGCAGCCGCATCGAAGAACTCGTCGGGACCATCAACGGCGAGTACGGCGATCCGGGCCAGTTCCCGATTCACTACCTGCGGCGCAATCTGCCGTTCGATGAACTGATTGCCTTCTACAAGGCAGCGGACATCATGATGGTCACGCCGCTGCGCGACGGGATGAACCTCGTGGCCAAGGAGTACGCGGCGGTGCGCACGGACAACACGGGCACGCTGGTCCTCAGTGAGTTTGCGGGCGCCGCCGAAGAACTGCGTAAAGCTGTGCTGATTAATCCCTTTGACGTTGACGGTATTGCCACGGCTATCGAAGAGGCGTTGGTCACGCCTCCGGAAGAGCAAGTCCGGAGCATGCGAAGTCTTCGCAGCGTCGTCCGTCGCAACGATGTCTACGCGTGGGCCAACAGCTTCTTCGAGGTGCTGAAGAAATGAACAAGGCAACCGGGACTGACACCCACAGCGCGATGGGACCATCGGTGGACCGCCGCATCATGGAGCGACTGGCAGAGCTTGCACGCGTGCCGGTGCTCCTGGTGACGAGCGACTACGACGGCACGCTTGCTCCCATCGTGAATAATCCTGCAGACGCGCGGCCTCATCGTGAGGCCATGGTTGCGCTGCACAATCTGGCCATCCTGCCGCGGACACACGTGGCGATCGTTTCGGGCCGATCGCTCCGCGACCTCGCGGAGTTGACGGGTGAGCCGGGCAACGTGCATCTCGTCGGGAGTCACGGCAGCGAGTTCGATCCCGACTTTGCTGCCAGGCTGCCACGCGAGGCCATCGAGCTTCGCGAGCGCCTGCTGACCGAGTTAACCGCCATCGCCGACCGATCGCCCGGCTGTACGGTGGAGACCAAGCCGGCGAGCATCGCGTTTCACTACCGCAACGCGGAGGCGGATACGGGCAGTAGCGCAGCCGAGGAAGTGCGCACCGGGCCCGCCTCCTGGCCTGGCGTCAACACGAAGATCGGCAAGAAGGTGATCGAACTCGGGGTCATCGAGGCCGACAAGGGCATGGCGCTGGATGCCCTGCGGCACCGGACGGGTGCATCGGCGGCCCTGTTCCTGGGCGATGACGTCACCGACGAGGACGCCTTTGCAACGCTCAGGGGTCCCGATGTCGGCATCAAGGTTGGTGCGGGAGAGTCGTGCGCTGACTGGCGCATCAGCGATCCCGCCGACGTGGCCTTCGTGCTCGCCCAGCTTGCGGAGATGCGAGCCGACGCCATCGGCGGCGGTGAGAGCACGCCTATTTCGGCCCACTCGATGCTCTCGGATCAACGGACCATCGCGCTGGTCGACAGCAACGCCCGCATCACATGGATGTGTGCGCCCCGGATTGACTCGGCGAGTTTGTTCAGTGAACTGCTCGGCGGGCCCAACGCGGGCTTCTTCGCTGTCGAGCCGGTTTCTGATGTTGCGAACGCGTCGAGCCCGAGCCTGCCCCACCAGCAGTACATCGATGGCACGCTTATCCTGAGGAGTGCGTGGCCGGACGTTTGTGTAACGGACTATCTCGATGCCTCCGGCGGCCTGCCCGCTGAGCCAGCCGAGGAGGTGCACCTGATGCGCGTGCTCGAAGGCACCGGCAAGGCACGCATCACTTTCGCGCCGCGGCTCGACTTCGGGCAAGCCGCTACCAAGCTCAAGCGGACTGAGCATGGGCTGGTCGTTAGCGAGGTGATTGACGCGGTTGCATTGCACGCTCCGGGTATCGAATGGGAGATTGAGGACGACGGAGAGCACCAGAGCGCGACGGCCGAGGTGGATCTTGCGCAGGGGCCATTTGAGCTGCATCTTCGCTGGGGCACCACTGATTGCAGCCCGTGGGCCATCAAGGAGCGAGCTCGGCGCGACGAGACGGCCACGTTCTGGAGCCACTGGCTCGAGACTCTAGATCTGCCAAGGCTGCACCACGAGGCGATGCGGACGAGCGCGCTCATTCTCAAGGGGCTCGTGCACGGTCCGAGCGGCGCGATTGCCGCTGCGGGCACGACAAGCCTGCCCGAAACAATTGGCGGCGTTCGCAACTGGGACTATCGATTCTGCTGGCCGCGCGATGCTTCGATGGCGGCAGCCACCCTTGTTCGTAGCGGCAGCACGGGCGAAGCCACGGCTCTGCTCGACTGGCTGAGCCGAATCGTCCAGCAGACCGGCAGCGCCGATCGGCTTGCCCCTATCTACACGGTCACCGGACAGGAGACGCCCACTGAAGCGGAGCTCGCACATCTCAGCGGGTATGCGGCGTCAAGGCCTGTGCGTATTGGAAATGCGGCTGCCCGGCAGGTGCAACTCGACGTCTTTGGCCCCATCGCCGATCTGCTGTGGGAACTCCACCAGTGCGAGGGACACCTCAGCCCGAATCATCACCACCTCGTGCAGTCGATGGCCACGGCGGTCAGGCATCGCTGGCGTGAGCCGGATCACGGCATCTGGGAGATACGCGGGCCGCTCCAGCACCATGTGCACACGAAGGTCATGTGCTGGCTGACGATGGACCGCGCGGCTCGCATTGCTCAAGCCAGCGGCGTGGCGGGCGGCGCACGTCTGGCCGAGATCGCAGACACGATCCGTGATGATGTGCTCGAGCACGGCTGGAACGAATCCCTCAACGCGTTCGGGGCTTCCTACGGCGGGAGTGAACTCGACGCGGCCGTGCTGACGATCGGGCTCTCGGGCCTGCTCGATCCCGCGGATGATCGGTTCGTCTCCACGGTCAACGCGGTCGAAGAGCACCTCCGCGAAGGTCCGACGGTGTACCGCTATCTCTACGACGACGGTCTGCCGGGCCGAGAGGGCGGGTTCCACATCTGCGGGCTTTGGCTGGTAGAGTCCCTCGCGTTGATCGGGCAGACGAAGCGTGCCAAGTCCATGCTTGACGAGATCGCCGCGTGCATAGGACCTACGGGCCTTCTCAGTGAGCAGCATGATCCGCGGAGCGATACACCGCTGGGCAATCATCCGCAGGCGTATTCCCATCTCGCACTCATTGATGCGGCAAGACGAATCGAGAGGTTGATCTAACAATCTGCTTGCTTCATCGTGCCGGGCGGGGCGAAGTGCATCGTCCCGGGTTCATTCGTCCACCACAAGGAAACTTCAAAATGCCTCATCGCGTTGTGCTCGCCTATTCCGGGGGTCTTGATACCTCGGCCATCGTGCCATGGCTCAAAGAGCAGCACGACTGCGAAGTCGTTGCCATGGCCGCGGACGTCGGCCAGGGCGCCGATGAACTCGAGGGCATCGAGGAGAAGGCCATCAATTCCGGGGCTTCGTCCTGCCATGTGGTGGACCTCAAGCGCACGTTCATTGCGGACTATGTATTCCCCACGCTCTTGGCGGGCTGCGTGTACGAGAATCGCTACCTGCTGGGCACCTCGATGGCTCGGCCCATCATCGCCAAGGCACAGGTTGAACTCGCGCGCAAGGTCGACGCCGATGCGCTCTGCCACGGCTGTACCGGCAAGGGCAATGACCAGGTGAGATTTGAATCGGCGTTCAGTGCGCTCGCGCCGGACCTTGAGGTCATCGCGCCGTGGAGAACGTGGGCCTACCGCACCCGCCAGGACCTGCTCGACTATCTCGCCGAGCGCAACATCAAGACCTCCGCGTCGGCGCAGAAGATCTACTCGCGGGATCGCAATCTCTGGCACATTTCTCACGAGGGCGGCGCGATCGAGGACCTCGCATCACCACCACCCGCCGATGCGTGGATGCTCACCGTCGATCCCGCTCAGGCACCCGACCAGGCGGAGGAAGTGGACGTGACGTTTGACGCCGGTCGACCTGTTGCTGTCAATGGCGAGCAGCTTGCGCCCGAGGCACTGGTTGAGAAGCTCAACATCGTCGGTGGTCGGCACGGGGTGGGGCGCGTGGACATCGTCGAGAATCGGCGCGTGGGCATGAAGTCACGCGGGCTGTACGAAACTCCCGGCGGGACCATCCTGCTTGAAGCACTCCGCAGCCTTGAAGAGATCACGTTTGACCGGGAGAGCATGCGCCTGAAGCAGCAGTTTGCCCTTCAGTATGCGGACTTCGTCTACGACGGCCGCTGGTTCACGCCGGCGCGTCGAGCGCTGCAGGCGTGCGCAGATTCATTGGCTTCCGTGCTGACGGGCACATGCACGGTGCGTCTCTTCAAGGGCACTGCTACCACGATCTCGCGTCAAAGCTCGCAATCGCTCTACGCAGAAGAAATGGCGAGCTTTGACATGAGCGAGGCCTACGACCAGCAGCACGCCGAGGGCTTCATCAGGCTCCTGAGCCTGCCCGAGCGCATCCGGGCGCACAAGTTCGGCCCGGCCGATGCAGACCTTCCCGCGGGGACTCCGAGTTGACCGGCACGAGCGTGACGGGTTCAGGCTCGATGTGGGGCGGCCGATTCGAAACGCCTCCGAGCGAGTTGTTCCGCCGAGCCAATGACTCGCTGCCCTTCGACTGGGCATTGGTCGAGCATGACATCCAAGGCTCTATGGCATGGGCGCGGGCCCTGGTGCCCGCCGGCGTGCTCTCTGAGGATGCGGCGTCCACGATCACCGAGGGTCTCGCCGCCATTGCGGAGGAGGCACGCCGCCTCGGTGCAGCCCCCACGAACTCACCCGCAGAGGATGTTCATACGTGGGTCGAGATGAAGCTCATCGAGCGAGTCGGCGCGATCGGCAAGAAGCTGCACACGGGCCGAAGCCGAAACGACCAGGTCAGCACCGATCTTCGGCTGTGGTGCCGAGCGCAGATCGATGAGCACTGCCGCCGCATTGATCAGGTGCTGGCAAGCATCGTCCGCTTTGCACGTGCCTCTCGCGAGGTGGTCATGCCCGGGTACACGCATCTCCAGCGTGCGCAGCCCATTCTGCTTGCCCACTGGGCGATGGCCTATGCCGCCATGTTTGAGCGTGATCGCGAGAGGCTGATCGATGCACGACGACGCGTAAACCGATGTCCGCTCGGAGCGGGCGCTCTTGCGGGCACTGCGTACCCGATCGACCGGGAGGTCCTTGCTGCGAGCCTTGAGTTCGACGGCCCCACGGACAACAGCCTCGATACTTCGGCAGACCGGGACTTCGTGGCCGAGGTTCTGGCGGCGCAGTCTCTGCTGGCAATGCACATCTCCAAACTGGGTGAGGAGTTGGTGCTCTTCGGCTCGGGCGAGTTCGGCTTCTTTGAGTATGACGACGCGGTGGCGAGCGGTTCATCGATCATGCCGCAGAAGAAGAACCCCGATGCCGCGGAGATCATGCGTGGCAAGGCCGGCCGCATTCAGGGCCATCTGGTAGCAATCCTGACGATGTTGAAGGGCTTGCCACTGGCGTACAACAAGGATCTGCAGGAGGACAAGGAGCCGCTCTTTGATGCCAGCCGTCAGATCACGCTGCTGCTGGAACTGACGTCGCTTGTCTTCGGCTCCATCTCCGTCAATGAGCAGCGGTGTCGCGAGGCGGCGCTGCAGAGCTACACGAACGCAACGGA
The DNA here is from genome assembly GCA_964605165.1 of uncultured Phycisphaeraceae bacterium. Taxonomy (GTDB): domain Bacteria; phylum Planctomycetota; class Phycisphaerae; order Phycisphaerales; family UBA1924; genus OFTM382. Next base: position 13,676 of record CAZSBR010000036.1, read on the forward strand.
GCTTGCGGACTACCTCGTCGGCAAGGGCGTTGCGTTTCGGGATGCTCATCACCAGGTGGGCCAGCTTGTGCGCGATGCCATCGAGCAGCATCTGCCGCTTGAGCAGCTGACGCTGGATGCCCTCAAGCACCGAGCGCCATCGTGCGAGGATGATGTCTTTGAGGCACTGACCCTTGAAGCTTCCCTGGCACGGCGCGACGTGATCGGTGGAACCGCGCCTCGGCGCGTGCTCGCAGCCATCGAGGCACTGGAACAGCGTCTCGGGGCCCGTTAGTCACGCTGGCCGGCTTTCCTCCGAACCACGCACCAGACATCGTTGATGTTGGTGCCGGTGGCGCCGGTGTCTATCAGACCGCCAGCGCGGGAGAAAAAGCCGTGACTGTCATGGGCAGCGAGCATGGCTTCGGCATCGATCCCGGCGCTGGCTGCCCGGTCAACAGTTGAGCCGTCACACCATGCCCCGGCTGCCAATGTGGGGCCATCACGTCCGTCGGTAGCCAGCGCGCACATGACGATGTCGTTCCGACCGCGGAGTTCGAGTGCAGCGGCGAGGGCCATCTCCTGGCAGCGTCCGCCGAGTCCTATCGCCTTACCGACATGGACCGTCGTTTCACCGCCTGCAACGATGGCCTGCCCGTGGGCCAGCCCGCTTGCTTGCGCTGCAAGTTTTCTGCCAGCCGCCGCAGCGTCACCCCGAACCTGCTCATGACAGGCGATCACCTGAAACTGTGCTGCTTCCAAGGCAGAACGCACAGCGTGAACGGCAAGTGTGTTGTTGGCGATGACACGCTGCTGAACACGATCGAAGGCTTCATCGCCGCGCTTGGGCGTCTCAGGGATTTCGCCGCGCGCACCTGATTCCAGCAGGAAGAGTCCCACCTCATGCTTGACGCCGCGGGACCTGCAGATCGTGAGGGCTTCGGCGAAAGTTGACGCATCTGGTGCGAGCGGGCCCGAGGCGATGACATCGAGCGGATCGCCGAGCACGTCGCTCAACACAAGACCGACGACCTTCGCCGGGGCGGCCCGCCTGGCAAGCTGTCCGCCCTTGAGGAGTTCGAGGTGCTTGCGCACGCAGTTGAGTTCCTCGATGGTCGCTCCGCTTCGCAGGAGGTGGTCGGTGATCGTCACGAGTCCGTTGAGGCACAGTGGCGGGCGAGGGCTGGCAAGATGAGCCGAGCCGCCACCCGAGACCAGGCAGAGCGCGAGCCATCGCTCATCGAATTGATCGCAGATCGCTGCCAGATGCTGAGCCGCCTCGGTGTTTCGGTGGGTGGCAAGCGGGTGGTCGGCCTCGAACACATCGAACGCGGGCTCGAGATCGCGGGGCGGGGTGAAAGGCTGGCCGGGAACGGTGATCACGCAGCCGCGGTCGGGGGTGCGACCGGCTCGGTCCAGTTGCTCGAGCGCAGCACCTGCCATCGTGGCCGAGGCCTTGCCGAAGGCGAGCAAGGCGATGGGGCCAGCGTGCTTGGCGACCACGTCGGCTGGCCAATGCGTACGAACCGATGTGGCTGGGTTGGCGGCCTCCAGAGCGGCCCGGACCACCGAACGGACGATG
>CAZSBR010000037.1:0-15148 GCA_964605165.1 uncultured Phycisphaeraceae bacterium
CGGGAGCGAGGTAGTCGACCGCCGGCCAGAGCCACTGCAGCTCATCGTGCGATCGGCGGAATGCCTGCTCGATGCCGCGATCCATCCGCGCGTTCACGGTCGTGTTGGGGTAGAAGTAGAACCCCCACTTCGTATCCGGCGGTGAATACATCCGGCACACGAAGAGCGTCCGCAGGATGTAGTCGCGAGCAAAGTGCGTGTAGGACTTTGCGACGAGGTCTTCGTCCTGCCCGAGTTGAACCAACTCGTCCCACGTCGTGGCCGTTGTGCTGAAGTTGACAAACCGCAGGAAGTCCTGGTCGAGCTGCCCTGCATTGATCTCGCGCACCGCTGCGCGCCACGGCTGGGCACCCGTCCCGCCGTTGAACGTGTTCTCAGAGTTGAACGACCAGTCAAACGACTCCCAGTCGATCACAGCAAAGACCGGCTCGTCGCTCGATATGGGCTTGTCGGTCAGATACTGGCGGATGGAGGTCAGATGCGCATCCAGAAACTCCATGTAGTTGCCCATCCATCGACCGTCACCAGATTCGAGGCGTCCCACCAGGAACTCGAGACCCCGCGGCGAACGTCCAAAGTTGTTCTCATACAGCATCCGCACGTTGCCGCCAACCGGCACCGGGTCCGCCGGATCGCCAAGAGGTTGCGCCGTCGAGCCCGTCACCGCCCACAGCAGGCGGAACTCGTCGAGGTTCTCAGGCGTGAGAATGTCACGCTCGCGCTGCAAACGCCCGGGGTCTTCTGGCGCTGAGCCGCCGCCCAACGCGTGCAACGGCCTGAGCTGCTGCTGGGCGGGCGCCTGCGATGCCAGCATCGCCGCAACGATCGCAGCCGCCTTCCTGAGCGTTTGATTGAACCCGACGTTCCCAGCTCTCATGAACGCACCGGTCCTTTCGACTCCTCGCCTGATGAACCGCCCTTCCCCGCGGAAGATCACGTCTTACGCACCGTGCACCGCACACTGAGCGCAAGCTCAACACTTCAGATCTTGTGGTTCGCTTGCCCGCTTCGATCGCTCGGCGATTGCCGAGCTCGATCACAGCGGGCTACCCCGCATCCGCAACGCGGAGCACTTCTTGAACGGTCGTCAGGCCTTCCATGACCTTTTTCATGCCGTCCTGCCGCAGCGTGACCATGCCGCGGTCTATGCACATCCTACGAAACTCACTCACGTTTGGATTCCGTGCAATGACGTCTCGCAACTGATCATCCACCGATAGAATCTCGTACAAGCCCACACGACCGCTATAGCCGGTACTTCTGCACTTCTCACAGCCCTTGGGACCCCACAACTGCTGGCCCGAGAACCCCTGCATCTCGAGGAATTCCGCCATCTCACCCGACGGCGCCTCCTGCACCTTGCAGCTCGCGCACAGCCTTCGAGCGAGGCGCTGAGCCAGCACCGCGTTGACTGCTGCACCAACAAGGAATGGCTCGAGCCCGATGTTCACAAGCCGTGTGATCGAACTCGGAGCGTCGTTCGTATGCAGCGTGCTCAACACGAGGTGACCCGTCAACGCGGCCTGGATCGCCGTGTGCGCAGTCTCCTCATCACGAATCTCACCGATCATGATCACATCAGGATCCTGTCGCAGCAGCGCCTTCAGCGCCTTGGCGAAGCTCATACCGATTCGATCATGCGTCTGTGTCTGCGTGATGCCCTCGAGGTGATACTCAACCGGGTCCTCCACCGTCGAGATGTTGAGCTTGTTCTTATCGAGCTGACGAAGCGATGCATAGAGCGTCGTCGTCTTACCCGATCCGGTCGGACCCGTCACCAGCACAATGCCGTGAGGCATCTTCACCTGGTTGGTCCACCGTTCATAGGTCTGCGGGTCAAAGCCAAGCTTGTCGAGTTCCACGTTGATCGACCGCGTATCAAGGATACGCATGACCGTCTTCTCGCCATAGGGCGTCGGAAGCGTCGACACGCGAAGGTCCAGTTTCCGCCCGGCCACCGTACAACGAATGCGGCCATCCTGCGGCACGCGTCGCTCGGAGATGTCCAGGTTCGCCATGATCTTCAGACGACTCGTGATCGCTGCGGACATGCCCGCCGGCGGGTTCATCATCTCGAACAGCACACCATCGATGCGAAACCGCACCTTCATCCGCTTCTCGGCGGGCTCGATGTGGATATCACTCGCGCCCTCCTTCACCGCGGTCTGGATGATGTAGTTCACATAACGAATGACAGGGCTCTCGCCGGCCTTGGCCTCGAGATCCACCGCCTCGTCGGACTCGTTCTGCGTCACCTCGACGTCGGCTTCTTCGACATCGCTCAGCAGATCCGAGATATCCATGTCCGCCGCGTCGTCGCCACTCAACGCATCCGTGACACGCTTCAGATCGCTCGGCGTGATCTGCACCAGCTTGACCGACGCAACGCCAAGCCGACGCTTGACGTCATCGGCCAGGAACACATCCTCGGCCGTGATCGCGCCGATAACCGCCCGCGCACCCTCTCGCCTCAGCGGCACGAGCTGCTGAAGCTTGCAGTACTCGAGCGTCAGACGCTGAAGTAGCGTCCCATCGATCGCTTCCATCGGATCGTGGTCGAACTCTACCCGCTCAAACGGCACGCCCGCCTGCTCGGCCGTGACGCGCAGCACATCTTCTTCATCCGCACCCTGTTCCAGCAGCACCATCGCAAGCGAGAGTCCCGGCGTCTGCTGAACGACCTTCTCCGCAAGCGCGAGCTGTTCACTGTTCACCGCCCCGCTCGCTACGAGCACCTCGCCCAGTGCCGGGCCGTCCTCGCCGCGCTCGAGATCATCGGGCACGTACACCGACTTCAGCGCTTCGCGCTGCGGGTCCACACGCTCGACATGCCCCTGGCTCGAAGGCTGCACGGGCAGAGGAACCTCATCCTCAGACCCCGATGGCGGAAGCGCACGCGGAGGCTTGGCCGGCAGCGGTCGCACCGGCTCGTCCAGAGCCTCGCTGTCGAGTCCCAGTTCGTTCAGGATGTCATCGATGCCATCACGGCCCACCTGCGCGCTCCCCACTGCCCGTTGCGGGGCGACGCCACTGCACCCCGGGCTCACCCATCACAAAGCCGTACAGCGTCTCACCGCCACGCATCACAACGTTCCGCCCCTCGATCTCCGTCACCCGGAGAACCTCGAGCACGGTGTCACCCAGGCGATAGATGGACCCATTGATCCGCGCCAGCGGAATCGGCCCGCCCATCACGCTCTGCACCTCAACCTGCTCGGCTGCTTCCTCCGCCTGCTTGGCAAGCCGCTGACGAGCAAGCTCCTCGGCGCTCAGTTCAGGCTCGGCGCGAGCCTGCTGAACCTCGGCTTCAACCGCCATCGGCTCCAGCACGAATGGATCCTGCTCGAAGACCTCCGCCGGCACCTGCACAGCAAGACGGCTGCGCGCAAGTTCATCGAGAACAGCCGGGTCACCCGGCCCCTTCGTGAACTCGTTGGGGTCGTAATCCACCACAATCGCCGCGATGACCGATGCCGCTCCAAGCCCGACCTGACGCATCACGAAAATGCCGCCCGCCGCCCCGAGAACGATCAACACCGCTACCCCGATGCGCCGCGACTTGTTGGAACGAACACCGCCGCCCGGCATCGCTTCCTGCGCACCAAAGTCGCTCAGCAGAGGCTGGCCCGCCTGCGACTCCGCGCCCTCCATCTGCATCCCATCATCAAAGTGTGTGCCGCTCATGCGCGTGGCTCCTCCTGAAAGAAGATGCTCAGCGTGAACGTCACGTCCACGAGACCATCCTCCGTCGGCCTGCGACGGATCGACATCTCGGGCATCCGCGTCACCCGCGGCATGCGCTCAAGCGCCTGAAGAAAGCTGTACAACCCCGCAAAGTCGCCTGAAGTCGTCATCTCCAGCGGCTGCTCCATGTACAGCGCTGCCGCGATCGGCTTGCCGCTCTTTACTGAAGGCGACTCAAGACCGCTCTGCACCGCAAGACGTGACACCTGGCGGACCACCCGGTCCACCTCCTTGCCGCTCGGCAAGCGATCCTCGATCTCGGCGATCTGCGCCGCGATGCGCTCGTTGGCCTCCTTGAGGCTCTCGTGACGAGCCGTCTCCTGCTGCAGAATGTCGAGTTGCTCCTGCTTATGACGGATCTCCTCCTGCGCCCGCTCAATCGCCGTGTTCTGCGGCACGAACACAAGGAAGTACGCCGCCACCGGAATCAGCAGCAGCAACACCAGCATCGCCAGTTCACGAATGCGCATGGCTCAGTTCCCCTCCTCGACAGCCGAGGCCACAACGTCACGCTCCACTTCCTGCGCCTTGGCAACAGCTCGAGCATCAGCATCCTCGCGCAGCTCGGCCGTCATCCGAAAGCCGCGGTACGCCTCGCTGTTGATCGTCTTCGTCTCGATGAATTGAAGCTCGACGTCCTTCAACAACGGCGACTGATGCAGCGACTCCAGATAGTCCGCCACGAGCTTGTTGTCCGTCGATACGCCATCAATCGTCAGCTTGTACGTGAACTTCGGCACCCGAACGGGCGGCTTGGCCGCCGCCGGCACACCACCCGTCAGCGTGCCCGTCGCCGGCTTCTCGCCCGTCCGGGGCGCGACCGGCGCTTCACGCACACGCTCGGACTCGAGCTTCACATCAAACAGCGTCGCCGTCGCCGGCAAGCGGCTCACAAGCTCGGCCATCAGGACCGAACGCGGAATCGGCTCGAGCAAGGCGCTCGTCACACGTGCCTTCTCGAGCATCGAGGCCCGCTGGGCTTCGAGCGCGCGGAGCTGCTCGAGCTTCACCTGCTCCTGCTCAAACACCTTGCTGATGTCGACCTGCGCCCGGCGAACCTCCGTCCACCGCTGCTGCGTCACAAGAAACGCGCCCGCAACGCCCGTCATCACGACGATGAAGACGAAAAACACGATGATGTAGAACTTCGCCTCGGTTCGGCGTTCCACATATTCCTGGGGCAGGAAGCCGCCGTCAGGACGAACATGGAAAGGCATCGACATCGCTCAAAGCTCCGTTGGACTCTGGCAAAGGCCCAGCGCCACCACCCAGCCCGATTGCAGCGACTGAACATCCACGCCCTGCACGCTCGCGCTAGAACCACACTTCAACATCGAGAACGGCTCGGCCACCTGCGTCGGCACACGAAGCCCGCGAGCAATCCGCTGGCACAGCGAACCATCCCGCGCCTCGCCGCCAAAGAGAACCGCACGGTTCAGACGACGAGGACCAAACAACGCCTCGTGATACCGAACGCACATCGCCACCTCGTCGGCCAGGATCGAGTACGAATCGGCCAGCCCGGGGTCGAGCTCCTGCTCGCGCAGGTCGACCGCGCCCGTCAGACCACGCGCAGCCGCGCCCTGCCGACGGTTCGCGCCCCCACCCGACTCCTCCGCGTTCGCTGCGCCCGCCATCGCCGGAACCTTGGCAGGCAAAGCCCGCGGCGGCTTGGCGCGGCGAAGCCGCTCCACCCGGCCTGCAGCAACATCCATCCCGAGGTGCGCCGCGTACCCCTCGTCAAAGAGCCGCCCGCCAATCTCGAGCGAGCGGGCAAACACGAGGTTGGGGCCGTGCGCCACGCACACCCTCGCCCCGCTGTTGCCCACATCCAGGAACAGCGTCGCCGTCTTCGCATCTTCTTCACGCCGATTCAAGCGATCGAACGCGCGCACACCAGCGATCCATTCGTTGTGCATCCCCACCGGATCGAGCTTGGCCTGACGCAGCCCGTTCATGAGCTTGCCCACGAGCCCTCGGCACGCCGCAACCACAACCGCCTCGTTGCGGCTCGCAGCCGCCCCCACCGCGCCCTCCACCGGATACCACCGATGAACGAGCGTCGCGGGATCCCGCCCAAGCTCCGCAGCGAGCAACTGCTCCACAACCTGCGAACGCTCATGAGCGCCGGCTCTGCCAAGCTGCAGATGCTTGCAGAACGTCTCCGAGGCCGGGATCGCGCACACCGCCCGCTTGCCCTTGAAGCCCCCGGTCTTGACCAACCGCGCCAACTCGCCAAACTGAAAATCGAGCCTGCCGTGAATGTCATCACGCAGCTCATCGGGCGTAATCACCGACGCAGCCGCCACAAGCTCCGGTTCATCGCCCGGAATGATCTGCAGCACCTTGAGCTCGGACTGACCAAAGTCCACCGAGATCGGCGACCACGGACTCTTCCGAGCCGCTCGAGCCGCCTCCGCAGCCATCGCCTTGGCCTGAGCGCTGTTCAGACGCTCGGTCAGTGAGCCCAGCCCCTTGAACAGGCCAGAGGCCACGCCCAGCTTCGACGACCCGCCCGACTTGTGCGCTGATTGGTGAGGTTTCTGGCCCATCTTCGCTCCAACCGCTGGCCGCCGCCCCTCTGGCAGCACCCGCGTCGAAACCAAGATCGGTCGGGCCCCATAGCAACATCACCCCATCTCCATCGCCCAACACCACCACACCGCACACGCCACACCAGGACGAGCACAAGGACCGAGAACCAGCACCTCGCCATCGCCCAGGCTTCACAAGGCCCGCGCAAGCGACTCGAGTCGCTCCATCGCTGCCCCGAGCGACCACCCCTGCCGATCCCGATCGCCCGTCATGTTGCTGATCACCCGGACCTCGAGAAAATCATGGCCCAGCCGCTGTGCAGCCAGACCCGCAGCAGCCCCCTCCATCGCCTCAGCCGCCGCCCCCGTCCGTCGGGCCACATCCATCGCCAGCGCATCCGTGCCCGAGCAGGTGCTCACCGTTGCGATCGGTGCCACCCTGTCCACCACACGCTCAACCGCAGCCACCGCAGCCGGGGAAGCCTCGATGCCGTCCTCCCCGCCCGCGATCGCAAAGCCAAGCGTGGCCATCGAACTCCATCCCGCCGGTTCCTGCATGCCTTCATCCGCAAAGACGCTGACCGACCCCGCCACCACCTCACCCACCGCCATAGGCCCCGCAGAGCCCTCACCCGATGTGTGCGTGCGCGCATCCAGCGCCGGCAGGGCCCCGGCGATCCCGACGCTCACCACCAGCACACGCCCCGGTGCCCCGTCGCCCGACAGCGCCGCTGCCACCCCGCCCGCCGCGTTGGACTTGCTCACCCCCGTCAGCACCGCGAGCGTGCCCTCCCCCAGCCGCTGAGGTCGCCAAAGCTCCCCGCTGCCCACCGTGTCGGCCTCGAAGCCCCGGGCCACCGCGCGCCACTCCACTTCCGAAGCGATCGCCATCAGCACCACGCCGCCATCTGCTCGAAATCCATCCAGTGCACGGTTCACAGCGATCAACTCCTTGCTGCGCGGCCCGCAGCCCACATCCACCACGCATCCACCCACAGCTCAAGCATCATTTCATGCCAGTATGACCTGCAGCAGATCCTCGCTGCGGCGGTACCACCTACCGTCGACATACCGCGGCGGCCCAACTTTCAGCCAAAAATCTTCCTCCGTAATGGCAGAATGGCCGCCGTCCGTTTGTAGCTACCAGTCTGGTGCGTCCGCATGAGGCGACGGGCCGAAGGAATGACCATGAAGAAGACGTCGATCGTTGGTCTTGCTGTTGGGGGTTTGGTCATTGCTGCCGGTGCCGCAGCCTTTGTCGGTATCTGGCAGTCTCAGGACGCCTCCGGCCCCGCCATCGATCTCGCCTCGGCCGAGGTTACAGCCTTTGAGATCACCACCAACGCCACGGGCGAACTCGAAGCCAAGGAGCAGATCGAGATCCGCTCGGAACTCGAGACCCAGTCCACCATCGTGGAAATCGTCGACGAGGGCGTGGTCGTCGAAAAGGGCGACGTCCTCGTTCGGCTCAACACCGCCAGCATCCAGGACCAGATCGACGAGGAACTCGTCCGCGTCGAGTCCGCCAAGGCCGACGTCGAGGCAGCCATCAACGCCGAGAAGATCCAGATCAGCGAGAACGCCTCACAGCTCCGCTCGGGCCAGATGAGGCTCGATATCGCTGAGCTCGCTCTCAAGCAGTGGCGCGACGGCGACGTCGTCAAGAGGGAAAAGGACCTCCAGCTCGCCATCGAGCAGGCCGAGCGCCAGCTCAAGCGCCTCCGCGATCGCTTCATGCGCAGCGAGGAACTCCTCAAGGAGGGCTTCGTCAGCCAGAACGAACGCGACCTCGATGAGATCCAGTACATCGATGCCGAGGCACGCCTCGCCACCGCCAAGCTTGAACAGCGCGTGTACCGCACCTACCAGCACCCCCGCGACGAAAAGGCCAAGCTCAACGAAGTGGAGGAGGCCCGGGCAGAGCTTGAGCGCATCATCAAGCAGAACGAGATCAACCTCGCGTCCAAGCGTTCCACGCTGGCCAACCGTCAACGCACCTACGAGCTCCGCGCCGGCAAGCTTGCCAAGCTCGAAGAGCAGCTCGAACTCGCCACGATCACAGCGCCGTCCGCCGGCATGGTCGTCTACGGATCGAGCATCCAGCGCAACCGCTGGGACAACAACGGCCCGCTGCAGATCGGTTCCAACGTCCGCCCCAACGACCTGCTCATGGTGCTGCCCGACACCTCCGTCATGGTCGCTTCCGTCCGCGTGCATGAGAGCCTCGCCGGCCGCGTCAGGCCCGGACAGAAGGCACGCGTCACCATCGACGCTGCGGGCGGACAGATCTTCACCGGCAGGGTCGATTCCATCGGCGTGCTCGCAGAAGACGGCGGCTGGCGCGATCCCAACCGCCGGGAGTACACCGTCCGAATCGCTCTGGATGCCACCGGCAGCCAAGGCCTGCTCAAGCCCTCCATGCGGGCCGAAGCCGTCATCACCCTCGGGGAGGTGCAGGAAGCCGTGACCGTTCCCGTTCAGGCCGTCTTCAACGATGGGCCCGTTCGCTACGTCTACGTCCCGGATGACGGGCTCTACCGCCGCCAGCCCATCGCCCTCGGTCAACGTTCTGACGTCTACGCCGAGATCTCCTCCGGCCTCGAGCCGGGAGATCGCGTCCTGCTTCGCGAGCCCTCGCCCAACGAGATCAGCAGCCGGCAGTGGTCCGCCGAGGACCTCGTCGAGGTTGGCTACACCGTCGACGAAGATGGACAGGTCGTCCCCGAGCAGCGCCGCCGACCGAGGCAGGCTAGCCTCAACTGATCCGCGCACCGGCATCTTCCTGCTGATGCTCGTGGCGGCCGAGCCGCAAGTTCGCAAGGCCCCTTCAGCCGGCCCGTCGATCCATGGCGCCGCGCTCGTAGCTCAGTCGCTCCGCCGCACGCTCTTGGTTCATCCGCTCGATGTCCGAGTCGAGCGTCGCCGCATCTTCGATCGGCCCGAACTGGTCGCTGCTGACATCCACTCCCTCGGCCTCGACCACGCTGACGCCGCCCATCACGCGCAGGTCCACCTCCGGCAGCGCACCATCGTGGCCCTCGAGTTCGTCCGCATCTCCGATGAGCCGCACCACCGGCCTGCACGGGTCGCGCGCATCCCAGTTGCACACCACCGCATCATCACCCGTGCTCAGGCGCACAATCGTGCCCGGCGCAAATGGTGGCACGACAGCCAGCAGGCCCCGAAGCACGATCGGGTCGATCCAGTCCTTGAACGGCGCCTGCTGCAGGAGGCCCAGGGCGCGGACCGTCGAGCAAGGCCGATCAATGCCGTTCATCGCGTCGGTCAGTGGGAACGGGCCGTCACACCCGTGGCGCACCTGGTCGAAGAGATCCGCCGCAGCCAGCACCCGCGCGAAGATATGGATCTGCCTGCCCGCAAGCGGCTCCTCGCCGCTGAGCGTCTTGCGATCCGGAAACCCGCTGCCATCAAATCGCTGATGATGATGAAGCACCGCAGAGGCCGAAGCCGCGTCCAGCCCGCCGCGAAGCGCCTCGTAGCTCAGGCGAACGTGCGAGCGATACACCTCGTTGTCTTCCGTCGGCTCATCAAGCCACGCCGAGTGATCATCGCCCTCGAGCTTGAGCATCCCCACATCGTGCAGCATGCCAGCAAGCCCAAGGCCGCTGACATCCCGCGCCGCCGAGGCCCGCAGCCGTCGGCGCTCCAGAAGCAGGTACGCATCAAGCCTGAGCCCGATCAGCATGCTGAGATAGCACACGCTGCCGGCATGCCTGATCGCGGGTGCATCGCCCGCAGCAAGGTCATCGATGAGCACCGCGGACATGCGTCGATCGAGCAGCTTGCTCACCACGCCCGCCACCGCGCGTCGATAGGGGCCAAACTCGAGCGGCGCCCCATCCTGCCTCTGCATGCACGTCAACGCCTCATGCACGCTCTGCCGAAGCGTGATACGCGCCTCGGCCAGCGCCGGGCTCACCCAGCGCTCGAGGTCTGCCAGCCCCGGGTAGCGGATCCACAGGTGCTCGACACCGATCTCCCGAAGCCGAGTGATCGTCCGGGCCGTCAGCCGGCTGCCCGCGCTCAACAGCACACGATCCACACGCACCGGATGCCCCAGCGGCAACGCCAACTCCATGCCCTCGCGGGCCTGCAATGGTGTCACTCGAAGCAATGGCGGCGCCTCCCGGCACCGCTATCGGCTGACCAGGCCCATCGCTCAACCCCCCTGCCGACGTTCGGTTGAGACCACCTGACCCGTGCCACATTCTCGGACGAAGCAGGATGCACAGGCCCGTTCGTCCGGCCTCAACGCTGGACGAACAGCACGACGAGGTAGCCGAGGTACAGCACCATCAGCACAGCCCCGCTGAATCGGCTCAGGCTCCAGCCAATCCGCATCAGCGGTATCAGCAGCACCCCCACCGCGAGCATGAACCACACGTCACGCTGCATCGCCCCCGCCGGCACTTGTGCGCCGAAGATCGCACTCGTCACGCCGAGCACACCAAGCACGTTAAAAACGTTGGACCCGATGATGTTGCCCACCGCAAGCTCGGATTGGTTCTTCATCGCTGCACGCACCGACGTCGCCAACTCCGGCAGCGACGTGCCAAACGCCACCAGCGTCAGCCCGATCACAAACTCCGGCACACCCAGAGCCTGCGCGATCGTGATCGAACCTCGCACGAGCAGTTCCGCGCCGACCGTCAATCCAACGATCCCCACAGCGACGAACGCAACCTGCTTGAGCCACCACCGCCCACCGTTGCTCGGAGGCTTGTCCTCGAGGTGCGCCCTGGCTTCCAACTCAAGCAACCGCTCTCGCTTGGAGATCCGGTACTGCATGAAGATGTAGACCAGCAGCAGCGCAAAGAGACCCAGGCCTTCGAGCCGCGTGATGCTCCCGCCGAGCATCACCAGCACGCCGATGCCCATCACCGAGAGCATGATCGGCAGCTCTCGATACACCACCGACCGATCGCAGGGCATCACGCCAAACAACGCGCTCGCGCCCAGAATCAGCGCCATGTTCGCAATATTCGAGCCCACCACCGCGCCGACGACCAGCCCGCCAGCGCCCTCTTTGAGCGAAGCACCGATCGTCGCAGCAAGCTCGGGGCTGCTCGTGCCGAACGCCACAACAGTCAGCCCGACCACCAGTTTGCTGATGCCCGCGCCCTCGGCGATTGAACCCGCGCCGTGCACGAGCCAGTCCGCGCCCTTCACCAGCAGCACAAGACCCGCAGCAAACGCAATCAACGCAACAGCAATGGTCATGGCCGCTCATCCGACCCGCTGGTCGACGGCTCATCCGATGAAGGCTGCACCGCACCCATCACGCCCACGCCGGCCCCCATCTCTGGGAGCGACTCAGGCGCTGACTCAGGCTGCGAATCCGGCTCCCCAACTGGCTCCCCAACTGGCTGTGCAACTGGCTCTCCACCCTCAACTGCGTCCTGAGCTTCGCTCGCAGACGTGTCCATCAAGCCGTCTGACGCCTGCCGCTCGAGCACTTCAAAGGTCGAGGGCGCCGGCGGCACGTGCGCGATGAACAGCAACACCTGCTCGATCACCGCTTCGCCATCGGGCGTCGAAACCGTCAGCATCAACTCGCCGAGCGTTGGCAGCGTCGGCACGGGCGGACCGATCTGGTCGAGCCCGCTGCCCACTCGAAACGACTCGGGCCGCGCAGGTCCAACGACGACCTCGCCGACCTCGCCCGTTTCGCCCACGTCTGCGCGCTCCCACGCTCCAGCGGGGAACACCACCAGAGCCTCGCCATCGGCGAGCGTCGCACCGAGTCGCTGCCTCATCAAGGGTGCTCCATCGACAAAGACCGTGCCCTCCGCACCCTCGACGGGCACCTGAGGCACCATCTCAAGCCGCATCGCGCCGTCGGACATCCCGGGCATGATCCACGCCCGCGCCAGAAGCGAGACCGAACCGCTGTCGACGTTCAACAGCCCCGAGTCGATCCGGGCCGCCGAGGCCGGGCGACGAACGCCCCGATGCACCGGCACCCATTCAGGCAACATGCCCACCCACTCGACGCGCTCCTGCAACAGCACCGCCCCGCCAAGGCTCGCTGTGCCACCGCCGCCGAAATAGGTCCTCAGCACCTCGACATCTTCAGCCGACACCCGGGCAACCCGAAGCCCCCCATCACGCCACCGCTGCTGCTCGCCCGCCGTATCCGCCTCGCCGCCCGTGCTCAGCACGCCCAGCACACGCTCGGCCTGCCCGCTCGTGCCGCGAACCGCCCAGCGCCGAAGCTCAAGACCGCTCCGCCCGCCCAGCGTGCCGGGCGATAGTTCAGCCTCGTCCGCCGGCGTTGAAGCACAGCCGCTGAGCATCAGCGAGAGGCTCAGCATGCCCAGGAGACCCACAGCAGGTCCTGATCTCCAAGCCCGCCGCGCGTCACCCAGCCTCGCCTGTGCGCGATCGGTAAGCCCGCCGGTCTCCCGAGATTTGTTGAGCCACCTCAGCATGAGAGGTCATCATACGTCGCCGCAACGCCAGATCCGGGTGAGTTCTCACGCCCGCTTGATCAGTCGTCGTCCCGCCCCGACAGGTCGTTGATGCGGTCGATCATCGACCGAACGAGCCCGAACGCCCGGCGCGTGTGGTGGAAGCTCAGCCGCCACAACTCGGGGTACACACCCCCCTCGGGCTCAAGCGGGCCCTTGGTCTGCTCGAGCCCGCCGCTCTTGAAGAGCACCTTGAACTCGCGCTCAAGCTCGCGCAACTCGTTGTCGGCCAGGGGCGACTTGGTTCTCAGCACGAGCGTGTCGCGGATGTACCTCGACGAGTGGTACCGCCTGTAGAAGTGATGAATGTGCGACGCCGCCTCGTGGGGCGATCGACAGATCTTGTAGAGGTTCACATCCTCGGGGCTGATCCATCCACGCTTGAGCTGCGCCTCGGTCGTAAAGCGCTCGAACGCCTCCCAATAGCCGACCTCGCCCTCGATCAGCACGATCGGCACCATCGACGCCTTGCCCGTCTGGATGAGCGTCAGCGTCTCGTAGAGCTCGTCCATCGTGCCGAACCCGCCCGGGAACAGCGCCACCGCCTCAGCATGGAACAGGAACATGAGCTTGCGGGTGAAGAAGTAGCGGAAGTGAATGAGCTTCTTGTCGTCGGCGATGATGTCGTTGGCCGTCGTCTCAAACGGCAGGCGAATCGCCACGCCGAAGCTCGCCTCGCGACCGGGCCCCTCGTGCCCCGCCTTCATGATGCCATCACCCGCGCCCGTGATCGACATCCAGCCGCTCTCGGCCATCAGCCGCCCGAACTCCACCGCGCTGCGGTAGTCAGGATGATCCTCGGGCGTGCGCGCCGAACCGAAGATCGTCACCTTGGGCTCATTGATGTACCTGCCGAAGACGCGAAACGCGTAGCGCAGCTCCTTCATCGCCGTCGTCATGAGCTTGAGCTCACCCGTGTCGCGACCATCGGGGATGAGCTTCAGACCGGCGGTGATCAGGTCCCGCACCAGCCTCTCGTCAAACTGCTTGATGTCGGTGCCGCAGACACGCTCGATGAGCGCATCGATCGCTGCCTGAACCTCTTCGTCATCGGCCCGCTGCTGAACGGGCAGCTCGGCCTGACGGTCCAGTTCAGCCGCCTCGATCACGCGCTGGCTCGGCTCGAGTTCGTCACGCCTGCCCGGTGCTTCCTTGGTCAACGTTCTGCTCCCTCTCCTGATCCTGGTGCCGACGACGTCCGCGTCGGCGTGGCGAGAAATCGGCTCGCCTCGTCATCCACCCGGCGAATCCGCTCACGCTGGGCCGCGAGCTGCCGGGCTCGCTCAAGCCGAAGCGCCGCCTCGTCGTCCCCCTCGCCAAACAGACGGGCGAACACCCTACGCGTCCCGCTGAACTGCGTCAGCGAGATCTCGGGCGAAGCGAGCGTGCCCGCCACAATCGTCTGCACAATCTCATCCCGAAACCGTTCCAATGCCTCGCTGATGATCGGGATCCGCTGCACACGACGAGATCCAAACCGAAGATCCAGCGACTGATCGACCCATCGCATCGTGCCGTGGCCCGCGATCTCGACCGAAGGCGTGTACACGCTCAGCTTCTCAAAGGCCACCCGCTCGCCACGCACCACGAACGTCGCCTCAGCCATATCCACAGGATCGTTGGAGGGCGCCTCGAGGTTGCTCACCTGGATCAGCCCGAGCACCAGAGGCAGGTCCAGCACCCGGCCGCCCCCGATCACCACCGAGCCCCGACCCGAGATCGTTGATCGATCGCCCAGCACACCCGAGAGCCCCAGCCGAGCGTCCATCAGCCCCCGTGATCGGTCGCGCTGGCCCGTTGCCGGGTCGGCATCGTCGAGGCCCGATCCAGCCATCTCGCCCCCCTCGGCAGGACCTTCAACGCCCGTTGTCACCGGCACGCGCAGGTCCTCCAGCACCTCCGCAAACGCCACCGCCGCCATGCGGATGTCCGCCTCGAACAGCACCGGCGGCTCGCCCTCCACCGGTCCCTGCCCTTCAAGAACGCCGCTGCCACGCTTCAGACGCGCTACCCCGGCAAGCCGGCCGCCATGAACGATCGCTCCCATGCGCTCAGCAACCAGCACCTCGTCAGCACCGCCCTGGGCGAGCTCAATCCGCGCATCCGTCGCGCGCACGCCAGCGATCCGCAAACGCTCCGCATCGATGTCCACATCAAATGTCGGCGCCGCTGCCACCGTTCCATCGGCCTCCACGTTGCCCGCAGCAAACGACACCACGCCGTCCATCTCCGTCAGCTTCACCCCAAGCTCGGCCTGCGCCTGCGACACGCGAGCCTGGCCGGTCAAGCCAAAGCGCACATCGCCGCCCTCAACCCATGACACATCAAGCCGCGTCAGACGCGCCGACATGGGCGCTTCCGACCGCACCCCTGCGCCAT
>CAZSBR010000038.1:0-8255 GCA_964605165.1 uncultured Phycisphaeraceae bacterium
AAGAACCTCGTCGACATCATCCTCACCAACAACGGCTACACCGTGCACAACATCGGCATCAAGCAGCCCATCTCCAACATCGTGCAGGCTTTCAAGGACACCAAGGCCGACGCAATCGGTCTCTCGGGCCTGCTCGTCAAGTCCGTCAACGTCATGGAGGAGAACCTCCGCGAACTCAACGAACTCGGCATCGATATCCCCGTCATTCTCGGCGGTGCCGCCCTCACACGCCACTACGCCGAGGACTATCTCCGGCGTGTCTACGAAGGCCCGCTGCTCTACGGCAAGGATGCCTTCGAAGGCCTGCGCGTCATGGACCACATCGCCAGCGGCAAGCTTGATGCCATCCAGGCCGAAGTCGAAGAACGGCTCACCAAGCGCTCCGATGCCGAAGCCGTCATCGCCAAGTCCAATGCGGAGAAGGCCGCACGCCAGGATGCCTTCGCAGCGTCCAAGTCAGCCACCGCCGTTGCCGACACGCCAAGAACTTCATCCGTCGCAACCGACATCGACGTCCCCACCGCTCCCTTCTGGGGCAGCAGGATCGTCACCGATCTGGATCTCGATGACATCTATCCCTTCATCAACCCCGTCGCCCTTTTCAGAGGCCAGTGGCAGTTCAAGCGCGGCAAGCTCACCGACGACGAGTACCAGACACTCCTTGATGACACCGTCCTGCCAGTCTTCGAAGACCTCAAGACGAAATGTCGAGATCAAGGCATCCTCCAGCCAAGCCTCGTCTACGGCTACTGGCCCGTTCAATCTGACGGCGACGACCTCATCGTCTTCGACCCCGAGGACCACAACCGCGAGATCGAACGCTTCCGCTTCCCACGCCAGTCCGGCAAGAAGCTCCTCTGCATCGCCGACTTCTTCAAGTCCGTCGACAGCGGCGAGAAGGACGTGCTCGGCCTGCACTGCGTCACCATGGGCCAACGCGTCAGCGAAGAGGCCAAAGCCCTCTTCGACTCCAATCAGTACGCCGACTACCTCTACCTCCACGGCATGGGCGTCGAAACCGCTGAAGCCCTCGCCGAGATGTGGCACCAACGCATCAGGCAAGAGCTTGGCATCGCCGCTGACGACAGCCCCGAGAAGAAGGAACTCTTCCGCCAGATGTACCGCGGCAGCCGCTACTCCCCCGGCTACCCCGCCTGCCCGGACATGAGCGACCAGGAAATCATCTGGCGACTGCTCGAACCCGATCGCATCGGCTGCCGACTCACCGAGAACTGGCAGATCGATCCCGAGCAGTCCACCAGCGCCTTCGTCGTCCATCACCCCGAGGCCAAGTACTTCAACGTCTAGGACCGACCAACCCCCGGTGCTCCCCCACCGCATCGGATAGAGTCGGTGCATGATCCGATCGATCGCTGTTCTGGTTCTGGTGGTGGCAACCAGCTTCACCCGGGCGCAGGATGACCCCGCGCCCACGCCGCCACCCCCCGACGCCGTCACGGTCGAACTGCTCCAGCAACGAATAGCAGCCTTCGCCGAGAGCGAGCCCGCTGCAGCCGAGGTCTACCGCGAGACCATCGCGCTGCTCGAACGCATCGCCGCCGCCCGCGAACGTGAAGCCAAGAACAAGGCAGAGGCCGCCGCCGCTCCCGAACGGCTCGAGACCATCCGCTCCGAGCTTCAGCAGCCTGCCCCGCCGCCGACACCTGAAGTACCCGCAGACGCGACCCTTGCCCAACTCGAGCAGCGAGAAGCCGAGGTCATCGCGAACCTCGCATCCGCACGCAACCTCGTCAGCGAGCTGCAGGCCGAGGCCACGCGCCGCCAGGACCGGCGCACCCAGATACCCGAGGCGCTCGCCCAGCTCCGGCAGGCCGTGGCCGAGTTGGAGGCCAGGCCCCTGCCGACCGCTCCGGAATCCGCTTTGGCCGAGGCCAGGGTCGTCGCACAACTCGCAGAGCGCCGCGCCCTGCTCGCCGAGATCGATGCGCTCGAAGCCGAACTCTCCAGCTACAACGCTCGACGCGATCTCCTGCCCGCCCGCCGAGACCTCGCCGCACGGCGCGTCACGCAGGCCGAGCAGCTTGCCGATGCATGGCGAGCCATCATCGGGCAGCGCCGCAAGATCGATGCCGAAGCCACCGCGCGAGAGGCCGAGAGGCTCAGGCGCGAGACCGCCCGCCAGCACCCTGCACTGCAAGCATTCGCCCAGGAAACCGCCCGTCTTGCCGCCCAGCGCACCGAGGCCGGCAGCATCCCGAGCCGAATCGCTCGCTCCAGCGAGATGGCAAGCCAGGCGCGTGCCCAGTTCGATTCCCTTCGCCAGCGCTACTTCGCCGTCCGCCAGAGGCTCGAGGCCAGCGGCCTCAACCGAGCCACAGGTCTCCTCCTCCGCCGTGAGTTTGAGTCGCTTCCGGACATCGATTCACTCTCGCGCAGGCTAAGAGCCACGCAGCGAGAACTCGAAGAAATCGAGTACATCCTCTTCGAACGCCAGGAAAGCCGCGTCGGGTCCGACGACATCAACAACGTCGCCCAACAGCTCCTTGCACAGATCGGCCCCGTCGAGAACGCCACAGCCGATGAACTCGCCGTCACGCGAGACCTCGCCGCCGCACGCCGAGACATCCTTGCGGAACTCGAGAACGACGCCGACCGCTACCAGGACGTCCTTGTGGATCTCTCCGTGGTCGGCAAACGACTTCTCGAAGCCGCGACCGCTTACGAGAGCTTTATCCAGGAGCGCATCCTGTGGGTCAGAAGCATCACGAAGGATCGCCCCTCCCTCATAGACGACCTCACCGAGGCGGGGAACATTGTCACAGACAGACAGGCCTGGTCCGAAGCGTTCGGACACATCTGGGCCGACATCAAGGCACGTTTCCCGACCTCTGCCGTCGTCATCGCTGCGCTCTCGTTGCTCGTCGCCGCCAGCCGGTGGAGCCGCCGAAAGCTTCAAGACCTCGCAGATCTGGTCAAACGCTTCCGAACCGACCACCTCGCCCACACCTTCGCCGCCCTCGGCTGCACTGCCCTGGCTGCCAGCCCCGTCCCCGCCTTCATCTGGTGGGCCGGCTGGTTGCTGGCAAGGCCCCTCGAACAAGTCGCGATTGTGGCCTCGCTCGGCTACGGCCTGCAGATGGCCTCGGGCGTCGTGTTCGTCCTCATGTTCGTGCGCCAAAGCATCGGGGCCAACCGACTCGCCGAGGCTCACTTCCGCTGGGCTGCAGAGACCCTCAGACCCATCCGGCGCCACCTCCGATGGCTGACGCCGATCTTCGCTGTCGCCACCGCAGGCACCTTCGCCGTTGACCACTTCGGCGATGAGGTCCTCGCCAGTTCACTCGGCCGGGCATCCTTCACCCTGAGCATGCTCGCCCTCTCGAGCTTCGCAGCTCTGGTCCTGAAACCCACGGGCCCGCTCGTCGCCGCGCTCGAGCCACGCTTCGGAGGCTGGCTTTCGCGACTGCGCGTGCCCCTCTACCTCGTCATCGTCGCTGCACCACTCGCGCTCGTCGCCATCGCCTGGGCCGGGTATTACTACACCTCGCTTCAGCTCCAGCTCCGCCTCGAGCGAACAACCATCCTCGCCCTCGGCCTGATCCTCTTCAATGCCCTGCTCATGCGATGGCTCTTCCTCGCACGGCGGCGAGTCGCCGTCGAGGGCGCACGAAGACGCCGCGAACAAACCCTCGCCGAGGAGTCGCAGCGAGTCGGGGATGCCCCTCTGCCGACAGAGAGCAGCGCCGCCCCAGTCGATGAAGATCAGGTCGACCTGCCCGCCATGAGCGCACAGACACGCCAACTCTTCCGCACGTCTGTCTGGATCATCGCTGCCGTCGGCCTCTTCGCCATCTGGGCGGATGTCCTCCCCGCCCTGCGCATGCTCGACCGGGTGGAGGTCTATCCCCACATCCGCGTCGTCGAATCGCTCCAGGACGATCGCATCCCCCTCTTCGAAGCACCAACTTCCGCTTCGCTGCAGCAATCGCCAAGCAATGGCACAGCCCCGCAGCGATCCGGTGATCAGACCGCCCCCAACGGCAGCGCAGCCACCGTCTCGCCCAACCCGCTGTCCGCCATCAGTTCCGGTGTCGGCAGCGCCGCCTCAGACGCCACCCTTCAGCAAGCCGAGAACCTCAACACCCCAACCGTCATCACGCTTTCACACGTGGGCGTGGCGATCGTCGTCCTCATCGCCACCATCCTCGCCTTCCGCAACCTCCCCGGGCTCGTCGAGTTCCTCGTGCTGCAACGACTCCCGCTCGATGCGGGCAGCCGCTACGCCCTGAGCACCATCCTCCGCTACATCATCGCCACCGTCGGCCTGCTGGCCGCCTTCGCCGCGATCGACATCTCCTGGTCGAGCGTCCAGTGGCTCGCAGCAGCACTCACCTTCGGCCTCGCCTTCGGCCTGCAGGAGATCTTCGCAAACTTCATCTCCGGACTGATCATCCTCGGCGAACGCCCCATCCGAATCGGTGACACCGTCACCATCGGCTCCATCAACGGCACGGTCACCCGCATCAAGATGCGCGCCACCACCATCACCGATTGGGAACGCAAAGAACTCATTATCCCCAACAAGACGTTCATCACCGGCGACGTCATCAACTGGACCCTCTCAGATCCCACCCTCCGACTCACAGTTGCAGTCGGCGTCGGCTACGGCGAAGACGTCAAGAAGGCCGAGGCCATCCTCCTCAAGCTCGCCCAGGAACACCCACTCGTCCTCGAAGACCCCAAGCCCTACGTCGTCTTCGGCGGCTTCGGTGACAGCACACTCGACTTCCAACTCCGCGTCTTCATCCCCCACATCGATCATCTGCTCACCGTCCGACACGACATGCACATGCAGGTCATCCTCGCCTTCCGAGAAGCCAACATCGAGATCGCATTCCCCCAGCGAGACCTCCACATCCGCTCCATCGCCGAGCCAGCAAGGCTCCTGCACAGCCCGCAGCCCCCGAGCCAGTCAGACGCGCAAACCCACGAGCCAGCCTCTACAGCCATCCCCGCCGACGCGCGACCACAACTCCGAGAAGACCCAACAAAGCCATCCCTATGACCGTCATCGCAAAGGCAACCGGCGTGTCCTGACCGGGAATGCCTCCCACGTTCATCCCAAGCAAGCCCGAGATCAACGTCAACGGCAGGAAGATCGCCGTGATCATCGTCACCGCGTAGATCCTGCGATTGGCCTGCTCGCCAACGATCGAACTCATCTCCTCGTGGATCACGCCCCCCCGCGCCTTGGCCGAATCAAGATCTTCCACCACCCGCATCGTCCGGTTGATCTCCTCAGCCAGCACCTCCCGGTCGTCCTCACTCAGCAGCCCAGCGCCCTCGGCGAGCAAGGTGTTCAGTGCCTTGAGCTGCGTCGCTGCGTGCCGGTGCAACACGATCGAACGATGCCGAAGCGCAACCAGTTCACTCCGCTCCACGCGCTCGCCTGAAACCAGCTTCTCCTCAACCTCATCGAGCGCATCACCGATCTCATCGACCACGTCTGCAAGTCGCTCGGACAGCCCCGATGCCAGACCCGTCAGGAGTGCACCCACGCTCCGCGGCCCCCTGCCCTCCTCAAACTCGCTGATCACACTCGCCGTCGTCCTGAGCGTCAGCCCCTGCAGCGAAATCACCCGGCTGGGCTCCGCCCAGATCCGCAGCGAAATCATGTCCGCCGGATCAGCACCCTCGTTCAGATTCACGCCGCGAAGAATCAGCAGCACGCCCTGCGTACTCGTCACAGCGCGGCATCGGGTCATCTCCGCGAGCATGGCCTCGGCGATCAACGCATCAACGCCCGACCGCTCCAAGAGCCACCGCTGCGTTTCGTCCCGCCGCCGGTCAAAGTGAAACCACACGGGCTCCGTGCTGAGCTTCTCAGCTTCGGCAAGCCCAAGACGACAGCCCGTCTCCAGCCCATAACAGGAGACGTAGGTCTCATCGGGCATCGAGCACCCCGTTCTGTCTCGTCAACAGCCAAGCAGGCCCACGCTCACCAAGATCCGGCCCTGGGCCGTGAACCCGTCACCCACCTGCACCTACATACCCGCGACGCCCGCGAGCAAAGAGCAAGTCACGGGCTGGGCAACTGCACGTTGCCCGGTTCCTGCAGCGCAATCGCGCTGCCGCCCTTGCCGATATCGCTGCCCAGCACAAAGACGACGCCGCAAGCCGCAAGGAGGGCCACCACAGCCACCGCGAGCAGGCCGGTGTAAACATCCGGGCCCGAAGCTTTGCGTGCACGCCCACCGGGCATCTGCATTCCGAACTGATTCATCAGATGAACTCCACTGCGTAGGTTCGCGCCGTCAGAGACTTCAGCCGCTTCTCAACAACTCCGCACTCAGCGAAGCCGGCTCAGCACGATGTCTCCGGGCTGGATGACCTGGCCAGGTGCGCTCAGCTCAACCCGCGCCACCGCCTGGTTCAGATCGGTCCGAACCACCGTGATATCAGCAACCCACTGGTTCCCACGCGTCACGAAAAGCTTCATGTTGTTCGCAAGCCGATCCGTGCTGCCCGCAGCAAGCTCAACAAGCTGCTTGCCCGACGCCGGATCAACAGCCTTGCCCGACACCCGGGTCGTGATCACCGGCCCGGTGAACTCGAAGGGACGAGCAGCCTGGCCCGCAGCCGTCGTGGCCGACGCCGAGCCACCCTGCATCGAGGTCTCCACCGCAGCAAGCTGCTCCTGCAACGCACGAATCTGCTGGTTCAGCACGCCCAGCTCACTCTCACGGTCGTTGAGACGATCCTCAATCGCGAGCGACTCCGAACGGATGCGGCTGTTGTCCCCACGCAGTTGATTGATCTGGTCGCGATAGCTCTCGATCAGGCGCGTCTGCGCCGCGACCGTCTTGTCAAAGTCACCGATCTGAGTCTGGATCGCCTGAGCCGCTTCACGCTCGCGGCTCACCTCTGACCGAAGACGCGCGTTCTCCGAGGCGATGTCCGTATTCACGCCACGAAGACGAGCAATCTCGTTGAAGGCGTCGGTCATCTGCGCCTCGAGCCTCGACCGCTCGGAAGCAGCCCGATTCACCTCGGCATCCTTCTGAGACTTTTCCTGAGCCGCTGTCGCCTCAGCATCACGCAGAGCACTGGACACTTCACTGATGTTGAAGGCCATGCTCATCGTCAACGTGGCGAGCACGAGGCTCAGCACCGAAGCAAAGACAGCGAAGACTTTCGTAAGAATGTGCACGCAGAGGCTCCTGAGCCATGGCCGACCCGCCGTGAAGCAAGCCAGCCCATCTATTCAAGTGGATCCCGAACAAGACCGCGAGCCCGCCCGGAGGCGGGCAGTGTAGCACACCTTGACCGCTCTTGGGCAACTCCCCCCCTGACCCTCTCCATCGCCCACAGCCCGCCAGCAGCCTTGCCCCCGCCAGCCCCGGGATATCCACCGCTCAGCGGGAGACGTGGTCCAGCACCCCAGCCGCCGCGGAAACACGCACAAGCGGATCGGTGTCCTGCAGAAGCCGCTCCAGCGCAGGCCGAACCTCGCCCCCACGCATGACACCCAGAGCCCGAGCCGCTTGCGCCCGGATCAGCGGGTTCGCATCGTTGACGTACTCAAGGCCGACAAAGGCTCCATCAGTCTTGCCGAGTTCGCCCAGACTCTTCGCCGCCGCCAGACGGACCTCCGCCGGCATCCGTTGACCCGTAGCGGTGTCCTCGTACACCACCAGGTTGGTCAGCTCCGGAATCGAACGCCGGCTGCCGATCTCTCCGAGCATCTGTGCAGCAATCGCCGCGGCCTCCAACTCATCGGGCGTCGATGGAAACAACGCCGCGTGCAGCGTGTGAAGCTCTTCATCCTCACCCAGCCGAACCAACGCCTCCGAAATCGACAGCCGCAGCAGACGAACCTCGCCCTCGCCAGCCCTCGGCATCTGCGCCGCTGCAGCCGAACGCAGCATCGGCACCGCCGACGCATCACCGATCATCCCCACCATCGTCGCAGCGTGCGCACGCACCCGCGCTGAGCCGGACTGCGTCAAGAGCCCGCCCAACGGCGTGATGTCCACCTCACGATCACCCAGCTGCGTCGATGCATACAACGCCGACGCCTGCACGAACGGCGAACGATCACGATGCAACGCCCGCACCGCGCCGAGCTGCTCGCGCTGCCCCGTCCTCCCCGCCACAGCTGCAGCAACTGCCCGCACGCCTTCGTTCGAGTCCCGCAGCGCGACCCCAAGCACCGGCCCAAGCCGCGCAGGTGTCTCAGAAAGCCCCTCGATCGCGTTGGCTCGCACCTGCGCATCGTTTGACCGCGTCGCCGC
>CAZSBR010000038.1:8355-15014 GCA_964605165.1 uncultured Phycisphaeraceae bacterium
ATCATCGACTCGTAGCTCCGTTTCGTGGGTCCATCGCATGCACCGAGCGGGCATCGACGCGGTTGCTCCGCCCTGCCGGTCCGCAGGGCCACAGGCGGCCTCACACGCCATCTGACGACGCATCGCAAGCCACGCGCCGTGTGCATCGGCTCAATCGCCCGCCGGGCGTTGATCTCTCCGCTTGCGCCGCTGCTCACCAAGCCTTCGCGCCGCCAGCAGGGCCACCACGACCGAAGTGCAGATCGGAGCGATCCAGCCCGCGAGAAAGCCACCCCGGGCATACGGGCTCAACGCCCGCTGCGTTCGCACATGCGCAGCCAGGACACCCTCTTGCCAAGGCTCGATCGAGCCTCCCAGCCGCCCATGCTGATCGACCCACGCCGAAACGCCCGTGTTGGCGGCCCGAACCATCGGCGTCCACGTCTCCACACTCCGCCAACGCGCAAGCCTGAGATGCGTCCGCCGGCCTACCGGCCAGTGCGAAAACCAGCCGTCATTCGTCAGCCCCACAAACACATCGGCGACCCGTTGCCCACGATGCGCCACCAGCCCGCGGCAAACCCCCGCGGACGTCACCTCAAAGCACACCGGAGTCGCCACCCGCACCGATTCCCCCGCCTCGTTCTCAAGCACAAAGCGCGTCGCTCCACCGCCACGGTTACCCCGCGCAAGATCAAAGCGCATACCCGTCGCACCAATGCCCGCATTGAGCACAAGGTCCTCAAGCCAAGGCCAATGCTCCAGCACCGGCATCACCTCGCCAAACGGCGTCAGATGCTGCTTGTCGTACCGCCCCGGCTGCACCCGACCACCCCGCAGCAGGTGCACGCTGTTGTACCGCGCGTCAAAGCTCGTCACAGGCCTGTCCTGCTCATCCATCGCGATCGACAAGCCCACAAAGCCGTCGGCACCCACCAGCATCGGAACGTCAAAGACCCCCTGCCAGAACAGCAGCGTGTCGTAACACACCATCGATGACACGAATCGCCGCTCGCCGCTGATCGCCATCCGCGGCACGAGCGCCGGCTCCTGCGTGCCGTCACGACCACGCCAGACCAGGTTCTCAAACGTCGGTCCCTCACCCTCATCGGGTTCCAGCCACACCAGATCCGCACGCCGCTCCGTCGCCGCCGCCTCGTCCTCCAGCGTGTCTCCCGGAAAGAGCGTCTCGGGCCACACGACCACATCCGGCCGAGGCACCGCCTGCGTTGCCCCCTTGGACAACTCGATCAGCCGCTCCATCGTCACGAGGCGATCTGACGCCTTCCAGACGCCCCGCACGCTCTGGGGCACAGCAGTCTGCACCGCCGCCACACGAAGACCCGGCCCATCCGCCGCCGGCGCCCAGCCCCACCACGACAGGCCGCCCCACGCGAGCATTGTCGCAGCAGCACCAGCCATCCACACCCGAGGCCGAACGACCTGCACCCGTCCCGGATGCAATCCCGCAGCCAACCCCGCCACGCACGCCGCCAGCACCGCCGCGAGCAGGCCCACGCCATGCAACCCGATCACGCCCGCCGCGGACGCCACCATCGGTGCATCAATCAGCGCCTGTGCCGGCACGTACCACGCGTAGCCACCCCAGACAACCTCGCTCCGCAGCCACTCCACGCCGCACCACAGCACGGGCCACACCAACCAGGCCAGGCGCTCGCCCCACCGACGATGCACCACCGCGGTCAGCCAGGCAAAGACCCATATATACACCGCCATCTGCAGCCAGAGCCCCACCGCGCCAGGCCACGCCACGCCAAACACCCAGCCATGGGTCCACGCCCAAACCGGCAGCGTGCCCGCCGCGAGCGCCAGGCTCGTGCGCACAGGCCGCTCGCCCGCCACGGGCAGCCACGCCCACGCAAGCCACGCAAGCCCGACCAGCCCCATCGCCCAGAGCCCGAAGGGCTCCACGGAAAAACTCAGTCCGAGGCTGTAGCCGATACCCGCCGCACAGCTCCACGCCAGCGGTCGCGCACGAACTCTCTGAACTCGAGCGTCATCCCGGCTCATCCGCCGGTGTAGTCGATCAGACGCGCAATCTCGTTGCGCAGCTCGTGCCGATGCACCACACGGTCCACCATCCCGCACGAACGCAGGAACTCCGACCGCTGGAAGCCCTCGGGCAGATCCTGCCGAATCGTCTGCTGAATGACCCGCGGCCCGGCGAAGCCAATCAACGCCTTGGGCTCGGCCAAAATCACATCCCCCAGCATCGCAAAGCTCGCCGTCACCCCGCCCGTCGTCGGGTCCGTCAGCACGCTGATAAACAAAAGCCCCGCCCGATCAAGACGCGCCAGCGCCGCGCTCGTCTTGGCCATCTGCATGAGCGAAAGACCGCTCTCCTGCATCCGCGCGCCGCCCGAGCAACTCACCAGCACCAGCGGCAACCCGCGATCCAGCGCAAGCTCCACGCTCCGCGTCACACCCTCACCCACCACGCTGCCCATCGAACCCATCATGAAATTCAGATCCAGGCAGCACAGCACAGCAGACCGGCCCTTGATGAAGCACTCGCCCGCGAGCACCGCATCGGGGCGCCCGCTCTTGATCTGCTCAGCAAGCACGCGATCGGGATAGGCCTTGAGGTCCTTGAACGAAAGCGGATCCACCGACTGAAGGTGATCAAACGCCGTCTGGAAAGAACCCGGGTCGGCAAGCTGCGACACCCGGTCGGTCGCGCCGAGGCGGAAGTGATGGCTGCACTCCGGGCACACATGCAGGTTCGTCTCCATGTGCCGCCGATAGATCATCTGCCCGCACGAAGGACACCTCAGCCACGATCCCTCGGGCACCGATGCCTTGCGTGCTGGCCGGACCGCTGCCCATGTGCGTGTTGGCGCCTTCGACACTGCCTTGTCCTTGCTTTCAGCCCGCATGATTGAGCCCGATGCCTCCATCTGCGACTTTCCTCTCGATCGCAGCCGTCTCGACTGCAGTCCGCTAGATCGCGGTCTTCAGGGTCGAACGCACCGCCTCGAACCGGCTTCGGGGCACGCTCCGCCATTCCGTCGGCTGCGAACGCTCAATCATCCACCCTACACGCTCACTCGGCAACGACTCGAGCCAGCACCGGAAGATCGCGCTCGCAGCAGGCCTCAGCACAATCCCGATCGGCGTATCCGCCTTGTGCTTGAGCACCGCCTTGGCGATCGTCCCCAGGATCCGTGCCTCCGCATCATCGAAGGCCTCACCCTCGGGGGGCAGCACACTCGCCGGGTCAGAGCACCACCGCCGGTAGCTCTTCGCAAACTTGTCCGACGCGTCCTGAACGCTCAACCCCTCCCAAAGCCCAAGACACGGATTGCGCAATCCCTCGAGCGAGCGCACCCGCCCGCCCGTTGCGGCCCCGATCACCTCTGCCGCCAGCTCGCTGCCCTCGTCAGGGCCGCAAAGCACCAGACCGAGCTGCTCTGAACCCATCTTCTCGGCAGCGGCCCGCATTGATCGCACGCCCGCAGCGGACATCGGCAGGTCCGTTGAACCCACCAACCGCTGCTGCTGGCACCACTCCGTGGCGCCCGTGGTCACAATGAGAATGCGTGCGTCGCGACGATTCCCAGCCATGCAGGCAAGCTCCTTCGGGCGAAGTTTCCACCATCGCCCCGTCTCAACGAAGCCGTGAGTCTAGCCAGCATCCCATTGGGAAAGCGAATGGGCCATATCGATTTCGTTCGTGCTTCGTTCGTACTTCCCACGTTTCACGGCTCGCCGCGGATACTCTCCATAACCCTCTGCCGTTCAACACCTTGAACACCAAAGACTGCCGAAGCCGCCACCAGCACGTCACATCCCGCTTCTCGGACGGCCCGAGACGTCGCGGGGCTGATCCCGCCATCCATCTCCACTCGCGTCTCTCCGCTCACCGCCCTCCGCACCGCCGAACACCGCTGCACCGATTCCTCAATGAACGCCTGACCGCTGAAGCCCGGAAAGACGCTCATCACCAGGATCAGGTCAAACAACGCAAAGCTCGACCTGTCCAGATCGATCTCCCGATCGGGATTCAGGGCCAGCCCCGCCGTGCAGCCAAGCGACCGGATCCGCTCGACCATCGCCGCGCGCTCGCCCACGGGCACCACCTCAGCGTGCACCGTCAGGTGGTCAGCCCCAGCGTCGGCAAAGGCCTCCACCAACTCCGTGGGCTTCTCGACCATCAGGTGCACATCAAGCCACGTCTCGGGCAGCCTGTGCCTCAGAGATCGGACCACCGCTGGCCCCATCGTCAGGTTGGGAACGAAGTGCCCGTCCATCACGTCGATGTGCAGCCCATCAGCGCCCAGCGCAAGCACCTGCTCGCACTCAGCGCCCAACTCGGCAAAGTCCGCGGACAGGATGGAGGGCAGCACCATCGGCAGCCGGGGTGGATCGGCAAGGTTCAGTCGTGGCATCGGGCAAGCGTACAGCCCCGCCTCTACCATCGGCACATGCCCACGATCGAAGACATCCGCGCCCGCCTCGAAGCCGTTCAGCAGGCCCACCTGCTCGCCTTCGCAGATTCCCTCGATGCCAGCCAGCTCGATCAGCTCTTGACGCAGATCGACGCCGCCGAGCCCGAGACCTTTCCCTCGCTCGTCGAGACCTACGTCAAGAACAAGCCGCTGGCCGATCTGCCCGCTGGCGTTGAGCCTGCGCCCTATTACGCCTTGCAGGGCGACTGGGACCGCGCCGCTGCCCAGGCTGCTGGCGAGCAACTGCTCAAGGCCGGCAAGGTCGCCTGCTTCACCGTCGCAGGCGGGCAGGGCTCAAGGCTCGGCTATGACGGCCCAAAGGGCTGCTACCCCTCAGCCCCCATCTCCCGCAAGCCGCTCTTCCAGGTCTTCGCCGAGTCCATCCGCAAGGCTTCAAGCCTCTTCGGCAAGCCCATCCCCTGGGCGATCATGACCAGTGACCTCAACCACGAGGCCACCGTGAGCTTCTTCGAGCAGCACAACCACTTCGGGCTCAACCCCGCCGACGTCGTCTTCTTCCCCCAGGGCGCCATGCCCGCCTTCGACCGCACCTCGGGCAACGTGCTGCTCGCTGCCAAGGACGCCCTGGCGCTCACCCCCGATGGCCACGGCGGGTCCATCCGAGCCCTCCACCGCTCAGGCACACTCGACGCCCTCCGAGCCCGCGGCATCGAGCACCTCAGCTACTTCCAGGTCGACAACGCAACAGTCAAACCAGTCGACCCGGTCTTCCTCGGCCTGCACGTCGCAGCCCCGGACAGCTCCGGCGAGATGTCCTCCAAGATGGTCGCCAAGGCATACGCCGAAGAGAAAGTCGGCCTCTTCTGCAAGATCGACGGCAGAACCGCCGTCGTCGAATATTCCGACATGCCCATGGAACGCCAGCAGGAAACCAACCTTGATGGCAGTCTCAAGTTCAACGGCGGCTCGATCGCCATCCACGCCATGAGCCTCGACTTCCTGAGCCGCGTTGCCACCAACCCCCAGTATGCGCTGCCCTTCCACCGCGCCGACAAGAAGGTGCCCTACTGCGATCCACAGTCCGGCAAGATCGTTCAGCCCGATGAACCCAACGCGGTCAAGCTCGAGATGTTCGTCTTCGATGCCCTGCCCCTCGCGGAAAAGTCCATCGTCCTCGAGACCGATCGCGTCGAGGAGTTCGCACCCATCAAGAACGCCGAGGGCAACGACAGCCCCGCGACCAGCACCGCCCTGCAGACCGAACGCGCTGCCAGATGGCTCGAAGCGCGAGGCGTGGCCATCCCGCGATCGAGCGACGGCGCACCCGCCTGCACCATCGAGATCAGCCCCCTCACCGCCACCGACCCCTCCCACCTTGAAGGCATGGACCTGCCCGAAGAGATCGAATCTGGCAGCGAAGTCGTGCTCTAAACCTCGAACATCTCGCCCATGGACCCCTCGCTGACCAAGCTGCCCGCATCGCTCGCAGCACAAGCCCGGCATGTTTCGCTCGCCGGCGTGCCCGCGATGATCGTGCATCCCGACTGGTCAACACCCGCGCCCATGCTCCTCTGGATGCACGGCAGGACAGCCTTCAAGGAACTCGACAACGGCCGCTACCTCCGCCTGCTCCGCAAAGGCATCGGCTCCATCGCACTCGACCTACCGGGCCATGGCGAGCGCAAACAACCCGGCGCCGACCACGCTTCCGAGTCCGTCCGCGTCGTCTCACAGATGATCGACGAGATCGATGACGCCCTGAATGAAGCGCTCGCCGACCATGGCCACCTCATCAATCGCGACAAGCTCGCCATCGGCGGCATGTCCGCCGGCGGCATGGCCACGCTGCGCCGATTGTGCGATGAGCATCCCTTCAAGTGCGCGCACGTCGAAGGCACCACCGGCCTGCTCTGTGAACTCTACTTCCCCAAGGCGGGTGACCACCGGGCGTTCACCGCTTCGCACGATCCCGACGCGGTCGCCCGCATCGATGCCTCCGCCCACCTCAAGAGCTTTCGGCCGATCCCACTCCAGGCACTCCACATCAAGGGTGATCGCGTCGTGCCCTTCGAGTTGCAGCAGCGATTCATCGAGATGCTGGGCGATCATTACGAACACGAAGGTGCCAGCCGCGACATTCTCAGGCTCGTCAGCTACGAGAACACCGGCGCGCCGGAAGAGCACGGCGGCTTTGGCCGCTTTGGCAACGACGCCAAGAACACCATGACGGACTTTCTCGTCGAGCACATC
>CAZSBR010000039.1:0-9190 GCA_964605165.1 uncultured Phycisphaeraceae bacterium
GCCACGAGCATGCTGGCGGTGGCGATGTACGTCCAGGCTGGCACGAGGACCTCGTCACCGGGCTCGAGCAGCGCGTGATAGGCAAGTTCGAGGGCGCAGGTGCCGTTGGCGCAGGTGAGGCCGATCCTGGCGTCGGACTTGGCGCTGAACTGCTGTTCGAGGGCCTCGCACTGGCTGGCGGCGCGGAGCATGCCGGATTCGAGAACGGCGGTGGCGGCCTTGATGTCCTGCGGGTGCAGGCCGGGCTTCATGAAGGCGATGGGCGGGGTGCACACTGCCTGGCCGCCGTGAAGGGCCAGCGATGCCATGCGTTCGGAGAGCGTGGCTTCGTGGGCCTGGTCGCTCGTGTCGGCTGGGGTGGTGGGGGCGGTGGGGCTCGGCATGATGCACAACTCCGAAAGTGGGGCCGTGCACGCGGGCCCATCGGTGATGGGGCCGCTGAAGGCACCGCCCGGGTGTTTGACCAAGGGTTGAGCTTGGGGCTGGCCCCTTGGTCCGGGTAGAATAGGACGGGAACAGGAGCCGGCCCGCGGGCGTATCCCGCAGGAGTCGCGATGGCGGCCGGAGGTGTGGCTGGCGGCGGCCTGACGGGCTGACTGCGGGGACACGCCCGGCTACCAGGGTGCCCGCTCCATGAGCGGGCAAGGTGGCACGCCTAGGGCCTCGCGCAGGGCCGGGGCCCGCGAAAGCAGCGGCACCGAGGGGCCCGTGGGCCCGTCACGCGGTCAATGAGGATGCACATGAACGACATGCAACGAGTGCTGTGGAGCGTCGCAGCGGCGGGTGTTCTTGCGATGCCGGCGCTGGCTCAGCCCAACCGAGGGCAGCAGAGGGCGGACGCGGACGCAGCGAGCATCGAGAGCGCGCGTCTCGAGCAGATGCGCTGGATCGACGCATTCGACGGCCACCGCGCGGTCACGAGGCCCAGCCGAGACGCCGCCATGGGTTTCAGCCTGCCGACGAGCATCAACGAGGTCGCGGTGACGGGCGGTCAGCGAGTCAAGCAGGGCGACTTGTTGATCCGAGGCGATGACGCCGAAGATCTGGCCGAGGCGAGGTTCCAGGAAGCGCGTGCGAGCACGCGGCTTCCCGTCGAGCGTTCGCAGGCGGATGTCGATCTGGCCAAGCTGGAGTTTGATCGTGCGCAGGAGGCCTTCGGCAAGGAGGGCCTGTCGCCCGCGGAGTTCCAGCGTGCTGAGTCTCGCTACCGCACCTCGCTCATTGATCTCAAGCTGGCCGAACTCAACCAGACGCTCGCAGCGTTGCAGGTCGACCGGGCGTTTGCGCGCGTGGAGAAGTATCGCCTGACAGCGCCGTTTGATGGTGTGATCGATGTCGTGACGGTGGATGTCGGGCAGACGGTGCAGCAGGGTGACCCGGTGATCCGTGTGGTGAACGTGGATGAACTCTGGATCGATGTGCCCGTGCCGACGCAGGAATCGCTCGGGCTCGATCCTTCGGGCGGGCAGCCGGCGTGGGTGCTGATGCCGGTGCTCGGCGAGCCGCGGGTGCTCGAGGGCAAGGTCATCGAGGTGGCGCCGACAGCCGATGCGGGCGCGGGTGCCCGGCGTGTGCGTGTGGAGGTGGCCAATCCAGAGCAACTGCCGCCGGGGCTGAACTGCTGGGTGCGGTTTGCCGAGCCGACCGAGGCATGGCAGAGCCTGCAGGCGCGTGCCACCAGCGAGGCCTCGCAGCAGGTCGCTGCGGGTGAGTCTGAGGGGGTGGGTCGATGATCGATCAGGGCAAGCTGCGCAGCCCGGGCTGGCAGCGGATCGTCGCGGAACTGACGGCGGATGCTCCGGACGACCGGGTTTTCCTGATGCGTTTGCTGGCGGTGATCTCGCAGGCCAGCGGTGCCAAGCAGGGCGTGCTGTGGGCGGTGCCCTCGGCCGAGGGCGACGATGCGCAGGCCGCGGCAGAGCCGCGCTCGCTTCTGGTCTGGCCCAGCGCCAATCCCGAGCAGCCTCCCGCGGCCCCCGCGGAGGGCCAGGTCGAGCTTGAGCTGGATGCAAAGACAGCGGCGCGTACGGCTGGTCAGCGCGGCAAGGTCGAGGTGTTTGGCATCGAGAACGATTCGCCCTTCTACGACGCGGCGAACAGCGGCTTTCTTGCTGCGATCCCTTTGGGCGCGGCGGGCGGCGCATCGCGGCAGGTCATCACGCTGCTGCTCGATGGTCGCAGCAGCCAGGCGATGCAGACCACGCTTGCGGTTGTTGAACTCATCGCGGGTTATGTGCACGGTCACGGCGCGCGCCAGCACCTTCGCCGGACGCAGGCGTCTGCGAGAGCGCTTGATCTGGCCACCAAGCTCATCGGCTCGGTGAACACAGCCGGGAGCTTCAAGGCTGCGACGATGCAGCTCTGCAACGATCTGAGCAGGCAGCTCGGCGCAGACCGCGTGGCGCTGGGCTGGACCAAGGGGCTTGATGCGGGTGGCGAGGGTGGCGCGGTGAAGGTCGTGGCCATCAGCGACACGGAGAACATCGATCGCCGGCTTGCGATGGTCAAGCAGCTCGAAGATGCGATGGACGAGTGCCTCGATCAGGAGCAGGCCATCGTGTACCCGCCGCCGCCGGAGCGCTCGCAGGCCGACGGTGCGCAGGGTGACGTGCTGCTCGCTCAGGCAGTGACGCACGCGCACAAGACGCTCGCGTCAGCCGATGCGAGGCTCAAGCTCTTGTCGGTCCCGTTGCGTGTGGATGAAGATGTGGTCGGCGTGCTGACCATCGAGACAGCATCCGACGGCGGGATCGAACTGTCGGGCGTTGAGCTGCTGCAGAGTGCGAGCGATCTGCTTGCACCGGTGCTGAGGCTTCGGCGCACGGCGGATCGGCACACGGCCCTGCGGGCGTATGACGACTCGGTGAAGGCGGCGGGCTGGCTCGTGGGCCCCAAGCACACGGTTTGGAAGCTTGGCGGCATCGCGGTGATGGCGCTCGCGCTGGTCGTGACGTTCGTGCAGGTGCCGTACCGCGTGGAGGCGCCCGTCTCGCTCGAAGCGCAGGAGAGGCGGTTCGTCTCGGCGCCGTTCGAGGGCATCATCTCGAGCGTGACCGAGGACCTCAAAGAGGGCGATGAGGTCACGCGGGGTCAGGTGCTTGCGCGGCTTGACACCGCGGAGATGGAGCTTCAGCGGCTCAGCGCGATCGCGCAGCGGGCCGAGGCAGAAAAGCAGGCCGAACAGGCGCTCAGCGATCGTGATACAGCGGGCTTCAAGCAGATGGAGCAGCAGATCGCCCAGGCGCAGGCCCAGATCGATCTGTACGACCACCTGATTGCCAAGGCGGTCATCACGGCGCCGATCGATGGGCGCATCCTGATGGGCGATCTGTCCAAGCGGGTGGGCTCATCGGTGACGCTCGGTGAGGGGCTTTACGAGATCGCGCCGCTCGATCAACTGACGGTCGTTGCACGGGTGCAGGATCGCGATATCTCCCTTATTGAAGAGAGCATGACGGGCGAGCTTGCGACCAAGGCGTATCCAGACCGAAAGACGCCGCTGACGGTGACGCGCATCGTGCCGCTGGCCACGCCTGAAGAGGGCACCAACGCCTTTGAGGTGCGAGCGACGCTCGATGATCCACCAGTCTGGCTCAGGCCCGGCATGGAGGGTCTTGCGAAGTTTGACACGGGCGAGCGCACGCTGCTGGACATCGGCACGCGACGGATCCGCGACACGCTTCGCCTGTTCCTTTGGTGGTGAACTTGGTAGTCAACTTCGCGGTGGTGATCGGCTTTGACCCCAAGCGTGCGGCTCGGACGCACTGAGAGCAACCTGACCCATGGCTGAACGCCCGACCTTCTCCCCGTTCTGGCACCGCGTGCGTGCAATGAAGCCGAGGCTGCGCCCGCACGTGCAGATCACGCGTCAGCATTACCGCGGCAAGCGGTGGCACGTTGTGAAGGATCCGTCGAGCAACCAGTTCTACAGGCTCAATCCGATTGCGCACCAGTTCGTCGGGCTCTTCGACGGCAAGCGCACCGTCGAGGACATCTGGAAGATCAGTCTCGAGCAGCACGGCGACACCGCGCCGACGCAGCACGAGGCGATCCAGCTTCTCAGCCAGTTGTACAACTCCAACCTTCTTTCGGCGGATGCCAACCCCGAGACGGATCAGTTGCTGCGCCGAGGGCGCGAGCGATTCAAGAAGAAGGCGGTGCAGCAGGCGATCGGGATCATGTATTTCCGGGTGAAGATGTTCAACCCGGATGCCTACCTGACGTGGATCGAGCCATTCTTCAGGCCGCTCTTGAATGTCTGGGGCCTGGTGCTGTGGGCCGCGCTGGTCATCGCGGCGATCGTGCAGTTGCTGCCCGAGTGGAGCCGGCTGGTCGACGGTGCCGAGGGCATCTACTCGAATCCAGCGCTGTGGCCATGGCTGATCGTGACGTTCATCGTGACCAAGGCGATTCACGAGACGGGTCACGGCGTGATCTGCAAGCGGTATGGCGGGCAGGTACCCGAGTTCGGCGTGATGCTCCTCGTGCTTTTCCCGGCGCCGTACGTCGACGCCTCGGCTGCGTGGGGCTTTGAGAACAAGTGGAAGCGCATCGCGGTCGGTGCGGGCGGCATGCTGTTCGAGTTGTTCGTCGCGGCGATCGCTGCGTTCGTGTGGCTCAACACGTCGCCTGCCTCGCTCGAGCATCAGATCGCGTACAACGTGCTGTTCACGGCGTCGATCTCGACGATCCTGTTCAACGCCAACCCGCTCATGCGATTCGACGGCTACTTCATTCTGGCGGACTTGCTCGAAGTGCCGAACATGATGCAGCGTTCACAGAACCTGTTGAAGTTCCTCTTCAAGAAGTACTTCTATCGCCTCAAGAACGAGACGCCCCCGAGTTCGGATCCCACCGAGCTTGGCATTCTGTTTACCTACGGCGTGCTGGCGATGGCCTACCGCATCTTCCTGTTCTTCTCGATCACGCTCTATGTGATGGGCAAGCTCTTTGCGATCGGGCTGGTGCTTGCGATCTGGACAGCGGGAATGTGGTTCATCATGCCGGTGGGCAAGTGGATCCACTGGCTGGGCACGCATCACTCGTTGGGCGACCATCGCCTGAGAGCGATTGCAACGAGCATTCTGCTGGTGGCCAGCGGTCTGGCGCTTGTTGGCCTCGTGCCGGCGGCGGATCACCGCAGGGCTTCGGGCGTGATGGAAGCGCGGGCGGAAGCAGGCGTGTTCTTCGAGACGGGCGGCTTTGTCGTCGAGGGCCATGTGGGCATCGGCGAGTGGATCGAGGCGGGCGAGCCGATCGCTACGCTTGAGAATGCGCAGCTTGCAAGCGAGCTTGCGCAGCTCGAAGCCCGAATCGCTGAGCTCGAAGCGCTCGAACAGCAGGCGGTGGGCCGGGCGGACTTTGCCAGGGCGGAGATCGCTCGGCAGTCCATCGCCACGCGTGAGGCGCGGGCGGAGTACCTGCGGTCTCGCAAGGAAGCGCTCGTGGTGCGTGCTCCGATTTCGGGGCGGGTTGTCAGCGCCGATCCGAGCAAGCTGGTGGGTGCGTACGTCAACGACGGCGATCCGCTGTGCCAGTTGATCGATGACCGTGACCTGCGGGTGACGGCGCTGCTCGAGCAGCAGGAAGCGGCGTGGCCCAACGAGCTGGGCACAGACGAGTACAGCGTGGAGTTGAGGCTCGTGTCCGCTGTGGAGCAGGTGTTCAAGGGGCGTGTGGAGAAGCTGGTGCAGGTTGGCCAGCGCGAGTTGCCGCACGCTTCGTTCGGCTATGCGGGTGGTGGGTCGATTGAGGTGGATCCGTCTGAGCAGAGCGGCCTGCTTGCTCGTGATCCTCAGTTCGTGATGCACATCGCGCCGGTGGCGCTGGATGAGGGCGGGTCGCCATGGCCTGGTCTTCCGGGCGAGCGCGTTCGGCTTCGGTTTACGCTTCCGGACAAGCCATACCTGCATCAGTGGGTGGACCGCCTGCACAAGCTGGTGCAGGGCAAGGTGGACATCTGAGCACCATGGATCAGTCGATCACGCGATATCAGGCTTTGTATGAGGCGGTGCGGGCTCGCCGGCGCAAGCCGGAGGTGCGCAAGGGTCTCGACGCGATGGCCAACCGCGCGATTGTAAAGGCCGGGGAGCTTCGGCAGCGCAAGAGCTGGCTCTGGGCCGAGGCCGGGCGCACCGATGCATTGGCAGAGGAGTTTCGCGGGCTCAGCGAGGCGGCGCTGGATGAGCGTGTCGAACGGGTGCGGACGAGCCTGATCCGCAGGCCCAAGGGTGCTGGTGCGCGTGCAAAGGAAGCCGAGCTCGTGCGCGAGGGCCTTGCGGCGACGCGGGAGGTCGCCCGGCGTGAGACGGGCCAGGAGGCGTACCGGGTGCAGCTCATGGGCGCACTTGGGCTCTACTACGGCCGGGTGGTCGAGATGGTCACGGGCGAGGGCAAGACGCTGACGGGCTCGATCGCTGCGCCCCTGATCGCGTGGCGGCGGCGGCATGTCCATGTGTTCACGGTCAACGACTACCTGGCCAAGCGAGACGCCGAGAGCCGGGCACCGATCTACAAGCGCTGCGGCATCGAGGTGGGCTGCATCCAGCAGGAGATGGATCCGACCGCACGGGCCGATGTATACGCGCGGCACGTTGTCTACGGAACGCCCAAACAGATCACGGCGGACTACTTGCGCGACCAGCTCCGCATGGGCCAGATGAACAACGCGTGGACGGGCCGGCAGGCGGCGGCGCTGGAGCCCACGGGTCGGGGCGGGCCGTTGATCCCCGGGCTGCAGGCAGCGATCGTCGATGAGGCGGATGCGGTGCTCATCGATGAGGGTGTCGTGCCGCTGATCATCGCGCGCAGCCGCACGGAAGATGAGTTGAGCGAGGTGTACCGCGAGGCGACCAGGCTTGCAGCCAAGCTCGATGAGGGGCCGGACTACTCGATCGATCATCTCAAGCGGCAGGCGGAACTCAAGCGACGGGGGCGCGTGCGGCTGGACCAGTTGTTCGAAGAGGTGCTCGCGGCGCAGGGCG
Organism: uncultured Phycisphaeraceae bacterium; assembly: GCA_964605165.1. Lineage (GTDB taxonomy): Bacteria > Planctomycetota > Phycisphaerae > Phycisphaerales > UBA1924 > OFTM382. The sequence continues at coordinate 6,984 of CAZSBR010000039.1, forward strand.
ACCCGATCTGGCGTGCGACCCGCCGTGCTGAGGAGCTTGTGCGGCAGGCGCTGGTGGCGCGCCACTGCTACAAGCATGGTCAGCACTACCACGTCGTCGATGGCCGCGTGGTCATCGTGGATGAGTACACGGGCCGCTTCCTTGCGGATCGATCGTGGGAGCACGGCCTTCACCAGTCGGTGGAGGCCAAGGAAGGGCTCGACATTACCGCCGACCGCGAGACGCTCGCACGGATGAGCTTCCAGCGGTTCTTCCGGAGCTATCCGTTCCTGTGCGGCATGACGGGCACCGCGGCCGATGCGACCGCAGAGATCGAGAAGGTCTATGGCAGGCCGGTGGTGGTGATCCCGACCAACCGGCCGCTTATCCGCAAGACGCTGCCGATGCGTGTGTTCACAACCGAACTCAGCAAGTGGGACGCCATCGTCGACAGCATCGACGAGATCTCGGCAGCGGGTCAGCCGGTGCTCGCGGGCACGCCCTCGATCGGCGCGAGCGAGTATCTCTCAGAGAGGCTCACACAACGCAACCTGCCTCACACGACGCTCAATGCGCTGCACGATGCTGAGGAGGCCGAGCTCATCCGCGATGCGGGGCGCGGTCCGCACGGTGCAGAGCGCGCGGCCATCACCGTTGCGACCAACATGGCCGGTCGCGGCACGGACATCATCCCCGATGCGCCGGCGATCGAGGCGGGCGGCTTACATGTGCTGCTGACCGAGATGCACACGGCCAAGCGGATCGACCGTCAGTTCATCGGTCGATCCGGCCGGCAGGGCGATCCCGGCACGAGCCAGACGTTTGTGAGCCTCGAAGACGACCTGATCGAGCAGTACGCGCCGGGCCTTGCGAAGTTGCTGGCAGCCGGTGCGACGCGGCACGAGATCACGGGTCATCCGCTGGCGGCGAGGGCGTTCCGCACGGCACAGTCACGGGCTGAGGCTCGGTCGCGGCGCAACCGCGAGAGCGTGCTTCGGCAGGACGACTGGATCGATAAGTACCTGCCCGGCGGTTAGGCCGAGCAGGTCGAGGTGTTGATCGATTACGGGCAGGGGCCGAGGACGGTCAGGGCGAAGAGGAAGTCGCCGAAGCTGACCTGGCCATCAGCGCCTTCGGTGCCGAAGTCGTCTGCGATATCGAAGTCGCAGCCGGGCGTGCCGCCGGGGCAGGGGCCGAGGATGGTCAGGGCGAAGAGGAAGTCACCGAAGCTGACCTGGCCATCGGCGCCGGCCGAGCCAAAGTCGTCTGCGACGTCACCGGGGCAGGGCGCGCCGCCGAAGTCGATGAGACTGAAGAACCTGAAGCTGCCGTTGTCGAGGATGATGTTGGAATCGGTGCGGAGGAAGGTGCCGTTGGACCAGAGGATCTCGCCGTTGCCGAGTCGGTAGCCGGCGCGCGGGCCGGCGTCGAGCGCCGCGACGATGCCGAAGTCGTCACCCTCGAGGCTGATGCTGTAAATGCCCGATGGTGGGCTGAAGCCTGCGACCAGGAGGTTAGCGCCATCGGCGTTGATCTGCTGCGGGAAGTCGATGCTGGAGGAACCATCGGAGGCGAAGAGTATGCCGAGGAAGTTGCCCGCGAGGTCGTAGCGTTCGATGCCGTCGTTGCCGGAGTCGATGTTCGCCACCAGCAGCTCGGTGCCGGTGTAGTGGACATCGAAGTAGCTCGTGTCGAGCGGGTCTCGGCCATTGAAGCTGCCGGTGACGGTGAGCGTGGGCACGTCGATGGTTGCGATGCCTTCGTTGACCGTGGTCGAATCGTTGCCGAGCGATGCGTACACGGTGTCGCCCACGACCTCGATGCCTCGGATGTTGTTGAGAAGCCCATCGCCCACGAGATCAACGCCGAGGTCATCGATGAAGTTGCCCTCGAGATCGAATCGCCAGATGCGATCCGCGAGCTGGTCAGAGACCCAGATCTCATCGCCGACTTGGATGCCCTCGATGGGCGTGAGCGACCCGGTGTAGCCGACAGCCGCTGCTGCTGCTGTGAGGTCAAGGAAGGCGGGGTTGGTAACCGAGCCGTCCATGGGGTCGAGCAGGATGCCGACGTCGGCGGTTGACTCAAAGGTCAGCAGCGACTGCTGAGCGCTGGCCGAAGCAGTCAGCGCCAGGCCGGCGGCGCAGGCAAGGGCGTGGCGCAGACTGGTACGTGGCTTGTACAAGATGAACTCCCTCTAGATCTCAATGGTGCGAACACATCGCGTG
>CAZSBR010000039.1:9290-14579 GCA_964605165.1 uncultured Phycisphaeraceae bacterium
GGCATGCGGAAGCTCAGGGCGGAGATGTTGAACCCGGTGTCGCCAGCGGGGGTGAAGGCGCCGGTGGCGGCATCGATGATGAAGAGCTGGTCGCTGCCGTCGGCGAGCAGCAGGGTGTTGCCATCAGCGCTGAAGTCCATGCCGCCGATCGCAGCCACGGACTCGCCGCTGAAGCCAACGAGGGTCGGGGTCGCGTCCTCGGTGGAGATGATGTAGAGCGCTTCGCTGGTCGTGTCGTAGCCGTACATGACGCCGGTGACCGGGTTGATGGCCAGACCGATGAGCTGGCCGAGGCCGGTTTCGCCGATCTCGACGAAGCTGGGCGAGCCCGAGCTGAGGTTGGTGAAGGCGTAGATCGAGTCGCCGGTGATGGCGTCATCATCGGTCAGCGAGATGTAGAACGTGTTGTTGTCCTGGCTCAGCGTGGCATCGCCATCTCCCGAGTCGGAGAAGGGGATGGTCACGATCTGCGTGCTGAGGCCCTCTTCCCACTTCCAGAGGCCGCGATCGCCCTCGTCGTTGAGCGCGTCGGTACTGACGAAGTGGTAGAAGGAGCTGGGGGTATCGAAGTCCATCCCGCGGTTGAAGTTGCCGTCCACAAAGCCGATGTTGGAGGTGGCGGCGGGATCCGAGAGGTCAAAGACGTAGATGGGGTCCGGATCACCCGAGGGCGTGATCAAGCCCCAGTCGAGGCTTTGGGCCTGGGCGGTGCCGCTGAGGCAGGTAAGAGCGGCTGCGGTCACAAGAAGCTTCTTCACGATGCACTCCCTTTCATCCAGAATGATGACCACGGCCGCGCCCTTCGTAGGTGCATCGGGTGGTCAGTGCATAGAGACACTGCGGAGCTTACCAAGCATCGGACAGCGCTCCAAACAGGGGCTGGCCCGGTGCCGGCGCTCGAACACGTCTTCAGCGCTCGGGACGTTGGAGAACGAAGAGGCGGTAGCAGCCATCGACGGGCTGGATGTCACGTCCCTGCTCGTCCACGCAAGCGATTTCCGCGAGGCTGGTCTGAGCGAGCAAACCTCGCCACTGGTCGAGGTTGTAGCTGCGAAGTGAGTAGGCACTATCTCGGTGCTCTGTGCCCCGCGGCCTTTCGATAACAAGGTGGCTTGCTACGTGCTCGACGCGGGAGGTGATGTCCGGGGGCTCGTACTGAACGATCTGCGTGATGCCCAATCGCCCGCGGCGAGCGGTCCAGACATCTTCGCTTGGCGCCTCATGGCCATAGTGGGCCAGGCTCAGGCCGACGATGTACACGCCGCCCGGTCTCAGGCATCGGTTCATGCACGCGAAGTGGTCGAGCATCGACTGATCGCTCGTCAGGTGGCGGATGGTGTTGATGGTGTTGAAGGCGAAGGCAAAGCGGGCCTCCCAGCGACCGATGGCAAAGTCCCTCATGTCGGCGCAGCGGACGTCGGCTGAAGGAAGCCGCTTGCGTGCATAGGCCACCATCGGCGGGTGGGCGTCAAAGCCGGCGACGTCGATGCCCGCTGCCGCGCCCGCGCGAAGGAAGCGGCCCGAGCCGCAGGCCGGTTCAAGCCATCGCCCCCGCTGTGGGACAGCAAAGCGGCCGGCGATCTTGCGAAGGCCGCGCATCTCCTCAGCCGTGCCGGGTTTGTGCAGCACGTCGTAGACCATCGCGTCGTCGTAGAAGTCGCAGCTTGTCACGGAACAAGTGTTGCACCCTCAGCATCGATCCGCACTGGCACGAAGAGGCCATAGCATCTGTGATGAAAGCACCCCCTCCGACTGATCCGCCCATCGTCCTGCTCGACTTTGATGCATGGGCCAACGAGCAACTCTTCGATGCTTGCGCCGGGCTGAGCGATGATGAACTTGATCGCGTCTTCGAGATCGGCCTGGGCAGCCTCCGCAAGACCATGACGCACACGCTCGGCGCGATGCGCGGATGGACCGACGTGCTCCTCGAAGCCGACCCCGTGCGGCCAAGACTCGAGCATGACCCCGCTCGAACCATTGACGACCTGAGGGCCCTGCACGCCGAGATCGCTCCCGAGTTTCGATCGGCGTGCATGGATGGATCCCACGGCGATGTGCTCACGCCCGAGCGCAACGGCAAGACGTATCACTTCACGCGCGGCGGGATCATGATCCATGTGCTGACGCACTCCATGCACCACCGCGCACAATGCCTGAACATGCTTCGCCATCTTGGCGTTGATCCATTGCCCGAGAGCAGCGTCATGCAGTGGATGGTCGCCCATCCGCCTCAGTAGATCGAAGCGCAGCGCCCTCGGGCGCCTCTGTGAGTAGCCCGCCATGCCTCTAGCCATCATCATTCTGCAGGTGTTCATGCTGCTGTCAACGGCCTCAGCGTCTGCACAGGAGACTCGTTTCTCAGAGCGGTCCGGCCCGCTTCGCATCGCGCTGGTCGGGCTTGTTCATGGTCATGCCGAGGGCCTGCTCTGGAATGCATCGAATCGTGACGACATCATACTGGTCGGGATCCACGAACCCGATGCGGCTCTCTTTGACCGCTTTGCCAGAAAGTACGGGCTCGATCCGGCGCTCCGATTCGAGGACCTCGCAGCCATGCTGGACGAGACGCGGCCCGAAGCTGTCAGCGTGATGACGAGCATCGCGGATCACCTTGAAGTGGTCGAAGCCTGCGCCCCCCGGGGCATTCACACCCTCGTCGAGAAGCCGCTGGCCTTCGCGACCCAGGACGCCGAGCGCATGGCGGCGCTTGCGAAGCAGCACGGCGTCCTTGTGCTTACAAACTACGAGACCAGCTGGTACGCCTCGATTCGAGAGGCCAAGCGTTTGGTTGATCGGGGCGATTTCAGTCCCGTTCGTCGCATGGTGTTTCGGCATGGGCACCGCGGTCCCGTCGAGATTGGTTGTGCGCCGGAGTTTCTCGCGTGGCTGACAGACCCTCAGGAGAACGGCGGCGGCGCGATCGTTGACTTCGGGTGCTATGGCGCTTTGCTCGCCACTTGGTTCATGGACGGCCAGCGCCCGATCTCGGTGGTGGCTTCGGCCTCTACACTCAAGCCCCAGCGGTATCCGCGCGTCGATGACGATGCGACGATCGTCCTCACGTACCCCCATGCCACCGCTGTCATTCAGGCATCGTGGGCTTGGACGCACGACAACAAGGAAGCTGACCTCCACACTGAGTCCGGCTCTATCCATGCGGGCAAGTGGGACACCCTTGAGGTCCGGTCACCCGATGGTGAGGTTGAGGTTGTTTCCCCGCCCGCAAAGCCCGGCCAGCTCAGCGATGAGTGGACGTATATTCGTCGGGTGATACGAGGTGAGTGTGAGGTTGATCCGCTCTCAAGCCTTGAACTCAATCTCATCGTGGTGGAGATTCTTGAAAGGGCTCGTCAGCAGGTAGCCGTGCGCAGCGAGCAACCGGCGTCCAATGAGCCCGGGTGACGCCGGTCGATATCCCTTGGCCTGCGTGAGAAGTGGGGGCCACGTCCGCCCGACGCAGGCCCGTGAAGTATTGGCAGTGCCGTGTCCGCAAGCACCGAACGCGGCCGTGCCCACAGGATGAAAGCGATTTCACGCGGTGTTCATCGGGCCGTCAACGCGGCGATCGATACTTCTTTCTGCACGAGCGTTTCACACGAGGGCTGCCTCGGACGCTCGGCGTGCTACTGCTAGACGGAAGGACTTCAGACATGACACTCGATGCCAAGATCGCAGTGCTTGCTACCGATGGTTTTGAACAGAGCGAACTGACCGAGCCCGTAAAGAGGCTCAGAGACGCGGGTGCGACGGTGCACATCGTCGCGCCAGAATCCGGTTCGATCCGTGGATGGAACGATGGCAACTGGGGCGACTCGGTTGATGTCGACTGCACCATTGATGACGCGCAGGCCCGCGTGGACGAGTATGACGCGCTTGTCCTGCCCGGCGGCGTCATGAATCCGGACAAGCTTCGCATGCGTGAGGACGCCACGACGTTTGTGCGTGAGTTCTTCAAGGCGGGCAAGCCCGTGAGCGCTATCTGCCATGGGCCGCAGATTCTCATCGACTGCGGCGTGATCGAGGGGCGCGAACTCACGAGCTATCCGTCGATCAAGAACGACCTCAAGAACGCCGGCGCACGCTGGGTTGATCAGGCTGTGGTCTGCGATCAGGCCCTGACCACCAGCCGCACGCCCGATGATCTGCCCGCGTTCATCGAGAAGACGATCGAGGAGATTCGCGAAGGTGTGCACGCCGGTCAGAAGACCGCTTGATGTGAGTCCTCTGCTCGCGGCGCGGTGTTGAAGCGCCATGCCGCGGCGAGTGCACGCTGCTCCCCGGTTCTCCGCCCGCTGATGGCATTGACGCTGTCGGCGGGCGGTTTTTGCTGTCAGCTGCCGGGCCTCTACACTGCTTGGCGACGCACGGGGCGCCGCTCTTGTCGAGCGGCTGAGATGCACCCGCACCACCTGATCCGGATCATGCCGGCGGAGGGATGCGACCATGACGACCTTTGATACCACGAACACCCACGACACCACCGGCTTTGCCGACTCGGCCAAGGCCTACACGCTCGGCGCCAACCCCGGCGCCGACCGCCCGACCGAACGCCTGGGCGTGCCGCTCCGCGGCGCGACCAACCCCGGCTCGGGCCCCGCGACCACGCCCGGCAGCTTCGCCAACAAGGCCGACATCGGCGGGCCCCTGACCTTCAGCAGCCCCGACACGCCGAGCGCCCCGCAGCCCAGCCCCTACACCGCGTGGGACTTCCTGCCCGAGGGCTGGACGATCGAGGCTGTCGAGTCGCACGCCGAGGGCTGCGGCGGGCACAACCAGCAGCAGGGTGCGTTCATCCGCTGCGTCGCGCCCGAAGGCTTTGAGCCGATCACCCAGCTCGAGTCCGCACGCCTCGGCATCGTCACGCCCGAGATGCGCCGCGTCGCCGAGCGCGAGGGTCACCTGACGCCAGAGCAAGTGCGCGACGAGATCGCTGCCGGCCGATGCGTCATTCCGGCGAACAAGACGCACCTGAAGTACAACCTCGACCCCATGGCCATCGGCCGAGCGACCAAGACCAAGATCAACGCCAACATGGGCGCGTCGCCCGTCTCCTCAGGCACAGACGAAGAAGTCGAGAAACTCAAGTGGGCCGAGCAGTGGGGGGCGGACACGGTCATGGACCTGTCCACCGGCGGCGACCTCGACGAATGCCGCGACGCCATCCTCCGCAACTCGACGGTTCCGATTGGAACGGTCCCGATCTACAGCATGATCATCGGCAAGAAGCTCGAAGACCTCGACGAGGCGACCGTCCTCGAGACCCTCGAGCACCAGGCCGGGCAGGGC
>CAZSBR010000040.1:0-7602 GCA_964605165.1 uncultured Phycisphaeraceae bacterium
TTGGCACGAGCAGCGTGTCTTCGTTGGCGAGCAGTTCGTCCCCGCCGCCAGCGATGGCGAAGTCCACGCCTCTGAGTTGGGCAATGAGCGCCGCGTCGGCAGCGACGGACTGGAGGTGGCTTGCGAGGATGATGATGTTGACGTCGTCGGCCTGCAGGCGGTCGATCTCACGCTGCAGAATCCCGACAAGGTCTGTGTTGACCACGACGTCGCCGGTCGAGGAGATGCTTGTGACCAGCGGCGTGGTCGCAGCCACGACGCCCACGCGGGCCGAACCGAAGTCGAAGGTGGCGGCGGGCTGAATGTGATCGCGCGCAGTGGGTGAGACCTGCTCCGATGCGGAGAAGTCCAGATTCGCTGAGAGAAAAACCGGGCTGAGCTCACCATCGGTGACGCGCTCGATGAAGGTGCTGAGCAGACGCGGGCCGAAGTCGAACTCGTGGTTACCGATGACTATGGCGTCGTAGTGCATCGCGCGTGTAACGGCGGCGTCGTAGAAGATGGCGGACTGCGGGTCGGTTTCCAGTGCCCGCAGCGAGGCCTCGAGCTGCCTGCCCGCGAGGTAGGTGTCGCCCGTCGAGATCGTCAGGACGGGCGTATCGAGCGAGCGAGCGCGTTCTCGGCGGATGACTTCGACGAAGCGATGGGCTCCACCCTCGGGTCCATAGCCGGTGAGGGCTGATTCGCCGTCATTGGCGTGCAGGAGCGTGAGTTCCAACTGGGCGTGGGCATTGCTTCCGAGGAGCGACAGCGTGGAGAGCAGCGTGAGCAGTGAGCGTTGCATGGGCGACCTTTCCAATGACACGCCAAGCCTAGACGAAGAAACACCCGGGCCAGAAGGGACCCGGGTGATGGTGTTGCGCGGTGGATGGTTAGGAGGCACCGTTCGGGGCAGGCTCAACGGCGATTTGACGGGCGGCGAGAAGGCTGCCGCCGGTGAAGATGGGAAGCTCTTGGACACCTAGGCCGAGGGCTGAACGCTCACACGCCAGCACCGAGAGAGCGCAAACCAGAACGCCCTCGACGCTGGGGTTCAGTTGCGGGGAGAAATGCCACTGCGAGCAGGAGGGGATCAGCCCCGAGGGTGAAAGGACCGCACGACTTCGCGCAGGCGCGAGCGGTCAACGTGGGTGTAGACCTCGGTCGTGGCGATGTTGCTGTGGCCGAGCATCTCCTGCACCACCCTCAGATCCGCGCCGCCTGCGAGCAGGTGCGTCGCGAAGCTGTGCCGGAGCATGTGGGGGTGGGTGTGCGGCAGGCCGGCCCGTTTGGCGAGTTGGGTGACGATCGTCCACAGGCGCTGACGATCCAGCCTGCGACCATTGCGGGAGAGGAAGAGTTCTGCTCGCGGCTCGCCGGGGCGTTCGAGCAGCGGTCTGCAATCGCGCTCGTAGGCATCGATGGCTTCCAGCGCTGGGCCACCGACGGGCACGATGCGGTCCTTGTCGCCCTTGCCCGTCACGCGGACGATGCCGGCATCGCGGATGACGTGATCGCACCGGATGCTCGCCACTTCGCTCGCACGGAGGCCTGATGCGTACATCAGTTCGAGCATGGCGCGGTCTCGCAGCCAGAGCGGTCTGCCCCGGTCGCCGCCGTCGGGTCGGACTGTCTCTATGAGTTCACGAATCTGACGTGGCGAGAGGACGTGAGGCAGTTGCCTCCAGCGCGAGGGCTGATCGAGGTGATCGGCGGGATTGGTGCCGATGCCTTCTCGGGTTGTCAGCCATCGGAAGAAGACCTTGATGGTTGCGAGGTGACGCGCGACGGTCGAACCCTTGAGCCCGCGGTCACGCGTGAGAGCGATGACGTGTCGGCGGAGGTCCTCGCCTGTAGCGTCGGCAAAGCTCGCGATGCCGTTCGCCCGCAGGTCGCAAGCGAGGTCTCGGAGGTCGAGGCCGTAGGCCGACCGTGTGTGATCGCTCAGTCGGCATTCGACGCGGAGGAAGATGTCAAAGGCCTTGGCCGCGGCAGTAAAGGCATCGCTCGTGTCGGTGGGCGTTGGCTTGGGCGGGGTGGAGGACATGAGCCAACGGATGGTAGAGCGTTGCGTGCGCGCACGAAAAGGCCCCAGCCATGAGGCTGGGGCCTTGGAGTTCAGGGGTTCAGACGATCAGGTCGCTTAGCCGAGGAGGGCCAGGGCGTTCTGCGGCGTCTGGTTTGCCAGCGAGAGAATCTGGGTCGAGGCCTGGCTGAGGATCTGCGAACGCGTCAGCTTGGCGGTCTCTTCAGCGAAGTCGGTATCGCGGATGAGGCTCTCGGCGGCGGAGGTGTTCTCGACAGCGATGCCAAGGCTACGGATCGAGGCACCGACGACGTTGGACTGGAAGGCACCGAGACGGCCGCGGGTCGAGGAGACCTGCTTGATGGCCTCGTTGACGATCTTCTGGGCAGCATCGACATCGCCATCGACGATGTTGAAGGCCTTGCCGCTGGCGAGATCATCGAGGAAGCCAGAGGTGCTGTTGCCAAGCTCGCGGGTGGCGATGTTGGAGATACCGAGGGAGACCTTGCCGCCGACGTCGACGTTGCCGCCGAACTGGAAGTCAGCACCACCGCCGGTGATGGAGAAAGCGTTGAGGGTGGCGAGCGTCTGAGCGTCGCTGGTGTTGAGCGTGGCCTCGATGTTGAGGAAGTCGGTGTTGATCTGGAAGGTCTTGCCGCTGGAGGTGGCCTCGATGCCGTTGACGGTTGCGCCGATGTTCTGACCTGCGTCACGAACGCCGTTGCGGCCTTCGACGGAGTTGAAGTTGACTTCGCTCGCAGCGCTGACCGTGGTGGCATCGTCGGCAGCGAAGGTGTAGATGCCGGCGTTGGCGTCGAAGCCGTTGATGCCCGCGTCGTTGGAGACGGAGACGGAGACGAAGTCGGAGGAGCCGAACTCCTCAGCCAGCAGCGTCACGCCCGTGCCGCCGGAAGCGACCGAAGCGGTCACGCCCGTGACGTCGGTGAAGCTGTTGATGGTGTTGGCAACGGTGGCGAGCGTCGTTCCCGAAGCGAAGGAGAGCTCGCGGTTGCCCTTGGAGCCGGCGATCTCGATGGTGAAGTTGCCGCTGTCGGCGCCACCGAAGTTCAGCGAGGTAGCACCAGCGGACAGGAAGACCTGGCCCTGCTGTGCGGACTGGGTGACGACGATCTCGACATCAAGATTGGCGCCCGAGAACTTGGAGGCGTTGATCTGGAAGTCGGCGATGGCGCCCGAGACGTTGTTGACCTGGTAGTCGAACGTGCCGTTGAGCAGCTTGACGCCCTGGAAGCTGGTGTTGTTGGCGATGCGGTCGATCGACTGCAGGATGGAGTCGATCTGGAGCTGGTTGGCGTCCTTCTCCTCAGCGCTGAGGCCGGCGCTGTTGGCGCTCTGGGTGAGCAGGCCCTGGAGTTCGGTCAGCAGGCCGCTGACTTCCTGCAGACCACCCTCGGCGATGTTGGCGACCTGGTCGGCGCGCTCGGCATTGGAGATCGCAGCGTTGGTTGCGCGGATGTCCTTGCGGAGGTTCTCCGAGGCGATCAGACCCGCCGGGTCATCCTTGCCGCGGTTGATCTTGAGACCCGTGCTCAGGCGGTCAAGCGACGTGCCGAGCGAGAAGTTGTTCTGACCCAGAACACGCTGGGCGACGAGCGACTGGACGTTGGTGTTGATACGGCTCATGAGAGGCATCCTCCGTGAGAGTGGGGCCCTTGGCCCGGTCGAACCCTGGCTTGGGCGCTTGTGGATCCGTCCACGGTGCCCGTCGCCAAACCCTGAACTCCGCGTTGACCTCGGGACCACCCCGGGGACTCGAGCGGGGCCGGGCTTGCCGCTCCGGCGGTTCAGGGATCGACGCGAGCACACACCGGGTGAAGCCCGAGAGGAAAACGCCACGAATTTTGCAGCAATTCGCTGCCGGCAGAGGAGGCAAAGACTGCGCATGCTGCACCGGACGGCTTCTCAAGAAGGCGTGCGCATGAAAAAGCCCGCACGAGGCGGGCTTGGGGTCATGGATTATCGAGACCTTCGGATCAGCCCAGAAGCTGCAGGACCTGCTGGGACTGCTGGTTGGCAAGCTGCAACACGCTTGTGCCCGCTGATGCCAGCACCTGGGCTCTGGTCAACTCGCTTGTTTCGAAGGCGAAGTCGGCATCCCGGATGATCGAGTTGGATGCACTCAGGTTCTCAACGGATGACTGCAGCGAGCGGACGTTCGGATCGAGCACGTTTCGCTCGAAGGCACCGAGCCGGCCTCGCGCCACGGCTACTTCGTCGATGGCCTTGTCGAGCACGTCCTGTGCATTGGTGAAGTCCGATCGGTTCACCATGGTGGCGATGTCGTTGGGGCCGCCGGTCTTGAGAGAACTCAGGAACTCCTGCGCTCCACCGACGGTGGTCCCGCCCAGCCGGCTTGCTGCAACCGAGGGAATGCCCAGGTTCACCTGCTGAAGGGCCGAGACCTCGGGCCCGACCTGGAAGAGCGCCCCGCTGCCCGTGATGTTGAACGAGGTCACGGCTGCAGACGGATCGGTCGCAAAGCTCGCATCGAGTGTCAGATCCAGGCCGAGTTGTGTGGTGTTGAGCTTGATCTCAAGCCCTCGGCCCGAGGCGAGCGTGCCGTTGACGAGCGCGGCGACGTCGCGTCCCGCATCGCGTGTGGCGGTGGTGAGGGACGGATCGCTCCAGGGGAATCCGCCCGAGACATCCGGCAGTTCGACGGTGTCGTCGAACTTGACCAGGGTGAAGCCGTCGTCCGCGGGATTCTCTGGCGAGTTGAGGCGCCGGACGGAGACGAACTCGGACTGGCCGTAGCCTTCAGAGCTGAAGGTGAGCCCGCTGTTGACGTTGCCGTTGATGAGGCTTGCTTCGACGCCGGTGGTCGCGGTGAGGTTGTTGATGGCGTTGGCAACGGTATCGAGGCCCGTTCCACTGGGGAAGGTGACCACCTGAACGCCGCGAGGTCCGGCGATCTCGAGCTCAACGGTCGAGAGGATGACGCCGGTGGGCGTGCCCGCGCCGCCGTTGAAGTACAGGCTGCCGACCTGGGCCGAGGCGATGACGTCGACTTCGACGCCGACGTTTGTCTGGCCGACGAAGCTCGCGTTGTTGATGCGGGCCTGGTCGATGGCCGATGGGTTGATCCCGCTGAGCGTGTAGTCGAGGCTGCCATTGAGCAGCGTCAGCCCACCGAAGGTTGCGGTGTTGGATATTCGCGTGATCGAGTCGATCGCCGAGTCGATCTGCAACTGGTTGGCGTTGCGTTCTTCGATGGAGTTTGCGCCTGTGTTGGCGGCCTCTACGATGAGTTCCTTGATGGAGAGCAGCAGATCGCTGACCTCGGCGAGGGCCGCCTCGGTAGTAGCGATGACCGAACTGGCCCGCTCCGCATTGGTGATGGCTTGCTGCGCGCCGGATATGTCCGATCGCAGCCGCTCAGAGATGATGAGCCCGGCGGGGTCGTCCTTGCCGCGATTGATCCGCAGACCGGTGGAGAGCCGCTCGAGGGCGGTCTCGAGGTCTTTGTTGGAATCAATCAGGTTGCGTTGGGCGATTACGCTCGGGATGTTCGAATTGATGCGAGCCATGACAATCCTCCGTGATTGAGGCGTTCGCTGCGAAGGCGAGCTGAATCAGCTCAGGGTTCGGGCGTCACGTGGTTCAGTGCGGTCTTGCGAATCAGGACGAAGAGGGCGGACGAGTTCTGCGGTGCGTGCTCTTGCAGCGGCGCTCGCTGCAGAAAGCCGTGTACCGTTGTTGGAGAGCGTGTCAAGGTCGTTGCTGACGATCATGGAAGCGCGGCGGTTCTCCCGCTGAATGGCCTCGTAGACCTCTTTGCGATGGACTGCCACCGAGGTGGGGGCTGTGATGCCCAGTCGGACCTTGTCGCCCCGGACATCGACGACGGTGATTTCGATCTCGTCGCCGATCATGATGGTCTCGTCGCGTTGCCGTGAGAGCACGAGCATCGATGACTCCTCGCACAGACCCGGTTGGAGGCAGGGGTCGGTGCGGCTGGAAACTCAGGATGTGGGCGCTGCGGGCCGTACTCCGTTGTGGGCCCGCTGCGCATCCGTGGCTCGATCGAGCCGGGGCTCAGGCAGATGCAGCCTGCGAGGGCGTGGCGACGGTGACGAGGTTGTGACGCGTGGTCCAACGCTTGTCAGCGAGGACGAACTGCTCGCCCACGCGCGAGAGCGTGTTGATGACCAAGGGGCCCTGCAGGTTGCCCGTCAGGTTGTCCTCGACCTTGTTGACGATGACGAAGACCTGGCTGTCCTCGACCTTGTCGATGCCCAGCGCTGCAAGCTGCTCGGGACGGATCGGCACCTGGTAGTCCTGCACGAACAGGGTGGGATCCGTGATGACAAACGCCAGGTCCGGATCATCCACGGACTGCAGCCAGAAGAAGCAGGCGTCCTCGCCCGGCTCCAGCAAGCAGAAACGTGTCCGATCCGGAAAGCCCAGAAGGCCCTTTTCAAAGGTGATCACGCGGTCCTCCGCGATCTCGATCACACCAAACCGAGTCGTACGCACATCCATCGCGTCCGCTCCAATCTTCCGGCCGGGACTTGCTCGCTGCGCAGCTCCGCGCAGCCGGTCTTGTCTGCTTCACCCGTGGCCGGGCGGATGAAGAGACCCTTCTTGAAGCGTCGCGCGGGGCTTGTCATCCCGGGCGGCGTGCTTTCTCTCTGCCTCGCACCTGCGATCCGTCACCTGGCTCAGCCGAGGAAGTCCAGAAGCGACAGGCTGTTCCCAATCGCGGTCGTCTGGTACGTCGCCTGCAACTGCGTCTGCAAGAGCGTCAGTCGCGTGGACGCCTCCGCGTAATCCACATCCCTCAGCGAGCTCCGCAGCGTGTCGTCCGTCACGACACGGTCGGTGAGCAGTTCCTGCTCCTGGCTCACACGCCGAGCCAAGCCTCCGACAAGCCCCCGCGTCTCCGCAACGCGGTCGAGATCGTCGTTGAGGGCGTTCGTCGCAATCCCGATGCCAAACGTGTCGTCGGCGAGCAGGGCATCGCGCAAATCAATGAGATTTGTGAAGACGTTGTCCACCCTGACCTTGGCCCGGTCCGCTCCGAGGTAGGTGTTGCTCGCAGCGTCAAAGGCCCCCTCGAGCAGACCAAGCTGCTCGGCAGCAGGTGAGTTGTTCCGCTGGCTGACGTTGATCTGCCCGCCCAGAGCCGGGTCCTGCTCGAAGGCAATGCCATTGGCCCCGTCGCTCAAGCCGGCCGTGAACTGGCTCGTCGGTCGGCCGAGGGCGGTGAGCTGGGCGTCGGCCTGGGTGTTGATGGAGTCGAGGAGCGTCTGGACGTCGACCAGGTCGGACTCGCTCAGGTCGATCTCCAGCTCTGTGCCGTCGCCGAGGGTGATGCGGAAGTCGACACTGAGCGCAGGATCTGCGTCATCGACGATGTCGACCCCTCGGCCGTCGTTGAAGGCACTGATGGCTGTCGTGGGTCCGAGCGTTCGGATGCCGAGGTTGGTCGCGGTGGCGTTGTTGCCCGGCACTTCTTCGATGGACAGGGCCGAGGTCTTGCTGCCGGCGACTTCGTGCACCACGGCAAAGCCGCTGCCATCGCTGTTGATCTCGACGCGCAGGCCGAGCCCGGTCGATTCGATGCGGTTGCGGAG
>CAZSBR010000040.1:7702-14562 GCA_964605165.1 uncultured Phycisphaeraceae bacterium
CGAAAGCCGGAGCCGAAGGGCTCGACGGCTCTGGATCCGGGGGTGCTGCCGGCGAAGACGGAGCCGATCTCGCTTTCGATGTTGGCCAGCCCCAGCATGCTCTGGATGATGGAATCGATGACCGCAGCCTGACCTCGGCGTTCCTCGGCGTTGGTGGTGACGTTGAGCTGGCTGAGGCCGAGGTCGCGGGCCTCCAGCAGCAGGTCGGTCGTTTGGCCGAGGGCGGTGTCGAGCGTGCTGAGAGAGCCGGCCGCAGCATCGAGGTTGCGTGCATGCTGCTGGGCTTCTTCGAGCGAGTCATCGAGCCGCGCGATGATGGCGGCAGCCATGGGGTCCTGGCTCGGGGCGGAGATGCGCTGGCCCGTCGAGAGCTGCTGCGTCACGCGGAAGAGCTCGAGGTTGGTTCGATTGATCGTCGACAGCGCCGTGCTGGTGCGCAGCAGGTTGGGCACCCGGTTGACACTTGAAGAGATCGAGCTCATGGCAGTCCTTTCAGGAGTGCGTGCCTCCGGCAATCAGCGCCTCAGACGATGGACAGCAGCGTGTCGAGCAGTTCATCCGCGGTCTGAATGACTCTCGCCGAGCCTTGATAGAGCCGCTGGTACGAGAGCAGATTGATGGACTCTTCATCGAGGTTCACGCCGCTGACCGCTGCGCGCTGCGCCTCGAGATTTTCGCGCACGATGGTCGCGCCCGCTGCTCGATCGCTGGCTGCGCCGGTGGCGCCCGCAATGTCGCCCACGACGTTCCGCCATGCGCCGCTGAAGCCTTCTCCTCCGAGCGCTGCGAGAGAACGGTCGGAGAGTTCTGAGATGGACAGCGCCGCAGCGTTCTCGACGAAGATGCCATCGATCATCGCGCCCGACGCAAGGTTGGTCGGCTGATCGACCAGATCCTGCCGGACTGCGATGTCCGCTGCGGATGTGCCCTCGTAGAAGCCATTGACGCCCATGACCGCGAGCACACCCGAGGTGTCGTCGCTGAATCTCAGGCTGAAGACAGGGTCTGCATTGATCTCAAGCCTGCCATCGGGTGTAAACCGTGCCGAGAGGCCGGTGATGGCGTCAAGTGCTAGCCGGATGTCTTCTGCCGATGTGTCGTCGGCAAAGCCGGGCACGCCAGCATCGGTCAGGCCGTCGAGGTCGACATCGATGCGGGTGGTTGTGGTCTCGCCCGTGGAGGTGTTGGTTACTTCCACGAGGAACCCGCCGTTGACCGGCGAGAAGGGCAGGCCCGCGAGGCTTGTGTTGGTCGGGTCGTTGAGGGCGAGCAGTTGGTCGGCGGGGGAGATCTGCGTCGAGCCCATCGCCTGCTTGAAGCCGTCGGCATTGCTGGCTGTGGAGTGGATGCGGTTGACCTGGAAGATGAGCTCGCTTGCGATCTGGTCGAGGTCGCTGATGGCCCGATCGATGCCGCCGCGGCGTGCGCGAAGCAGCCCGCCGATGATGCCGGAATCGACCTCGAGCAGGCTTCCGCCGTTGCCCGTGGCGATGGCGGCCTGCACCTGCTGGCCATCGGAGGTGAAGCGGACTTCCAGCGGCCGCGCGCTCGAACCGAGCACCACGGGCGTGGACCCCACGAGCACGTCGTAGAGGCCGTTGGACTGTTCAACGACCGAGACATCGACCAGCGCGGACAGTTCGCTGACGAGTTCATCGCGTCGATCGCGCAGGGCGTTGGCGACGGTCGCGCCGCCCTCGGCAGCGCCGATCTCGGCGTTGGTCTCAGCGATCTGAGCGAGCAACTGATTGGCGCGGGTGACTGCATCGCCGAGCTGGCTGTCCACCTGCTTCTGGGTGTCCGTCAGGTCGCGGCGAAGGCTCTGGAACATGTCAGCGAGTTGGGCGCCCTGCTGAATGACGACCGAAGCGGACTCAGAGAGGTTGGCCCGCTCGCTCCACAGGTTGAAGAAGCTGCTGAGCTGGCTCGAGAGGTCATTGCCCGTCAGTTCGTTGAGCGAGCCTTCCACCTGATTGAGGATGGCTGCTTCCTGGAGGGCTGCAGCTTCGTCGTTGAGTCCGTTCCAGTAGCGAGCGAGCAGGGCCTGGTCGACCTGGCGCTCGATCTGCGAGACGCTGACGCCGTTACCGATGCTGCCCACGCCGCTGACGTTGCTGCCGCGCACAGGCGTGAGGTGTGCGATCTGCCTGCTGTAGCCCGGCGAAGAGGCATTTGCGATGTTGTTGGATGCGACCTGGATGCCTGCGGAGGCTGCGTCCAGCCCCGAGCGTCCGATCAGCATGGCGGAGGTGAGTGACACGTGTGCGTCCTTGCGTGCGGTGCCGAGCGAGAGTGCTGGGGAGCTAGCTGGTGACGTCGAGGGCGCTCATGACGACGCCGCCGGCCTCGACGCGTCCCTGCGTCGAGTACACGCCCGCGTGGCTGAGCGAGCGCTGGATCTGTTGCATCAGCCCCTGCATGTGCTGGGCGAGCGAGGAGCTTGCGAGGCCGAGGCGCTTCTGCTCACGTCTGAGCTGGGAGACGACGTCCTTGAGTGAGCGCCCGAGTTCTTCGCAGCGCTCGGTATCCTGCCCGTCCAAGGCGCTGAGCACTTCGCGGAGTGAGACGCCCTGGCGAAATGCTGCGAGCAGTGAGCTCCGCCGACGCTCAGCAGCGTCGATCTTCGCTTGCAGCGAGGCCTGGGTGCTTGCGCAACGCGCCATGGCCACGCGGTTGGCCTGCGAGACCGCTGCCCGGTGCTCGCGGGTGTTGGCGAGCGATTGCTCGTAAAGGCTGAGCATCTCACTCAGAAGATCCTCGAGCGACTCGACGAGCGTTTGTGGATCCAGCCGGTTGGAAGCCGTGGGCTCGGGCCGGCGCTTGGGTGTCAGCGGCAGACTCATGAGGATGCTTCCTGTGCGGGTTCAGTGACAGCCGAAGCAGATCTGCTCCGCAGATCCTGTGCCAATCGATCGACGAGGCCAAACTGGCTGCTGCGCACGATCTCCTTGGCGGTGTGCGCATCGATCAGGCCCTGAAACTGCAGCTCGGCCTTGCTCGGTCCGAATGGTGGGGGCGCCTGGGTGCTCTCACGCACCTGCTTGAGGATGGGCTGCACAAGCGTGGTGGCGACCATGCTCTCGGCGGCGGCCCGCGACTCATCCGTCCGGGCGGCCTGGTCGATGGGCATCCGGTCGGCGATCGAAAGGACTTCCGCGAACGAACGCTGGACATCCGTTGCGGTGCCGGTCGTCGATGCATCACGCAGGCCAAGCGGGGTCGGGAGCTTCTCAGCCAGTGAGAAGGGGGAGGCATCGCGGCCGAAGGTGATCGGTGAAACGGGCGAGAGGGCGATGGATTCGATGCTCATAAGCGCTTCTCCGCCTAGTCGATGATGAGCTCGGCGTGCAGCTTGCCCATCTTCTTGAGCATCTGCAGCACCTCGATCTGCTGGGCAACGGGCACATCGAGCCGGCGGAAGCTTGCCTGCAGATCCTGCAGCCGGGCGCTCTCGCGGTCGTTTGCATCCGTTGAGATGGGCGCCCAGCGGTTGGTCTGGACGAGCGGATCGAGCTCGGTCGGGATGGGCTCTGGCGTGGTGGTGGAGATCGTCAGGCCGTTGACGGTGATGGCCACCGGGCTGATGCGCACCTCGCCCGCCACGGCGATGGCGCCGGTTCTGCTGTTGACGATGACCCTTGCGGGCACGCCGAGCTGACTTGGGTCTATGGGCGCGTCCATCACCTCGGCCATGAACGCGGAGGGATCGAGGCGGTCGGCTTCGGGGATGAACACGCGCACGGTGCGATCACCGATGCCCACGGCGAATCTCTGGAATCGGCCATTGTCCGTCGGCTGAGTGCTGTTGGGCGAGACGGGCTGGCTTAGGCTCGCGAGGGAGGCGAACTGGCCATTGATGGATGCTGCGATCTGGCTGACCGCAGCGTGGCCTCGATACCAGGGCTCCACGACGAGGTCGAACGTCGCCATGCTGCTGGGCTCGGTGATGATGTCACGAACGATTTGCGCACCCTCGCGGACCACACCTCGTGTGGGCATGGCGGGGTCCTGGGAGACGATGTCGCCGTAGGCGATTGCAAACACGGGATCGCCCGGGAATGGGCCTCTCAGCACGCAGATCTCGAGCTTGCCGCCGGCGATGGAGGAAGCGCTGCCGTAGGTGGAGATGCTCGCATCCAGAGCGTCGTTCTTGTGGGCTCCGCCGCGGGGTACGGAGACGGTGACGCTCACGAGGGCGACGGACTTGGTGTTGGCGACGTCCTCGAGGCTGGGCAGGGGGTTGCCCTGCGCTTCCAGCATGGCGATGAGCGGCTGAGCGACCATCAGTTCGCTGCCGTCATCGCCCGTGCCTCCGAGGCCGGTGACGATGCCGATGCCTTGGAGGACGTAGCGGGAATCGTCCTTGAATCGGGCGACTTCCTTGATGGTGGTGAGTTGGGCGCTGGCTCTGGTGGCGGTGATCTGCACTGCCAGACAGCCGAGCAGCATGAGCATGCCGGTCAGGCCGAGGCGCGTTGGTCGGGGGGCACGTGGACCATGCATGCCGATCGCTTCGCAAGCGGCGTGCCAAGTTGGTTCTGCGAGTTGGTCTTGGAGGTCGGACCCGGTGCGTGGTGGCGCCGCGCTGCTTCAGAAGTTGAAGATCGCCTCGAACACGCGCGGGATCAGCCCCTTGGTGCCCGCCTTGTGGACCTCGCCCTCGGTCCGCTGGAAGACGTTGAGGTTGGCCATGTTGTAGCTGGCGACGGTGTTGTCGATGCTGACATCTTCCTCGCGGCACATGCCGCTGAGAACGATGGTCTGGAGTTCGCCCTGGTTGTTGGAGATGGTCTTCTTGGCTTCGAGGACGAGCGTGCCGTTGGGCTTGACGTCGATGACCGTGGCTGCGACGCGGGCTGTGAAGCGATCCGTGCGCTCGAAATCGCCCTCGTTGGTCGATTCGTGCTCGCCGGAGACGCCTACGCGCATGGGCAGGCGGGTGGAGTCTCCATTCTGGAGTTGGAGTTCGAGCAGGTGACGGAGGGAGGGGAACTCGCTGAGCGAGCCGTTGAGGTCGAACTCCTTCTCGGTTTCGAGGCTCTGGCTGGACTCGGTTCGGCTCGTTTCGTCGATGATAATGGTGATGATGTCGTGGATGGCGAACTTGCGTGGTTCGGGCACGCGCACATAGATCATGCTCAGCCGGCGAAGCTCGGCATCTGCATCGAGCGTGCCGTTCTGGCGCGAGGCCTGCTGCCAGTCGCGCTCGAAGAGGCTCTGCGCGTGTGCGTGCGTGGAGACCAGGCCGAGGGTAAGAGCAGCAAGGGCGCAGGTCATGCGCACTGGGAGTGCCTTGGCGATGGTCATGGTGTGCCTCCGGGAGCCTGTTGGTTCATGGGGTTTGCCTGGCTGCCATCGCCGAGGCTGGCGGCCCTGCCCGCGCGCTGCACGCGTGCCTGGAGCGTGCGGGAGCGGTCTTGCTTGTGCTCGAACTCGATGATGTCGCCGACGGCGCCATCTTCCTTGGCGCGGTATTCGACGGAGAGCGCGACGCTCCCGATGATCACATCGACGATGACGGTGTCGCCGCGGCGGATGACGATCGGCCTCTCGATCTGGCCGGTGAGCACGACCTCGCCCGGATCGAGCGTGGTGCGTGCGATTTTGCCGACGATGTCCTCGGGCGTTGCAGCGGCGACATCGACGTCGAGCCATCGCTGCTTGATGGTGAGGTCGTCGCGACCGATGGTGGTGCCTCGGCGGAGCGGCGCATTGATGATCGCAACACGCATCTTGCGCTGAACGTTGGCGCGGACCGTGCCCTCGGTAATGATGCGGTCGCCCTCGTAGACGCGCACGGCAAAGGGCATGCGGGCACCCTCGCCCAGCGAGCGGATGTCCAGAACTCGGCCCGCATCGAGTGTGTCGAGGACTGCATCATCACGATCCTCAAAGCTGATGCGGAGCTCATCGGGCCTCGCTGAGAGCATCGAGGCGATTTGCCGGGCGATGTGGCCCCGAACCGTGTCGAGGATGACAAGGCTCGAGGCATCGGGTATCTCGGCGCTCTCGGTAGCGGCCTGGGTGATCGCCGGCTGAAGGACAACCGGGCTGAGCCGGCGAAGCTCGCACGGCCCGCCTCGGATGGCGAACATGCTTCCACGTTCGCCGAGGTGGGCTTTGAGGAGCTCGCGGACATCCTTCTTCTCGATCACGAACCAGCCGCGGTCATCAGGTTCTTCGAGCGGGATTTCGAGATCGGCTGCGCTGGTAAGGCCCTCGCCTCGCATCTCGGCGATGTCGGCGAGGGTGATGGTTTGCCCGGGCTGAACGCGGACGACGCGGCGCAGTTCGATGGAGGTCTGCGCAAGCGTGCTCGACGCGGCGAACAGGCCGGCGAGCAGGGCAAGGACGAGGATGGCGAGCGAGTTTGGCTTCATGCGCCGAGCTGCTGCTTGGAGGGTGCTGCGTGCGAGATGGGCGTGTCAGTTCTCATCGGCGGAGCTGACCAACGGCACGGAGGGTTTCGTCCGCGGCGCGGATGGTCTGGCTGTTCATCTCAAAGGCCCGCTGGGTGCGGATGAGCTCGATCAACTCTCGGGTGGGATCGACGTTGGAGGCCTCAAGCCGGCCCTGGATGACGTTTCCCCGGTTCTCGCTGCCTGGTTCACCGACGATGGGGGGGCCACTGGCTGCGGACTCTGCAAAGAGGTTCTCGCCGATCTGCTTGAGGCCCGCTGGGTTGACGAAGGCGGCGAGTTCGAGCTGGCCGATCTCGGCGGGTGCCGCTTCGCCGGGGCGGGTGATGAAGACCCTGCCGTTGGCATCGATGGCGATGGACTCGGCGTCATCGGGAATGGTGATGCCCGGCTCGAGGCGTCGGCCCTGGTCATTGGCGAGCACCATCTCGCCATCGGAGT
>CAZSBR010000041.1:0-14393 GCA_964605165.1 uncultured Phycisphaeraceae bacterium
TCACCGGCCGGCCGTGGTTCAACGCTCTCCTCGTATGACACGCACGGGCCGGTGCATGCAGCAACCAACACGCTCAGCAGCGCATTCTTCCACGGTTACGAAAAAAGTGACTGATCTACAAAAAGCAAGAGGGACCCCCGCCATGGGAGTCCCTCGGTTTGCGCATCGTTGGCTTACTGGCCTTGGGCGAGCGAATAGCCCGGCTTGCCGTTGTAGTACTTCAGCGGCTGGAAGTCGGTCACGCCAAACTCCTCCGCGATCTTGCCCAGCAGCGAGATGGCCGGCTGCTGGCCAAGCTGCTCGGACTGACCCATGTCGCGCAGCTCAAATCGCACACGGTAGTAATCGACGATGTTCGTATAGAGCGTTCCATTGGGCCACACCTGCGTGCCACGATTGCTCATCATGGTCAGCTTGAAGGGCGTTGTCTCACAAATGGCCTCGAGCCGGCTGGCAAGGTCTGCGGGCCGGAGTGTGGTGTCAAGATAGATATCACATCCGACATGCACGCTCTTCTGGTCCATGAACGTGCGCATGAGTTCGTGCTCGGTGGGCGCCGGCGACTTGGTGAACGTGATCGATGCCCCCTCCGGCTCAAGCACAGGCTCCATGGTGCTGGGCTTCTTGCCGAGGTGGTTGATGATCGCCGTCGCGTAGTCCTGCGTGTTCAGCGAGGGCGTGCCCGCTGCGCCGAAGTCGCCGGTGTGCGCACCGGATTCGAGCGTGGCGAGCAGGGCATTCTCGATGATCCCCGCATGCTTGGTAAGCCCCACGTGCCGAAGCATCATCAGGCCGCTGAGCAACAGGCTCGTCGGGTTGGCGATGCCCTTGCCCGCGATGTCCGGCGCCGTGCCGTGAACCGCTTCGAAGATCGAGATGTTTCGGCCGATGTTGGCACTGGGCGCAAAGCCAAGACCACCAACCAGACCCGCAGCCAGGTCCGACACGATGTCGCCCTGAAGGTTGGGCAGCACAACCATCTTGTAGTTCTGCGGCCTGATCACGAGATTCATGCACAGCGCATCAATGATGACATCGCCCGACGCGATGTGCGGGTACTTCTTGGCCTCCTCGCGGAATCGCTCGAGGAACAGGCCGTCGGTCATCTTCATGATGTTGGCCTTGTGCCCGCAATGCACGAAGTCGATGCCGATCTTGTCAGCGAGTTCGAAGGCTGCCTTGGAGACCTGATCGCAACCGGGCGCTGAGATGAGCCGCTTGCACTCGATGACATCGTTCGTCAGGCGGTGCTCGATGCCGCCATAGGTGTCCTCGATGTTCTCGCGGATCACATACATGTCGATGGGCACGCTCGCCTTGGAGTAGACGGTCTCCACGCCCGGCAAGGTGCGGAAGTGGCGGATGTTGGCGAACGCGCCATACATCTTGCGAAGCGTCACGTTGATGGACTTGCCGCCGCCACCCACGGGCGTGCCCATCGGACCCTTGTAGAGCAAGCCGCACGCCTCGACCGCGTCGCGACCCTGCTGAGAGATGCCCGTCGAGTTGCCCTCCGCGAAGACCGCCTCGCCCATCTTGGCATCGATGAACTCGATGTGGTCCATGACGCCCGCAGCGTCGAAGATCCGCAAACAGGCGTTCATGATCTCGGGCCCGATGCCGTCGCCCGGGGTGTTGGCAATCTGAAGTTTGGCGCTCACGCGGTCGTCTCCTGGTCTTGGATCGTGTTCGGGATCGGGGTCTGTTTGTGACAGCGAGCTTCGCAGACCGCACATGTGGCTGCCAAGCGAATCGACGATAGGGCCGCAGCACCCGGCCTTCTCCCCCGGCTGCGTGCCCCTCAGCGGGCCAGCGTTGCTCGCCGAAGCCGATCGGCCACCGCGAGCCAGAGTGCATCGCCATCTTCATCAGGAGCGACCACCACAATCTCCGCTGCCCCTTCCACCTGGTCCGCTCGCCGCAGCGCGTCGTACAGCCCCGCGGCGTAGCCCGCAGCATCGTCGGGGAGTTCGATGACCTGAAGGGACCTGCCCGCACAAGAGCCCGCAAACCGCCGGGGAGCGATCACGACCACCCGCCCGAAATCCGCCCGTGCGAGGTCCTGCGCTGCTGCCACCATCCGCGTGGGCTTTCGTGGCTGGTAATGCGCCCCGGCAACGCCCGGCGAAGCGACGACAGGTGAGGCGTCGACGCGCTCATCCGCGGACCCCGCTTCTGTCTGCACACCACGACCGAGCACGGCTTCGATGGCCTCCACACCAATCGCGCCCGGCCTCAGAATTCGGAGCGGCTCGAGCTGGAGCACGGTCGATTCGATCCCAATATCACACGCCCCACCATCCAATATCAGGAGATCGGCAAAGTGCTCCTCGGCGTGTGCTGCGGTTGTGGGCGAGACGTAGCCCGAAGGATTCGCACTCGGCGCCACCACAGGACGACCAAGCGCCTCGATCACCCCGAGCATCACCGGGTGCGCTGGACGGCGAACCGCGACCGTCGGTCCACCCGCTGTGATCGTCGGGTCGAGGTCGTCCGCCGCGTCCATCACCAGTGTCAACGGCCCAGGCCAGAAAGCCCCGGCCAGACGATCCGCGTCCGCCGGCCAACTGCGGACAACCGACCGGGCCATGTCCACGCTGCTGACATGCACGATCAACGGGTTGGATGCTGGGCGGCCTTTACGCTTGAAGATCTCGGCAATCGCTCGCGGCTGGCGGGTATCGGCCGCGAGGCCGTAGACCGTCTCCGTGGGCAAGACCACCAAACCGCCTCGCGTCAGTTCCTGCGAAGCCCGCCCGATGGCCTGCTCTCGCTGCTCAGAACAAGTTCCCAGGATCACTGTCAGCGCTCGATCGGCGTCATCGTGTTTGTCGCCTTGGGAGCCGCCGACTCCTCGGCGGGCTGGGAGGATGCCGAGTCGGCAGTGTCGATCGCGACCGGATCGCTCATCACGGGCTCGGGCAGTTGAACCTCGGGCATCTCCCGCGTGCCATACCACGCCCTGATCTCGTCGCCCGCGTTGGGCACGACCATCTCGATGCGGTTGCGCTCGAGGATGGTGCCGGTGGCGCGATGCAGATCGGCTACAGCGCGATTGAAGTCCGCAATCGCCTGGATCTCGTTCTGCTCGGCGTTTGCGACGCGCTCCTGCCGCGTCAGCAACTGGTCGAGCTGCAACGCTGTCCGACCCTGGATGAAGTCGAGCTGCACTTCGAGTGACCGCAGCGACTCCGCCGCAGCGATCCGCGCCGCCTGCGTCTGGTTCACAAGGTCGTAGTTCAGTCGCAGCGTATCCAGCGCGTCCTTGACCTCCCGCACGATGTTCTGCACCGTGTTGCGGAAGCTGATGACGGCCTGCTGCCGCTCGAGCCGACGCTGACGG
The DNA here is from genome assembly GCA_964605165.1 of uncultured Phycisphaeraceae bacterium. Classification (GTDB taxonomy): domain Bacteria; phylum Planctomycetota; class Phycisphaerae; order Phycisphaerales; family UBA1924; genus OFTM382. Next base: position 3,344 of record CAZSBR010000041.1, read on the forward strand.
AACTGCGCTTCGGGGCCACGGTTACCGATGGGCTGCTCAAACACCACACCCACGAGATAGTCGATGAACCGACCATCAAAGGTCTCTTCGTAGACCGACAGGTCGTCATCCAGGCCATTGAGCCCGAGCTGCGTGCGGAGGTCGAGTTGAGGAAGCCGCTGGTTGTCGGCCACGACCTGCTGAATCGACGCGTTGTCGATCGAAAGGATCGCCTGCGTGACCTCGGGTCGCCGCGCGACGGCCGTCGTGATCGAATCGAGCAGGCTGTAGGTCACCGGCTCGTCGATCGGCACATCAGCCGGGAGCAGAATGATCTCCGAACCGACGGGAATCGTCGGATCGTTGATGAGCTGCTTGAGGCGATCGCTGTTGCGGCGAAGGGCGTTCTCGGCTCGCTTGACGTTGCTCCGTCTCGCCTGCACGCGGGCCACCGCGTCCGAGAGCTGTGCCTGGTCGACGTCGAGACCCTCGTTCTTGCGGATCTCGAGCTGATTCTGCACCTCGATGCCGCGGCTGAGAAGCCGCTCGAGAATCAGCAGGTTTCGCTGGCTCTGGTAGACATCCCAGTACGCGCTCTCGACGTCCTGCACCAATCGCTGAAGATCGCCCGTGAGCTGAGCGATCGCGTCTCGCTCGATGTTGCGGTTGATCCTCACCTGGGCCAGCGCGACATCGGAGCCGAAGTTCCGCAGAAGCGGCTGATCGAAGGTCAGATCAATCCCGAGCGAGGTCGCCGGATCCGGTGACAGCGACTGGCCGGGAATGTCCTGATCCGAATAGATCAACGTCTGATCGATCGAGAGCTGACCGCCCGTGGTCAGCGCTCGGCGAAGCCCGCTGGTGGAGTTCACCGAGTTGATCTGCTGAGCACCCGTATTGCTCGACCCGATGAACTGCTGGCTCGGGCTGATCGTGTCCGTGTTCGACCAAGTCAGCTGGCTCGTGAAGATCCAGTCAAACGCAGACTCGGCCTGCACGACCTGAGACTCTGCGATGGCTGGCGAGAGACTCGCAAACTGGATCGCGAGGTTCTTGTCCACCGCGGTGCGCACTGCGTGCTCGAGCGAGACGTGCACGATCTCGGCAGAGCGTCCGAGCAGATCGCTGGTGGTCACGCCGGCCTGATCCGAATACGAGTCGGGCCCCGCCATCTCGGCACCCTCGCGGCGAAACTCCTCTTCGATGGGAAGCTGAGCGACGTAGTCCACCCGCTCGGTCCGCCGCTGCTGCGGATACTGCTCGGCCATGCGCACTTCCTGCCGAACTGCGTCGATCACGGACGCTCGCAACTCGGCCTCGCTCCGCTGGGCCAGGGGCGAGGGGCTGCACCCGGCAAGGCCCGCCATCAGCACCAGTGCAACAACACCGCCGGCGGAAGGACCAGAACGGCTGCCGGAGAACCCCCGGCGGACCCGGGCGCGACGCGAGGACGAACGAGCAAGCGTGAGAAGCATGGGCTGCATTCCTAACGGCCTTGTGGTGATCCAGCGGATCGGCCTCACCGCAGTGAGCACCCAAACCCGCTCTACCGCGACACGCTTCCGCCATCTCGGACGGGAGCGACCCCGCGGTGTTCGCATACACTAAGGCAAGCGAACGCGTCACGCCCGCACCACGGCGTGGATTCGTCGCTCTGTGTTCGAGGCTGGAGCCCAACCGACCGGTCCGCCTCGCGCCATGTCGAACTCTGCCCGGATGCCTTGTTGGCGTCCGGCAACGGGACCATCCCTGCGGCCCCTGCCGCGCTGACCCCGATTCCGCCGCACTGACTCTGATTCCAAGGAAGGAGCGTCTCGTGCAAAGCCATGTCCTTCCCACACGCCTCCCTGCACGGCTCGCAACGCCGCTGGCGAGTCTCCTCTTCGCCGCGATGGTCCTGCTCGTGCACCCCGGGACCGCCTCGGCGCAGATTTCCAGCGTCGAGCCCTACTGGGCGGTCGTCACCGTCGATGCGACGACCCTCCACGCGGGTGATATGCCCCTCTACTACGCGGTCGCTCGCGTGAACGCCGGACAGGTGCTCCGTGTTGACGGCGCCGGTGGCGGCTGGGCACGGGTGGCCTACCCGAGGGGTGTCACCGGGTTTGCCGACCCACGCAACGTGCGCACCGTCAGCGAAACCAGCCTCGAAGTCACGCGTCCCACGCCGCTCAAAGCCGCCAATCTCGAGCGCGGCTTCGGCGGCAGCTGGCAGAACCTGCTCGCCGAGAGCGACGTGCTCACCGCGGGCGACACGCTGACCTACACCGACACGGTCAAGCGCAGCGACGGCACCGTGGCGGCGTACGTCGTGATTCCGCCGCCGACCGCCCGTGCTTACGTCGAGGCGAGCCTTCTGCGGCGAGCCACAGAGGCCGAGATCGCTGCGCACACCAGCCCGAATCAGCCGCCGCAGGAGCCGGAGGCAACACAGGCCGAGCCTGCCCAGCCTGAGACCGCACCCGCCGGCGCAGAGGCCGCCGCCGGTGCGCCCGCCGACGCGGCAACCCCAGCCCAGCCCGAGGTGATCTCGCTGCTCGATGAAATGGCCATCGCGTCACCCGACGCACCAGCCGCAGCCGAGACCACCGCTGCAGCACCGGCGGACGCTGCTCCGGCCCGGGCCCCCGAGCGGGTTCGAGACGCCGAGCGAGTCGTCACCGACACAGAGGTGACCGTGCCGGCGGTGGACAACCCGCCGATCCGCGTCGTGCCGGCGGAGACCACCGAAGCCACGCCCAGCGAAGCCGCCGGCGAGGTGGCAGCTGCGACCGGCGCTCAGGCAGCGCTGGAAGGCGGTGTGGTGCCAGCCCAAACCGACGGCAATGCCGCCACACAGGAACAGCTTGAGACCATGATCGACGCCGGGCTTGATATCCAAGCTCTCGAGTCTTCCTTCGATCAGGTCCGTCGCCAGCCACTGATGCAGGCCGAACTGGGCGAACTCCGCGATCAGTTCCAGCGCGTCCGCAACTCTCTCACCACCATGCCAGCAGATGTCGCGCTGGCGCAGCGGATTGACCAGCGTCTTGCTGTGCTGGACGTCATGATCGATCTTCGTGATCGTCAGCGCGAACTCGCCGAACGCCGCGCTCAACTCGACTCCACCACGGTGACGCTCCGTCAGCAGATCGAGAATGCCGAGGCCCGTGCAACCTTTACGGTCGTCGGACGGCTTGTACCGAGTGTTATCTACGACGGTCAGCGGCTGCCCAAGCTCTACCGCGTGGTGTCCATCGACCAGGTCGGCACGCGGACGATCGCCTACGTGGCCGACGATGAGGACCTCGAGCTTGCCCAGAAGGTCGGTCGAGTGGTCGGCATGAGCGGCCCCATCAGCATCGATCCGACGCTGGGCGTCCGGCTGATTTCATCCCAGCGGGCCGTGGTGCTTCAGCCCGGCGGGTGATCCGCCGCCGAAGAACCGCCGCCGAGTAAGAGCCGCGTGGAAGGGAATCGATGGCCTCATCCGTGCACGCCGCCTGTGGCATCTCAGGCCATGAAGACGCGGAGCGCGCAGCGGACCAGGTCTGCACAGCGGTCGAGGCAGGGCTCGGTCAGCCCGCCTCTTTGCTGTTGCTCTGCGTTTCGGCGTCGCACAGCGGCTCGGTACACACGATCGTTCGCCGCTGCAGCGAGCGCCTTGCACCGAGCACGCTCGTCGGTGCTGTAGGCGATGGCGTCCTGTGCGGCGCGATCGAGTCTGACTCCGGCCCATCGATCGCCGCTCTCGCCGTCTCGGGCATGCAGGCCGAGGCGTTTGCCTTCGAAGATCCTGACGGCGCTGCTGCGGCTCTTTCCCCCGCGACCCCCGCGATCTTCTTTGCAGATACCGCGAGCATCCCGAGCACCGCCATGGTCGGCTCCATGCACGAGCGATCTCAGCCGCTTCTGGGCGGTTGCGTGAGTGCCGGCCACAACACGAGCGACAGCGGCCTGCTGCTGCTCAATGGCGATGTTCACCAGCGGGGCGCTGTCGGCGTGCGACTGACTGACCCTTCGATCGAGGTGAGCTGCCTCGTCAGCCAGGGTTGCCGGGCTGTTGGCAGCGACTTTGTCATCACCAAGGCCTCGAGGAACATCATCTATCAACTGGGCGGCAGACCAGCCCTGCACGTGCTGCGAGACCTGCTCGAACAGCAACCGCCCGAAGTGCGGCGGGCAGCCCGATCAGGCGTGCTGCTGGGCCGCGTCGTCAATGAATACCTCCCCGCCTTTGGCCGGGGTGACTACCTCATCCGAGAAATCGCTCGTGTGCTGCCCGAGCAGGATGCTCTTGCCCTCAACGACCTTGTACGCGTGGGACAGACCGTTCGCTTCCATGTCCGCGACCGCACAACGGCCCACGAGGACCTCTCCATGCTGCTGGATGTGCAGAAGCTGCACGGCCCGCCGCTCGCAGCGATCACGCTCATCGGGGAAGACCGCGGCAAGCGACTTTTTGGCGCTCCCAACCACGATGCCCACGCGATCAGCACCGCGTTTGGCCGATCCATACCGGGGCCCGAGCTCGCCAAGCCCGGCAAACCCATCGACACCGGACTCGGCGCCCTCCCCATGGCCGGCCTCAAGTGCCGGGGCGAGATCGCCTGCGTTGGCAGCACACCGGCGCTGCACACGCACTCCGTCTGCTCGCTCATGCTGCGAGCCACTGCCTCACCCGGGACAAGCGCTCAAGCCTGAGGCCCAACGCTCGCCAAAGGCGGCTTGTTCACGCGCCGCCCTCGGGCCTTCGGCAGAGTTCGAGCAGTTCGCCGCAGCCCGGCGCAAGCGCGTCAGGTCCACCTCGGATTTCAACCAGAGCCGCCTGGCCCGTGCGAAGCATCGGTCCCTGACTCACATCGCTGCCGATGAGCCAGCAGATCAGTGCGCTGATCGTCGGGTTGTGCCCCACCATCGCGCTGCACCCGGCATTCGCGTCATCGAGCAGCAGGGCCGCTGCATCCACTGCCTCGCCGAGTCCGTGTGCACAACTTAGCTCGGCGTGCTCATCAGGCTCGGGCTCGATGGACGCACAGAGGACCCGGGCTGTCGTCAGGGTGCGCACCGCGGGGCTTGCGATGACGCGCCGGGGCGCATGGGCGGGGTTGCTCAGCACGCCGCCGAGCCAGTCTGCCTGGGCATGCCCGAGTTCGGTGAGCGGGCGGGCAGCGTCATCGCTGCCGGGTTCGGCCGGGGCCGCTTGACCGTGTCGGATGATCCAGAGCTTGGCCGGCTCGCTACGCTGCATCACTCCAGCATGATGTCCGGAAGCTCTTGATGCAACAGTACGACATTCTCACAGGCGTCGCTCTCATCCTGATGCTCGGTATCGGTGCACAGTGGATCGCCTGGCGACTCCGCATCCCGTCCATCCTCCTGCTCCTGAGCTTTGGCATTCTGGCAGGTCCCGTCTCGGCTCTGGTCCTGCCCGGCGGCGAGGCACTGCTCGCGCCCACCGAGCTGCTGGGCGATGACCGGCTGCTCCCCCTCGTTTCGCTCGCCGTGGGCCTGATCCTCTACGAGGGTGGGCTCACCCTGAGATTCCGAGACATCGGCTCCAACGACCGCGTGGTCTGGATGCTCATCACGCTTGGCGCGATGGTCACGTGGATCGCTGCCGCGTTCTTCGCCGCGCTCTTCCTGAACATTCCCCCCAGCATCGCCATTCTGCTGGGAGCCATTCTCACCGTCACCGGCCCCACCGTCATCGGGCCGCTGCTGAGCCACATCCGCCCGGTCGGCCCCTCCGCAACTGTCCTCCGCTGGGAGGGCATTGCGATCGATCCCGTCGGCGCGCTGCTCGCCGTGATCGTCTTCGAGGTCATCATGGCAGGTCAAGGCGGCGAGAGCATCGGCGCCACGCTCTGGATGATGGTCCAGAGCGTCGGTCTGACCGTGATCGTCGGCGGCGGTCTTGGCTTCCTCGCAGCGGGCGTCCTCGTGCTGGGCATTAAGCACTATCTCGTGCCCGAGGGTCTCCAGAACCCCGTGTCGCTGCTCTTCGTCGTGGTCATCTTTGCCATCTCAGATGCTGTGCAGAAAGAATCCGGGCTGCTCGCCACCACCGTCATGGGCATGGTGCTCGCCAATCAGAGGCAGGCAGACGTCAGGCACATTCTTGAGTTCAAGGAAAACCTCAAGGTCCTGCTCATCTCGGCCCTCTTCATCATCCTCGGCGCTCGACTCGATCTCGATGGCTTCGTCGATGTCGGCTTTGGCATCATCCCGTTCGTGGCGGTCCTCATCCTGATCGTGCGTCCGCTCAGCGTTTACATCGCAACGCTTGGCTCCGAGCTCGATCTCAAGCAGCGCGTGCTCATTGCTTCGGTCGCTCCCCGCGGCATCGTCGCTGCAGCGGTCGCTTCCGTCTTCGGGCTCGCGCTCGAAGCCCAGTCAGTCCAGGGCGCCGAGTTGCTCAGCCCGATCATCTTCAGCGTCATCATCATCACCGTGGCGTTCTACGGCCTCGCGGCGGGGCCCATCACCCGCTGGCTCGGCATTGCCGACACCAACCCCCAGGGGGTTCTCTTCATCGGCGCGTTCCCCTGGGTGCGCGACATTGCCCAAGCCCTGCACCGCCGAGGTTTCAAGGTCCGGCTCGTCGATGCCAACTACCAGCACATCCAGGCGGCCCGTATGGCCGGGCTCAACGTGTGGTACGGCAATGCGCTGGCCGACAGGGCAGCCGAGGAGATCGACCTCACGGGCATCGGCTACGCCCTCGCCGCCACCCCCAACGACGAGGTCAACGCCCTCGTTGGCCAACGCCTTGGCCGTGAACTCGGCAAAGCCAACGTCTTCCAGCTCAAGCCCCACGAACCGGACACCAAACGCAAGGGCATGTCCAGCGAGTTGCACGCTCGCGTCATCGGAGCGGACTCACTCACCTTTGGGGAGATGGATGGCTACGCGAGCCGAGGCGGAATTGTCAAAGTCACGCCACTCAGCGACGAGTTCACCTTCGATCAGTTCCGCCTGCTCTACGGCCAGAGCGCCAAGGTGCTCTTCGTCATAAGCGAACGCAACAAGCTCACCGTTGTGACCCGACAGACACCCAAACCCGTTGCCGGGCAGACCATCGTCGCGATGGTCAACCCGGATGAACTGTTCATGTGAGCGCTCGACACTCGGCCGCAACAACCGCGCCGATTACCTTCCAAGCGAGCCATGGAAGGTCACGCCAAACAGAGACGGGATACCGGACCGATCGTTCAGCCGGCAGCCGGCTGGGCAAGCAGCGGCAGGCGGGACCGGTCTGAAACCACTACGCCGCCGGGGCGTTCAACGGTGATCGCAAACATCGTCGCCTTGTCGATGCGGATCTTGGCGTCGATCGGCACGATGACTTCCCCCGATTCGGTGACGTCAAAGACACCGCCATCAACGGGGTGATCCGCGCTTCGGCTCTCATCAAAGATCCAGAGCTGATATTGAGCCTCAGACGGATCGTTTGGCTTGAGGCCGACGAACCGCATGTAGCCCTTCTGCTTGGCATCGCTCCAGACCACATCACCCTCGACGAACTCGCTCGCCGAGGGATCCTCGAGCACCTGCCACGAGGCCTGCGTCACCTGACCATCGCTCAGCAGCGCCGACCGCTGCTCGGCCACCGTCGGCACACCAGGCGCCGGGGAGGGTCCCGAAGCACCGGGCCACCAGGCCACGACGGCCAAGCCAACCGCTGCTGCAGCGACGAACCAAGGGAATATGTTCAGGCGATAAGGTCCGCCCTCGTCCGCTCGGCGCGCCCCAGCGGCCGGCAGGGCCACCGGCTGCGCGTCCGCACGCACGGCAGCGGGTGCTTGAGCAGAAATCTGCGCCATCACGCCCGCACGAACACGAGCAAGCGCATCACTCGGCATCATCTCCTCGTGGGCGTCCAGCGAGAGCGAGAGAGACGCTGCTGCGAACTCATAGCTCTCGTCGTGGTTGTGCCCCTCCAACTCGTCGAGCTCGAGTGCTTCCGCGTCTGTGAGACCAATGAGAGCGTGGTCAACCAACAGTTCTTCGAGCCGATCGCGGTTCATCGCGGTGTCCGTGGAATTGGTGCTCATGACGCCACCCCCACTCCGGATCGCATGCGCGGGTCGGCATCGGGGCTGGCACTCAGCAGTGAACGCACACGCTGCAGACCCCGGCGTGCGTGGGTCTTGACCGTGCCCAGGGGCAGCGACAAAGCCCGCGAAATCTCCTCGTGCGTCAGGCCCTGCTGAAGCGAAAGCTTCAGCACCCGCTGCTGATCGTTGCTCAACTCCCTGAACGCCCTGAATGCAATCTCGGCGGACTCGCTCTTGTCGAGGCTCTCGCTCGAGACATCGGGCGTTGCTTGAGCGAACGCCTCGATCTGGTCGGTCGCCTTGGCGGGCCTGCGGGACTTCTGGCGGAGACGATCGATGAACCGCCGGCGGGCGATCATCGCAACAAACGCCTTCTCGCTGCCCTTGTCCGGATCGAACCGACCGGCGTGTCGCCAGAGCTCGACGTAGATTTCCTGCATCACGTTCTCTGCGTCCGCATCGTCCCACATGAGCCGGCGAGCGATCGACCAGAGGAGCCCGGCGTAGCGGTCGATGACCTCCGCCATGGCCTCCTGGTCGCCCGTCGCCAGCTTGGGCAGGAGTGGTTTCTCTGTCGATGTGTCTGAGGTCACGGGTGCCGTTCTTGCCTTGGTGGCCTTCGAATCCTGAAGCGATTGCCCAGCATGGTATGGGCTCACAACCAAATGCCGCCAGCCCGCCTCGAAACGGATCCCGGGCAATCGACGGTGGCGGAACACAAACGCATCATGAAGTCTCGGGTGCGACACGTGAGACCTTTCGCAGGCCAATTCCCGGCGGATTCGCACCTGCGGGTGGTCAAGTGCCCGCCGGGCGTTTTTTGTAACGCCTTGAATCTGCCCCGCACCCGGCTCCCGAAACCAGTCCCATCACCGCGGGGTGGGTGGACAACAGCGGCTGGTAGCCCGTCACCCACCACGCAAAACGCAAGGAATCTGACCCATGCAATTTCGGACTCTCACCGCTCTCGCTGCATCCACACTCTTTGCCTCGGCAGGCGCTGCCCAGTGCGGCGGATCGTCGGCGTGCTCGTCGCACCGCGATGGCGACATGATGACCGCCAACACCTCCTCCACCATCCTCGCTTCACTCCAGCACAGCGAGAAGAACATCGTGGAGACCGCCGTCGCAGCCGGTTCCTTCAACACCCTCGCTGCGGCCCTCAAGGCTGCCGGCCTCGTGGATGTTCTGAGCGGCGAAGGCCCGTTCACCGTCTTCGCTCCCACCGACGAGGCCTTCAGCAAGCTGCCCGCGGGCACCGTGGAGAGCCTCCTCAAGCCGGAGAACAAAGACAAGCTCATCTCCGTGCTCACCTATCACGTCGTTGCCGGCGAAGTGCCCGCCAGCAAGGTCGTCAACCTCAAGGGTGCGACCACCGTCAACGGCCAGCGCGCCGACATCAAGGTGAAGGACGGCACGGTCATGGTCGACGGCGCCAAGGTCGTCACCACCGATATCGAGGCCTCCAACGGCGTCATCCACGTCATCGATTCCGTCATCCTCCCCGAGAGCAAGAACATCCTCGAGGTCGCCGGCGCTGCGGGCTCCTTCAACACCCTCGCCGCCGCGCTCAAGGCCACCGGCCTCGACGCCGCCGTCACCAGCGATGGACCGCTGACCGTCTTTGCCCCCACCGACGAAGCCTTCAGCAAGCTGCCCGCGGGCACCGTTGAGAAGCTCCTGCGCCCCGAGAACCTCGAGACGCTCAAGAGCATCCTCCTCTACCACGTCGTCGATGGCCGGGTCTACTCCGAGCAGGCTCTGAAGCTCCATACCGCCCCGACGCTCAACGGCCAGACGGTCCACATCCACAAGAGCCCGACCGGCGCAACCGTTGGCAACGCCAACCTCGTCAAGACCGACATCGACGCATCCAACGGCGTCATCCACGTCATCGACACCGTGCTGCTTCCCCGCTGATCACCAGCACTGACGATCTCCGGCGCTCTCGGCCGGCTCTCTCACGCCGAACCCTCTCGATCTCGCTCGCGGCCAACACCGCAAGCAGGATCGGGAGGGTTCGGTTGTTTCTACACCCGCCTCGCCCCACATACCACGCGCTCAAAGCCCTCGAAGTCCTTGAGCACGCGCACCCGCTCGTAGCCGTGCTGCGCAAAGAGCTTCGCCGTCACGTCGGTCGTGCTTGCAGCGACCTCGATCGCAAGCAACCCGCCGGAAGCAAGGTGCTTTCCCGCCCCCTCGACAATCGGACGAACGACCTCAAGCCCGTCCGCACCGCCGCGCAGCGCGAGCTCCGGTTCGTGGTCCTTGACGTTGGGCTCGACATCCGCCCACTCATGGTCAGGGATGTAAGGCGGGTTGCTGACAATCGCTGCAAACGTTGCGCCCGCCCCCACCGCCTCAAAGAGCGAGCCTTCGCGAAACTCGATGCGGTCACTGAGGCTCAGCTTCTCCGCATTCTCTGCTGCCAACTCAAGCGCCTCGGTGCTGACATCGGTCGCCATGATCTCACGTTCCCTGAGAGATTTCGCAAGCGCCAGCGCCACGCATCCAGAGCCCGTACAGAGATCGAGCACTGGGCCGGCGGCTGCGTCGTCACCTCGCAAAAACTCGATCGCACACTCAACGAGCGTCTCGGTCGCGGGCCTCGGGATCAGCGCCCGCTGGTCTGCCTTGAGCTCCATGCCGAAGAACCAGGCGTCCTGCGTGAGGTACTGCACCGGCTCATGCTTGAGCGCACGCGCTGTGAGATCGCGGAGCGTCTTGAGTTCGTCAGGCGACGCCGGCCGATCCGCCTGCATGTAGAGATCGAGGCGTTCGCACCCCAGCACATGCGCCACGAGAATCTCGGCGCACAGCCGGGGGCTGTCGATGCCTCGATCGGTAAACGCCTTGCCCATCCACGCCAAGAGCGTCCGCGTTGTCCATGTCTGCGTGGTGGTCAACGTCGTCCCGTCCTTCTCCACTGAAACAGTCTTACATGAGCCTCGAAGGGCTCGGGTTCTTGATCACTTCGCCTCAAACCAACTCGGGCCGCGGCTCGCGTCCACGACCAACGGCACCCTGAGATC
>CAZSBR010000042.1:0-14258 GCA_964605165.1 uncultured Phycisphaeraceae bacterium
ACAACGGCGACGGCACCTTCGGCGTGGACCTCAACCGCAACTGGGACATCGACTTCGGCGGCCAGGGTGCCAGCAGCAACACCAACAGCGACATCTACCACGGCCCGAGCGCGTTCAGCGAGCCCGAGACCGCAGCCATCCGCGACTTCATCGCGAGCGAGCCGCGGATCATCGCGCACATCGACTTCCACTGCTTCAGCCAGTTGATCCTCTACCCCTGGGGCTACGAGGGCGCTCCCCCGCTGCCCGCCGATGAGCAGGCGTTCTACGAGAACGTCAGCGGCGCGATGTCCGACGCGATCCTGTCCGAGTTCGGCGTCTTCTACACGCCCCAGCCCTCCATCGATCTCTACCCCGCTGCGGGCGTGATGAGCGACTACACCGCAAGCCAGGGCCTCTTTGGCTGGACGATCGAGCTTCGGCCGGCGACCAACGCCCAAGGCGGCTTCATCCTCCCGCCCGAGCAGATCCTGCCCACGGGCATCGAGAACTTCGAATCTGTCAAGGTCATGGCACAGGCTGTGGCCTTCCCGTTCACGATCCGCGAGGGCGAGGCCAACCCCTCCTACATCGAGCCGGGCGAGACCGCATCGGTGAGCTTCTCGCTCACACCCCAGCCGGGCGCGAGCGTGCAGAGCGCCACGCTCTGGTCGCGCATCGGCATGAGCGGACCATTCACAGCGTCGGCGCTGTCTGCTTCCGGCGGCGTGTGGGTCGGCGACCTTCCGAGCGCCTCAACCTGCGAGACGATCGAGTACTACGTCGAGGCCACCGCCACCGACAGCCGGACGCAGACCTTCCCCTTCAACGGCCAGGCAGCGCCGCTGAGCGCCGACGTGCGCTCACTCGTCGCGTTTGTTGAAGACGAGATGGAAACGGACACCGGCTGGACCGTGGGCTCGCCAGCCGACGATGCAACCTCCGGCCAGTGGTCGCGCAGTGACCCCGAAGGCACCGCGGCCCAGCCCGAGGACGACGCTACGCCCACCGGCACCATCGCGTGGATCACCGATGGCCGCGCCGGCAGCGGGCTCGGCTCGTTCGACATCGATGGAGGCCAGACCACGCTGACGTCACCGGCGTTTGATGCATCCCCGCCTGCTACGGGCGACGATGTGCGCACGACCCTGAGCTACGCGCGCTGGTACTCCAACAACACGGGCAACGCGCCCAACGCGGACTCGATGCTCGTCGAAATCAGCAACGACGACGGACAGACCTGGACACTTCTCGAGGAAGTCACGGAGAACGCGGGCGTCTGGGTTCGCAAGGCCTTTGAGGTCGCGGACTTTGTCACGCCCACGAGCGAGCTTCGTGTGCGGTTCATCGCTTCGGACTTCGGCGCGGGCTCGGTGGTCGAGGCGGGCGTCGATGACGTGCGCATCGAGGTGCGCGCGTGCACGGCCAAGCTCGGCGATATCGGCGATGGCTTTGGCAACCCGAACCCCGACGGCGTGGTCGACTTCGGCGACTTCCTCCGCCTGCTCACCCTGCTCGGCCCTTGCCCCGGCGGCACGCCCGGCTGCGAGGGCGACATCGCAGACGACCTCGGCAACCTCGGAGCCGAGGACGGGCAGGTCAGCTTCGGCGACTTCCTCGCGCTGCTCACGCTGCTGGATTAAGGCCTCGACGGCCCGCCAGAGCCTGCGTATCCGCACCTGCCCGGCTGCCGGCGAACCTATGGTGTGCGCATGACCAACGCTCCCGCATCACCGACCGACACGCTGACAGCGCGGCTCAAGAGCGAGAACTGGGACATGCACCAGATCGCCGAGCACAGCCACGGCCAGGGCAGCGTGCTGCGAGGCGAACTCTCGCTGCCCGCGTACATCGAACTGATCGATCAGGGCTACCTCGTGCACCGTGCGCTCGATGAGGCCGCCCAACACGCGATGACGCTGAGGCCCGACCTCGCGCCGCTCATGGCCGAGGAGCACCTGCTCGGCCAGCACTTTGCCAAGGACCTCGCGCACTTCGGCGTCTCGCCCGACAACACCGAGCCGCTGCCCGGCACCGAGCGTTTCATCGCCCACATCGAGGCCGTCAAGGATGAGCCGCTCAAGGTCCTCGGGCTGCACTACGTGCGCACGGGCGCCTCCAATGGCAACAGCTTCGTGGCCAAGCACGCGCGGGAAGCCTTCGACCTGCCCGCCACGGGCGAGGGCACGGCGCACCTCGTGCCCTACGGCGATCGGCAGCGAGCCGCGTGGGGCGCCTTCAAAGCGCAACTCGACAGCCTGCCGCTCTCGAGCCAGGAGCAGGACACGGTGATCGCTTCGGCACGCGCGATGTACGCCCACTACATCTGCTGGCACCGCGAGGCTCATCTCTCAGCCGACGAACTCGTGCGTGAGCACGCTGCCTCGCTCGACAAGACCGCCTTTGACAAGTCCCACGCGGTGCCCAACAGCTAACCGCCGGCGTCCAGCGGCTCACGCGGGCCCAATCAGACAAGCACGATGCGATCGAGGCGCAGCGCCTCGGCGACGCTCCATGCCTGCCACGGGCAGCCTCGGGCGTGGTGCGGCGGCTCTGCGTCGGCGATCTCGGCGATGTGGTTGAGCCCGCCGCGGGTCGGGTGGCGGAGCATCGGCTCGAGGAAGCGCGTCCGCGCCTCGGCCTTGGCTTCGGCTGATGAGCCTCGGACGCGGACCCACGCCTCGACGAACGAGCCCATGAGCCAGGGCCACGCGGTGCCCTGGTGGTAGGACTCGTCGCGCTTGGCGGGCGAACCGCCGTAGACACCCGTGTAGCTGCGCTCACCGGGCGCGAGTGTGCGCATGCCCATGGGTGTCCAGAGGTCCTTCTCGGCTCGGTCGACGACGGCGCGGGCCGCCTCATCGGGCAGCAGGCAGAGCCCAAGGCCGCCGATGGCGAAGAGGGCGTTGGGGCGGACACTCCAGTCGACCTGGCCCGGACGGTGGTTGACGTCCACCACGTCGGCGAGGTAGCCGCGGCTTTGGCTCCAGAACCGCTCGACGAACGAGGCGCGGGCCTGCTCATAGAGCTTGAGGAGCCTCTTGTTCTTGCCGGCGACGAGCTTCAGCGCGTTGATCCACAGCGCCTGGATCTCGACGGGCTTGCCGATGCGGGGCGTGACGGCCCGGCCGTCGTAGCGTGCATCCATCCAGGTGAGGGCGCTGCCCTCTTCACCCGCTGCGAGCAGGCCATCCTTGGGATCCATGCGGATGCCGTGACGCGTGCCCTCGATGCAGCCCTCAACGAGGCCCAGACACGCACCGGTGATGGCGCGCTGATCGCCCGAGATGTTGCGGAGGTTGGCCTTCCTGGCAGCCTCAAGGAAGTCGTACGCAGCGGTGATGTACCACAAGCCGGCGTCGACGCTGTGAAACTCCGGCTGCGTGCCGTGATCGGGGAAGCGGTTGGGCAGCATTCCCTCGACGCGGTAGCGCGCCCAGTCCGCGAGGATCTGCTGGGCTTCATCGAGGCGGCCCGTTGCCAGGCAGAGCCCGCGCAGCGAGATGAAGGTGTCCCGGCCCCAGTCGGTGAACCACGGATAGCCCGCGATGACCGTCGTCGAGAGCCCGCGCGTCACGAGGTAGGCATCCGCGGCTCGTACAAGCCCGTCGCCGAGCGACTGGCGGCGAGCGCGTTCGCGGTCCGCATACTCGCTGACCTGCTCGGAAGGAGAGCCCTCGGGCGTGAGTTCGCTCGCGCCGGACGGCGTGGTCGCTGACAACAGGAAGTGTGCGCCATCACCCGGGCTGAGCACGCGGGTGAAAACGCCCGGCGCAGCAAGGTCCTCGCGGCAGTCCAGCCCCCGGTAGGCCTCGACGTCGTAGCGGAAGCCGCGGTACCAGTCCGGCGCGTGCTGATACTCGGCGTCCGTGACGATGTGTGTCTCGGGCACGCCGGGATAGGGCCGGTAGATGACGCGCTGGCCCCCGGGCTCTGCGGAGACAAAGCCCCACATATCCATGACGTCGTTCTCGTGGTGCGTGGCGTGGTAGTCCCGGCCGCTGAGCAGGGGGCGCACGCACAGGGCCACATCCCCCGCGGAACGCCCGCCCGGGCGGGGCTTCTCATCCAGCCTTGACCAGCGCAGGATGCACATGGGGCGATGGTGCGGCACGAAGAGTTCGAGCTTGAGCGTGATCTCGCCAGCGGGCGTCTGCACCGCCCACGTCCAGGTGGGCCAGAGGTCGGCGTTGAAATCGGTCAGGCGGGAGTAGCCATCGGGGTGGACGACGCCCGGCTCGTAGACCTGCGTGGAGAGCGCGTAGCGCTGGCCCGCGGCTTCAAGCCAGGCCTCGAAGCCGTTGACGAGCACCATGCGGCTGGTCGGAGGAGTCTTGGCGCAGCAGAGCAGGGCGTGGTAGCGGCGGGTGCGCACCATGGTGGCGGTGCCGGAGGCAAAGCCCCCAAGGCCGTCGGTCTCGATCCATTCCGCGCCCGCGTCGAAGCTCAATGGCCACCTCCCTCAGCGATCGTGCGTGCAGCGAATGTCGCTGCCCCGGCGGCATCGTTCGCACACCGAAGGGTCATCGTGCCGGAGAGCGGCAGATCTTCATCAGAATCGTGACAGAAGGTGGCTTCAGCCCGACTCGGCCGAAACCACGCGACCTCTCTCACACGTCTGGCCGGGTCAGCTAGCCCATGGGCGCGGCTTTGGCTCTGGCGAGTGCCAGATCGTGCGCCCGGTGGTAAGGCATGCCCATGCGCGCCCAGTCGAAGTTCCAACTCCGGCGCTCAACCTCGTTGCGCAGGGCGATGCGGCCGCGACGATCCAAGGCGCAGAACTCGAGCATTCGGCGTGCAAGGGCATCGGCGACCTCGGCGTTGGCCCTGCCGCGTCGCTGGAGCATCCAGAGGCCCCAGCGGTTGTGGTCGGGGTACATCTCGGCGACATGGCGACCAAAGCCCGCGAGATCGCTCGTGACGGCGGGCACGCCCAGCGCGACGCTCTCCATCGGGGTGTAGCCCCACGGCTCGTAGGCCGAGGGGAAGAGCCCGAGGTGGCACCCGCGGACGAACTGCTCGTACTCGAGCCCCCACAGCGGGCTGGTGGGGCTGATGAAGTCCGGGTGGTAGACGACCTTGACCCGGTCCTCGGGGTGGTTCAGCAGGCCGAGCTGCTTGATGCGCGTGACGAGCTCGTCCTCGCGGTTCTCGTCGGCAAGCTGATGGGTGATGTAGGGCGGGAGGCGGTCGGTCTTGAGCGCTGCCTGCACGCGGCGAAGCCGAAGCGACCAGTACTCCTCGACGAGGGCATCGAGGCTGACCCGCTCGCCCGCTGCGGCCTTGCGGAAGAGCGCACCGGACATGTCATTGGTGATGCGATCGCAGACATCGCGCAGCTCGCGGAGCATGCTGCGGGTCTCGAGCGCCTCGGGCAGGATGGAGACGGTGGGCCTACGCGTGATGATGAAGAAGACGACGTTGGTATCGAGTCGGCTCTTGCGGAGGGCCTCGTTGAGGCGTGCGCACGCATCGAGGCAGAGGTCAAAGCCCTTGTTGCGTGGCTCGTAGCGTCCGCTGGTGAAGAAGTAGACGGTCTTGTCGAGGTTGAAGGAGTAGCTCGGGAAGAAGTGGCCCGTGACGAACTCATCGATGCGCTGCTTGAACTGGCCGTGGAGGGTCTGGAACTCGTGGCCCACGGAGTACCAGTCGATGTTGAGCCCGTTGGGGAGGATGACATCGGGCTCGCGGCCGAGAAGCGTGCCGCACTCCTCAGCCGTGATCGGGCTGATGGTGGTGAAGACGTGGCTGTGCTGGGCGCTGGCGCGTTCGTAGCCGTGCTGGGCCTTGATGGCAAAGCGGGTGGCTTCGGCATCGGGGTTGATGGTGGGCAGCCTGCCGTAGAAATCGCCCTCGCTCGAGGCGATGTAGCGCCCGAGCAGGGTGGCGTGGGTCTGGAAGACGGTGGCGACGGGGGTCTTGTCCCTGCGGAGCATGGGGATGGCCATGCCGCTCATCCACTCGTGGAAGTGGGCGAGGACCTGGCGGGAGCCCGCGGACTGGGCCGATCCCGTCCAGACCTTGGCGATGGCCGCGAGGAGCTTTCGGGAAGCCTCAGCAAAGCCGAGCACGCCATCGATGAGGTCGTCCTCGCCCGGGCTCTCGATGCCGAACTGCTCCCAGAGTTGGTGCTTGAGATCGTTGAGGCGATCGGTGGGGAGTTGATGTTCGACCAGGAGCACGCGGGGCCTGCCCGGGACGAGCCACCTGCCGTGATGGACGACGAGGCCCTCGCTGCGGGTTTCGTCTACGACGCGTCCGATCCAGCCGGTGGGCCTGCGGGGCTCGAACTCGAGGGAGCTCTTGGTGCCCATGAACGGGCCGACGAGCATGTAGCGGTTCTGCCAGCGTCTGACCATGGAGGGCGACTTGCTGCGGAGCACCTGGTAGATGCCTCCGATGGGGTTGCAGACCTCCCATCCGAGTTCCAGGAGCACGACGCCCGAGGGCGCACGGTCGGGGTCCACGGGGGGCGCGAAGCTGCTCGGGTCGTCGAGCGGGCTTGCATCGAGATTGGCAGCCGAGAGCGAAGTCATGGACCTCAAGCATAACCGCTGCAGCGGGCCTACCGAGGGTCTGGCGGGGCGGAAAGCGAGCGAATCGCTGCGTTCTGGGCACGGCGGGCTGCGAGAGCGAGGTCCGCGCGATATACACGAGGGTCGGGCGCCGCGTCCAGCGGCCCGATCCGGGGCGCTGGGTCTCCAATCGGGAGGCGGGCGCCCATCAAGAAGCGGACCCAAGAGAACAACGGACCGACCATGCCAGACCTTGCAGTACCCGCCGACGACCTCTTCCTCTTCAACGAGGGAACGCACTGCCGGCTCTACCACCATCTCGGTGCGCACGAGCGGGAGGAACAGGGCCAGCGGGGTGTGCGGTTCACGGTCTGGGCGCCCAACGCCCGCGAGGTGAGCGTGGTCGGCGGGTTCAATGGCTGGGACCGCGACGCGATACACCTGCACGCGGTGGAATCCTCGGGCCTGTGGTCGGTCTTTGTGCCGGGCGTGAAGCAGGGCGACGCGTACAAGTACTTCATTCGTTCACACGTGGCGGGCTACGAGGTGGAGAAGGCGGACCCGTTTGCGTTTCACGCGGAGACCCCGCCGCACACGGCGTCGAAGGTGTGGGGGCTGGACTACGAGTGGAGTGACGGCGACTGGATGCGGGCCCGGCCCGAGCGGGACCCCTACGCCGAGCCGATGTCGATCTATGAGATGCACGCTGGCAGTTGGCGTGGCGTGCCCGAGGATCGCGGCCGGCCGCTGAGCTACCGCGAGATGGCTCGGGACCTGCCGGGCTATCTCAAGCACATGGGCTTCACGCACGTGGAGTTCATGCCGTTGATGGAGCACCCGCTGCTGCAGAGCTGGGGCTATCAGACGACTGGGTACTTTGCGCCCACGAGCAGGTATGGCACGCCGCAGGACTTCATGTACCTCGTCGATGTGCTGCACCAGCATGGCATCGGCGTGCTGCTGGACTGGGTGCCGAGCCACTTCCCGCTCGATGAGCACGGGCTGGCGTACTTCGACGGCACGCACCTCTACGAGCACTCGGACCCGCGCCAGGGCTTCCACCCCGACTGGACGACGGGCATCTTCAACTACGGCCGGCACGAGGTGCGGAGCTTCCTGCTCTCAAGCGCCTGCTTCTGGCTCGACAAGTACCACATCGACGGCCTGCGCGTCGACGCGGTGGCCTCGATGCTCTACCTCGACTACTCACGCAAGGAGGGCGAGTGGCTGCCCAACGAGCACGGCGGCAACGAGAACCTCGAGGCGACGGACTTCCTCCGGCAGTTCAACACGGCGGTGTACCGCGAGCATCCGGGTGTCGTCACGATCGCAGAAGAATCCACCGCGTGGTCGGGTGTATCGAGGCCCGTGCACACGGGCGGCCTGGGCTTTGGCTTCAAGTGGGACATGGGGTGGATGAACGACACCCTTCGCTACTTCGCCAAGGAGCCCGTGCATCGCCGGTTCCATCACAACGATCTGACGTTCCGCGCGATCTACGCCTACAGCGAGAACTACGTGCTGCCCTTGAGCCACGACGAGGTCGTGCACGGCAAGGGGTCGCTGCTCAAGAAGATGCCGGGCGACGACTGGCAGAAGTTTGCCAACCTGAGGCTGCTGCTGGCCAACCAGTGGTTCACACCCGCCAAGAAGCTGCTCTTCATGGGGTGTGAGTTTGGCCAGTGGGAAGAATGGGACTGCGACACATCGCTTGACTGGCATCTTGCTGAGCATGATCAGCACCGATCGATTCAGGACTTCGTCAAGGCGCTGAACGAGTTGTATCACGAGGAGCCGGCGCTGCACACGCTTGATTGCAGCAGCGCGGGCTTTGAGTGGGTGCACCACCACGATGCGGAGACATCCATCGTTGCATTCCTGAGGCTCGGACCGGGCAAGGACGGCATCCTGCGCCGGGTGCTGTGCGCTGCCAACTACACGCCCGTGCCGCGACCGGGAACACGGCTCGGCGTGCCGATGGGCGGCACGTGGAAGAAGCTGCTTGACTCCGATGACCCCGCGTTTGGCGGCAGCGGGTTTGCGAAGAACCAGACCGAGGTCCACGCCGAGGATGTGCCCGAGCATGGCAGACCGATGAGCGTGCGTGTTGATCTGCCGCCGCTGGGCGCTGTGGCCCTGCTGTGGCAGGGTGGCTGAGGAGATCCTTGCTCAGCCTCGGCGGCACTGCCCCGGGGCGGAGTTCAACCCATGGCGTCCTTGCGTTCGTCCTCGGCCTTGGGCCATTCATCGAGCGGCGCTGCGAGGCGTGCGTTGACTTCTTCCTCGGTGGCGAGTTCGTTCTCGCTGGCGGCGATGACGCTTGCGACCATGCAGTCGCCGGTGACGTTGCAGCTTGTGCGGCACATATCGAGGATGCGGTCCACGCCGAGGATGACAGCGATGCCCTCGAGCGGGATGCCGACGGCATCGAGCACGATGACGAGCATCACGATGCCGACGCCCGGCACGGCGGCGGTGCCGATGCTGGCAAGCGTGGCGGTGAGGACGATCGTGAGTTGCTGGCCGATCGTCAGATCCATGCCGTACATCTGCGCGATGAACGCGGCGGCGACGCCCTGGTAGAGCGCTGTGCCGTCCATGTTGATCGTGGCGCCGACGGGGATCACAAAGCTCGTGACATCTTCGCTCACGCCGAGTCGGCGTTCGACGCATTCCATGGTGACGGGCATGGTGGCGCCCGAGCTTGATGAGCTCAGGGCCAGAAGCTGCGCCGGGCTGATGGCCTTGAAGAACCTGCCGTAGCGCACGGGCGTGAAGATCCGCAGAAGCCCTGGATAGACGGCGAACATCATGACGGCCAGACCCGCGATGACCGTGGCGCAGTACCACAGCAGAGAGCCGAGCACCTCGATGCCGAGGTCCGCAATGACCTCGACGATGAGCGCAAAGACCGCAAAGGGCGCGAGGATGAGCACGATCTCGACGATCTTGATGACGACCTGCGTCATGCCCTCGAAGAAGTCCACGAGTGGTCTGGCCTGCGCAACCGGGATCAGCGTCAAGGCGATGCCCACGAGCAGCCCGACGACGACGACCTGCAGCGTGTTGCCCTGGGCCATCGCGGTGAATGGGTTGGTGGGCATGAGATCCAGCAGAACGCCCCATGTGCTGCGCTTGCGGGACTCATCCGCGGAAGCAAGCTTGCCCTGGGCGTTCTCGGCCTCGGCGGAGGCGAGTCGCTCGCGGAGTTCGGGCGGGAAGCCGTCGCCCGGCCCGATGACATTGGCAAAGAGCAGGCCGAGCGTGATGGCCACCGCTGTGGTCGCCATGTAGAGCGCAATGGTCTTCGTGCCGATGCGGCCGATCTTGGCCGAGTCGTTCAGGCTTGCGACGCCCGCTGCAAGACTGAACAGAACGATCGGCACCGCGATGAACCGCAGGCCGTTCATGAAGAGATCGCCCACGAAGGCGTTGGCGTTTCGGATGAAGCGCGACGCATGGGCAGCAAAGCCTGCGTCCGCGTTGGGACCGCCCTCTGCCTCGGCAGCGTTTCGCGCGGACATGTCGCTCTCGAGGAAGGCCCGGACATCCGTGACGCCCAGCGAGGACCACGTCTGGCTCGTCCAGAGGAGGTTGATCGCCAGCCCCACCACGATGCCAGCCACAAGACCGATGAGAATCCGCCAGTGCAGCGCGAGCTTGGTCATAGCCCATACGGTACCGCATCGAGCCAGACAGTGACGGCCTCAGCCATCGGCGCGTGGGGCGACCACGATGCGGCGCTCAAGATTCGGCACCCACGTGCCGCCGGGCTCCTCGACCGTGACCGCAAACAGCGCGACGCGCCCGACATCGATCCCCGGATCAATCGGCACGATGACCTCGCCATCGGCGGTGGCATTGAAGACGCCGCCGCTGACCTTTTGCTCCATGCCCCGCTCGTCGATCACCCACACCTGGTACTGCTCGATGGATGGATCGTTGACATCGAGATTCACAAAGCGGAGGTAGCCCGTCTGAAGCTCGTCGTTCCACACGACATCGCCCTGCACCTGGCCCTGCTGCTCAGCGGGCGCATCGGGCAGGTCGAAAGGCTGCCAGGCGAGACGCACCGTGCCGGGCACTTCGAGCAGCTTGCGCCGGTTGGCATCGAGCTCCCGTGGATCGACCGGCGCCTCGAAGCGAGCGATGCGCAGCTCGGCCTGCTCGAGTGAGCTTGTGGCTGCAGCGAGCTGCTCGGCGAGTTCGATCTCTCGCTGGGCAGCGCGGGCCAGGGCACTTCGTTCATCGCTGAGCACGCGCTCCGTCTGATCGAGTTCGGTTTCGAGTGATGCGGCCGCTGCCCGCGCATCGGCCAGCATGGTCTGGTTGCGAGCAACGCGGCGCTCGAGCTCGACGATCTGATCGCGGTACACCTGTCCCTGCTGGCTGAACTGCTGAATCTGCAGCCACGCTGCGAAGGAGCCTCCCACCACCAGCGCAAGGCCCGCAGCCATCGCAAAGAAGGGAGAGACCACGCCCCGACTGCGCCGGCCTGCTTCGTCCGGCAGATTCAGGGGCGAGGGCGCCACGAGGCTTCGGCCCTGAGCGCTCAGCCGCTGCTTGAGATCAGCGGGGAGTTCTTCATCGGTGCCCTGCTCTGCGAACTGCTGATCGAACGCAACGAGCAGGTCTCCCAAAGGCGATGGCCCGGGATCACCCTGCAAGGCGAGCAATTCGCGCAGCTCGTCGGCCTCTTCTGTTGAGAGCTCACCAAGCTCTGCCGCGACGAGCAGTTCGAGCAGGCGGTCCTGGCTGTCGCTGGACGTGGTGCTCATAGCCGGACCTCCTTTGCTCGAGCAGATTCATGGGTTGACGCGTCTTGCTTGAGGATCGCCCAGATCCGAGCAAGAGCGCGCCGCTTTCGCGACTTGACCGTGTTGACGCTGACCTCGAGGCTCTCGCTGACCTCGCGGAGCGTCAAGCCCTGATGCACCGCCAGATAGAGCGTCATGCGCTCGGGCTCGGGCAGGGACTCAAACGCCTCGAGCGCGCGTGCCGATGAGTCGGCCATAGCAGTTTCGCACGTGGACTGCTTTGGGGGTGCAGCGGCCTGCGCAGCACGCTCGGCCCTGCGCCTCGCTGCAAGCCGTCGCTGGCGATCGATCATCTTGCGGTGGGCGATGGTTGCGACAAAGGCCGCCTCGCTGCCCTTGTCGGGATCGAAGGCGTCGGCCTTGAGCCACAGCTCAACGAAGACATCCTGTACAGCATCCTCGACCTCCCCCGGCGCCCGGTCGAGGTACCGCCGCGCGAGCCGATAGACCATGCCGCCATAGGCGGCAATGGCCTCATCAACCGCAGCGACATCCTGCCGGGCAATGCGCTGGAGAATGCTGGACATGGGCATCAACTCCGATCCGAAGACACGCTCGGACACGCAAAGCCTACGGACAATTTTGTGCGCGTCAAAGCCCCTTTGGCATTCGGCTGCGAAATAGCTGTGACAACACGCGTTCGAGCATCGGGGCTTGAGAAGCGAAGGCTTCCGGACTGTTCTCGTTGATGGCTTCTAACGGGCGGTGCGCGATCGTTGCGCTTGGTGAGCCCTGGACAGACAGATCTATGAACTCAGGTCCATGTGCAGTCGCCAGCCCGTACCCCATGGTCACCAGAAGCATCCGGGGGCTTCTTCAGCACTCAGCCGCTCGGATGCCTGATGGGTCTGTTGCACCTCGTGGGTGGACAGAGAGATCTCGTTTGATGATTTGATGCCCCTTCGGGGGCGATCGTAAGAAAAGGAATCTTTATGAACCTTCTTCGTGCATGCGTTCACTCCTCTGCTTCACTTCTGCTCGCAGTTGCTGGCAGCGCCAGCGGCCAGGAACTGGTCTACGGCGTCACCGACAACGCCACGCTCGTTTCGTGGAACTCCGACACGCCCGGCACGCTCAACTCGGGCGTTGCGCTGATGGGGCTGGCTGCGAACGAACAGATCCGCGGCATCGACTTCCGCCCCGCGACCGGCGAGTTGTACGCGCTCGGCAGCTTCAGCAACCTCTACACGCTCGATGTCGATACCGGTGCTGCGACGCTCGTTGGCAGCGGCTTCGGCGGCGCGGGCACCACGCTCAATGGCTCGAGCTTCGGCTTTGACTTCAACCCCGTGATCGATCGCATCCGGGTGGTCAGCGACGCCGACCAGAACCTCGTGCTCAACCCCAACGACGGCACGGCGACCGCGGTGACCAACCTCTTCTACGGGCCGGGCGACTCCAACGAAGGCGTTGATCCCGACGTCGTCGGCTCGGCGTACACCAACAACTTCGATGGAACGAGCTCAACCCAGCTCTTCGGCATCGATACCTCGCTCGACATCCTGGTCACACAGGCCAACAGCGCCGGCACGCTCGGCACCGTCGGCGCTCTTGGCTTTGACGTCAACGACACCGCTTCGTTTGATGTTTCCGGCGGCAGCGGCATCGCCTACATGACGATCCAGAACCAGACGCTCGCAGAGTCATCTTTCTGGACAGTCGATCTCAGCACGGGCGCCGCGACACTCGTCGGCAACATCGGCGGCGGCGCTGTGGTCCGCTCCATGGCGGTCGTGCCCTCGCCCGCCGGTGCTGCAGCTCTGGGCCTCGGCGGCCTGCTGACAACACGTCGCCGGCGATAAACCAGTTCGCAGAGCACCACCTCCGGTGATGAGAGACACAGCGGGCGGCGCCTCAGGGTTGCCGCCCGCTTGTTCTTTTCGGGCACGGTCGAGAGCAGCGACGCGCCGCCTAGCATCGTTCACATGTCGCCAGCGGCACGAGATTCCGATTCCGAACCGCAGCGCGATCAACCCACGCGGTCCAGCCGCGGGCGATTCTCCAGCTATCGCCAGAAACGCCGCGAAGCGAGCTACACCAAGCGGGTGGTCGACGCGCCCGAGGCAGCGGGCACCGGCCCGGGCAGGCACCGCGGCTTCTTCGAGCTCTTCAAAGCCTTCTGGGGGCTGATCGGCCTTGCAAGCGCGACCGTGTACTTCGCGCTCTTCACGCGCACGATCGCAACCGTCGTGGGGCTTGCTGAGCCCCTGCTCATGAAGGTCGTCATTGACTATGTGCTGCTCGACGAACCCGGGCCCGAGGGACTGCCCGACGCGGTCAAGCAGATCGTTGGCGTGGACCCGCGGACGCTGCTCTGGCTCGTCGCGGGCGCGATGGTTGCCCTTCCGGTCCTCAAGACCGCGATCGCGCTGACCGGCCGCTGGAAGCTCACCCGCATGACCCGCGTGCTCAATGCGCGGATCCGCCGCCGCGTGTTCGCCCATGCCATCCGCCTTCCGATGCACCGCGTGCACCGCATCAAGTCCGGCGGCGTCAGCGCGATGCTCCGCGAGGATGCGGGCACCGTTGCAGACCTGAACTTCACGCTCATCTACAACCCGTGGAACGCGCTCATCCAGCTCGTGGGCACGCTCATCGTGCTCGCATTCGTTCGCTGGGAGCTGGTGGTCGGCGGGATTCTCCTCGTGCCGGTGGTGTGGTACACCCACCAGGCGTGGATCAAACGCATCCGGCCCATTCACCGCGATGTGCGCGCCACGCGCGTCTCGATCGATGCGCAGGCGACCGAGGCCTTCAGCGGCATGCGCGTCGTTCGGGCGTTCAACCGCGAGCGGGCGGAGCGCTCACGCTTCACGCTGCGGGACCACCTGACCGCCCGCATGGAACTGCTCGCCTGGGTATGGAGCCGGGCACTGGAAGCGGTGTGGGATGTGATGATCCCGCTGGGGATGGCGGGCGTGGTGATCTACGCGGGCTCGCTGGTGCT
>CAZSBR010000043.1:0-14256 GCA_964605165.1 uncultured Phycisphaeraceae bacterium
GATCAGCGTGGTGATGGCGGCGGTCCCGAGCCGGCGGATCGCCGAGCTGAGCTACAAGTACCGCTCGCTGGGCCTTGGCTATGCCAACCTCGGCGCGATGCTGATGCAGGCGGGCATTGCGTACGACTCCGACGAGGGTCGGTCGGTGTGTGCGATGCTGACGGCGATCCTGACAGGCCGGAGCTACCGCAAGAGCGCGGAGCTTGCAGCCGAGCATGGTGCGTTTGCGGGGTATGAGGATGACCGCGAGAACATGCTGCAGGTGATCCGCAACCACCGCCGGGCTGCGCACGGCGTATCGCGTGATGCGGGCGAGTGGGAGGATTTGAAGATCCGTCCGGTGCCCGTGGATCACGAGATCGTGGCTGCGGGGCGCGTGGGGCTTTCCAACGCGAAGACGCTGCTGACTCACAGCACCAAGGCGTGGGATGACGCGCTGGAGCTTGGCAAGAAGCACGGCTACCGCAACGCGCAGGTGACGGTCATCGCGCCGACGGGCACGATCGGCCTGCTGATGGACTGCGACACAACGGGCGTGGAGCCGGACTTTGCGCTCGTGAAGTTCAAGAAGCTGGCTGGCGGCGGGTATTTCAAGATTGCGAACGCATCGGTGGAGCCCTCGCTGCGGACCCTCGGGTACACCGACGAGCAGATCGAGGTGATGCTCCGCACGCTGCTGGGCACGATGAGCCTGGATGTGCCGATGCCGGCGGGCGTGGATGGCTGCGATGCGTCCGAGACGCTTCGGAGCTGGCTTGGCAAGAAGGGCGTGCCGACGGGTGATCTTTCGGCGATCGAATCTTCGCTTGCGGGCGTGTTCGAGATCTCGTTTGCGTTCACTGGCTGGAGCCTGTCGGACGAGGGGCACCGTGCGCTGGGCATTGATCCGGACGAGGCGCGTCGTGATCGTTCGTTCAACCTGCTCAAGCGGCTGGGGCTGGACAACGGCCAGATCGCAGAGCTGAACCGCATTGTGTGCGGCACGCAGACGATCGAGGTGGTGCCCCACATCCAGCCCGAGCACCTGCCGGTGTTTGATTGTGCGAACACCTGCGGCCCGCTGAGCAAGCGGTTCATCGAGCCTGCGGGTCACATCCGCATGATGGGTGCGGCGCAGTCGTTCATCAGCGGCGCGATCAGCAAGACGATCAACCTGCCCAACGACGCGAGTGTCGAGGACATCAAGGCCTCGTATCGCATGAGCTGGGAGCTTGGTCTCAAGGCCAACGCGCTGTACCGCGACGGGTGCAAGCTGAGCCAGCCGTTGAGCACGAGTTCGGGCAAGGAAGAATCGCTCGAAGAGGATGAGGCGATCGAGAGCGGCGAGGCTGAAGCGCACGCGGAGATCGCGGGCGAGGTCGCTGCGGTTGCGGGTTCTGTGGCGGGCGAGGACGGCAAGGGCGCGACGGAGATCGTCGAGCGGATCGTGCATCGTCCGATGCGTCGCAGGCTGCCCGACACGCGGCGATCGTTGACGCACAAGTTCAACGTGGCGGGCCACGAGGGCTACCTGACGGTCGGGCTGTATGAGGATGGATTGCCCGGCGAGTTGTTCATCACGATGGCCAAGGAGGGCTCGACGATTGGCGGGCTGATGGATTCTCTTGGCACGGCGACGAGCGTGGCGCTGCAGTATGGCGTGCCCGTCAAGAGCATGGTCAACAAGTTCACCCACCAGCGCTTTGAGCCGGCGGGCATGACCGGCAACCGGGATATCCCGTTTGCCAAGAGCCTCGTGGACTACATCTTCCGGTGGATGGGCATGCAGTTTGTGCCGGGCTATCGCGAGGCCAACGCGCCGAAGCGCACCGCGCCGGCTGGTGGTGGTGTCGCGGCGGATGGCCAGGCCCGTCATGGAGCAGAGCGAGGATCATCGCGTGGGGAGGATCTCACGCGGTCAGTCAAGGAGACTTCCCGTTGGAGCGATTCGCCCGAATTGATGCAAGGCGTGGACGAAGCCTCGCAGAATGGCCCCGGGGCCGACGGCCGGGGTGTGACAGTCGATGCTTCGGTGGGCACGACAGGCGTTGCTTCGCCGGTGAGCTCGGCGCTCTCGGTCGCTCTCGAGAGTGCTGCCGATGCACCGCCGTGCGATGTGTGCGGCACGATCACTGTTCGTAGCGGCACCTGTTACAAGTGCCTCAACTGCGGCAACAGCATGGGTTGCAGCTGATGGGCGGGAGCAAGCTCGGGAGGTAGTCCATGGAAAGGACGACCAGGCTGCAGCTGCGGGAAACGGCTGCTGCCCGCGCCTGAGCATCGCCCAAAGCCTCGAAGATGCGAGCTGGCTCGCGTCACGGACGGAGGCTCTTCGGGCGAATTCCCCCCGCGTTCGCAGAGGCTCGCGCTGAGCCATCACGGCACTTGGGCATTGCCCGAGTGGGCCGGTGCCAAAGCGCTGCGAGCGTCAGCTCTTCACGATGCCCCCGGATGTCCACCGAGGTCCGGGGGCTTTTCTTGTGATTGTGGTTGCGTGTGCGACCATCGACGCCTCGGCCAGCAGACGCGCTGCGCGCTGATACAGTCGGGCATGACGAAGGCATCCATCTCGTGGGCGGTGTTGCTGGCTCGCTGGACTGAGTTTGCGCAGGCTTCTGTCGCGTTGCCAGACAATGTGACGGGGGATCAATGGCGGGCTTCGGTCGCACCGATCATCGAACTGCAATCGGTCACGTACGCGCTGAGTGAACTCGACGAGATCGATGATGAGG
Source organism: uncultured Phycisphaeraceae bacterium (assembly GCA_964605165.1). GTDB lineage: Bacteria > Planctomycetota > Phycisphaerae > Phycisphaerales > UBA1924 > OFTM382. Next base: position 2,712 of record CAZSBR010000043.1, read on the forward strand.
ATCGTCCTTCGGCGCTGGACCGCGCCGAGGTGATCTGCAAGAAGGCGTCCAAGGCGCTGTACCGCGTCTGGGACAACGAGCCGCCCTCGGATGTTGAGGACATCATCGACGATGCACGCGCGATGTTCGAGGCGGCGAGTAACGCTGGTCTGGAATGGTGCGCAGCGGGCGATGGTTTCGTGTCCCAGCCGTTTGAGTCGTTGCTTGGCCGGCTGGCAGACCTCGGATTCAAGGGCGATCTGTTCGCGCCCTTGCCCGGGCATCGACTTCTGGCGGGCACGCCGGTCGCGTTTGCACGGGCACCCGGCGGTGCTGCCCCGGCCCGGCAGATGCAGCGTGTGGTCGACAAGTTCCTCGCGACGTGCGGCGGTGGCGGGGAGGCGCGGCGGTCGTGCCCGCGGCAGGTGTACCGCCGCCATGACTTTGCCACCGGTGGGCTGCAGGCGGATCTCGTGATGGCGATGTCCGAGCCGCCGATCGCGGGCCAGCCGCTGCTGGTGCTTGCGATGGAGTCGGGCGACATGACCAGCCCGACGATGCCCGGCAGGCAGATGACTCACGCCGGCAAGGGGGCGGTCCCGCCCGGGGTGGAGTTTGCTGGCGAGCAAGGCGGCGACGATCTTGGCAGCGGGACAGAAGCGGATCGTTGAATGAAGACGACCAGACGGGGTGCGGGTGAGTCCGCGGCGTGACCCTCGCCGACCGGTGACCTACCGTGAGTCTGGACACCTTGAGAGGACCTTATCTATGCCAAAGCGGGCCAAGATCAGCATCATCGGAGCGGGCAACGTCGGGGCCACGTGCGCCCACTGGGCAGCCCAGCGGGAACTCGGCGACATCGTTGTTCTGGACATTCCGGACAAGGAAGGCGTCGCCCAGGGCAAGATGATCGATCTGGCGTGCTGCGGCCCGATCGAGGGCTTCGACTCGTGCATCAAGGGCACGAGTGACTACGCGGACATCGCGGGCTCGGATGTCGTGGTCGTGACGGCGGGCCTGCCTCGCAAGCCGGGCATGAGCCGCGACGACCTGATCGAGACCAACGTCAAGATCGTCAAGAGCGTCAGCGAGCAGATCAAGCAGCACGCGCCGGACAGCTGCGTGATTGTTGTGTCCAACCCCTTGGATGCGATGGTGTACACGGCGTGGAAGGCCACGGGCTTCCCGACCAACCGCATCATGGGTCAGGCCGGCGCTCTGGATGTGGCCCGCTTCAGGACGTTCATCGCCTGGGAGATCGGCTGCTCGATCGAGGACGTGCAGGCGCTCCTGCTGGGCGGGCACGGCGACGACATGGTGCCCCTGCCGCGCCTGACGAGTGTGCACGGCATTCCGGTGACTGACCTGCTGAGCGATGAGCAGATCACCGCTTGCGTGGAGCGTGCCAAGGTAGGCGGCGGCGAGATCGTCAAGCTGATGGGCACGAGCGCGTATTACGCACCGGCCAGCGGCACTATCCAGATGGTCGAAGCCATCGTCAGGGACAAGAAGCGGATCATTCCCTCGGCGGTGTATCTCGACGGCCAGTTCGGGGCCAAGGGCCTGTTCGTGGGTGTGCCCGCGATGCTCGGTGCCGGCGGCGTCGAGAAGGTCGTGGAGTTCAAGCTGACGCCCGATGAGCAGAAACTCTTCGATGAGTCCGCATCTCACGTTGAAGACCTTGTTGGTGTTGTGACGAAGATGTTCCCCGAGCTGGCGTAATGGTGGCCGCAGGTCGGCCGCTCGTCGTAACTTCTTGCAAGACAGCCAACTATCACTTGGACGAGACACGGAGTAGTAGACCATGATTCGTAAGCAATGCCTTTCGCTCGCTCTGGTTTCTGCCTTGATGCTCCCGGCCACAGCGGTGCTGGCTCAGGACGAAACAGTTCCGGCTGAGCCCGAGGCACCCCAGCGGCCCGCATCGCCGTTGGATGGCGACGGCACGTTCAGCCCGCAGTGGTCCAGCGCTGAGTTTGGCCAGATTGCCGGCATGCTGACGGGCACGTGGAAGTCTGACGCGCCCGTCGCCCAGTTCGGGTCAGAGGATGCAACATCGACGATGGTGACCTTCGCGCCCGTGCCGCTGCCCGATCTGAGCGATGCGATGTACGTCGAGGTCAGCTCTGAGGACAACGTGCACGCGCCCTATTACCAGGCGATCCTGCAGTTCTGGAAGCGTGGCAGCACGGTCCATCTGCGCACCCTCGAGATCAAGGATGAGACCCGCCAGGGTGTGATGACGGCCATGTGGATGTATCCGGGCCTCTTTCCCGCGCTGAGCACCGATCAACTGCGGGGCACGCTCGACATGGTCTTTACGCCCTCGGGCAACGGCTGGAGCGGCAAGACGACCACCGCCTACCCCGTCAACATGCGCGGCGCTGTGGAGATGACCAGCGAGATGCGCGTCGAGCCGGGCAAGCTCCACATCGCAGATCGCTTCTTCGATACCGCGGGCAATGTCGTGTCGGGTCCCGAGCCGGGCAGCTTCGTGACGTATTCCAAGGCGGAGCACCCCTTCACGGGCGAGAAGGTCACCGACGGCGTCTGGCGCATCACGATGCTTGACACCGATGAGGGCAAGGGCATCGAGGATCGCGACCGCGTGGCGTTCCACTACTGGGGCTACCTGCATGACAGCGACAACGCGGGCTACCTGTTCGATTCGTCGAAGAATCCGGGTCGCCGCGTGCTGCAGTATGTCGTGCCCGGCCGGCTGATCGATGGCTGGAGGGAAGCGGTCTACGGCATGCAGCAGGGCGAATGGCACCGCCTGATCCTGCGTTCGGACACGGCTTACGGCGAGCAGCCCGCGGCTGGTGGCGTCATCACCCCGTGGTCGGACCTGATCTTCACGATCCAGCCGCAGTTCGTCCAGGAGCCTCAGATCGAGCCGGAGCCCGCAGCGCCGGGCCCGCAGCAAGATGGTGCGGCCGAGGAAGCCGAGGCTGAGCAGGCATCGGGCGACGAGTAAGGACTCGCCCGCCCAAAGAGGTTCGGCACGGGTGCGCCCGTCGCTTCTCAAGTGCGCACGTGAGCATGGCCAAGCAGATCGAAGACTTCTACGCGTTGCTCGGCGTCGAGCGGTCTGCATCTCCCGAAGAGATCAAGCGGGCTTACCGCGCTCGAGCGCGGCAGGTGCACCCTGACGTGGACTCGAGCCCGGGTGCTGCCGAACGCTTCTCAAAGCTCCAGCAGGCCTACGCCGTGCTGAGCGATCCCGAGCGGCGGAAGCGATACGACCGCTTCGGCAGCGCTGGCGAGGACGCGTTCACGGCGGCTGCGACATCGCTCGACCCCGATGATCTTGGCTCCATGTTCGATGCCTTCTTCGGAGCGCGCGGCGCACCCGGAGCGGCCCGTGCAGCGCGACGCGGGCGGGACATCCATCGGCCTGTCGACATCTCCTTCCTGATGGCGGTCCGTGGGGGCACCGAGCGGCTGAGGCTCGACACGGGCACGGGTGAGCGAACCATTGATCTCAAGATCCCCGCGGGCATCGTCGAAGGTGCCAAACTCCGCGTGCGCGGCGCGGGTGAACGCGGGCGGGGCGAAGCCAGTGCGGGCGACCTGATCGTGACGGTTCGCATTGGGCGACATCCAATCTATCGGCGCGTTGCAGGCTCGCCGCTGGATATCGAGCTTGACCTGCCGCTGAGTGTCGGCGAGGCGACCTTGGGTGCAAGTGTCGAGGTGCCTGCCCCCGATGGCCGCAAAGTGAGTCTGCGTGTGCCGGCGGGCACCGCGCCGGGCTCGGTGCTTCGGATGCGGGGGCATGGCATCAAGCAGGGGCAGAGCAACGAAGCTCAGGAGCAAGGCCGGGCCGGTGATCTGCGGGCTGTGGTTGTCGTGCATCCGCCTCAGCCCGAGGCGCTGACCGAGGAGGAGAAGCGAGTGCTCGAAGGCCTGACAGCCAAGACGCCCGCTGTCGAGCGCCGGTTCAAAGACTGACCATCGATGCTCAGGGGCAGGGCCCGAGCACGGTGAGCGCGAAGAGGAAATCGCCGAAGCTCACCTGCCCGTCAGCGCCCTCAAAGCCGAAGTCATCCGCGAGATCAAACGCGCAGCCGGGCGTGCCTCCCGGGCAGGGCCCCAGCACGGTGAGCGCGAAGAGGAAATCGCCGAAGCTCACCTGGCCATCGGGGCCCGCGAAGCCGAAATCGTCGGCTATGTCACCGGCGCAGAGCGAGGGTGTCTGGAAGGCTCTGAGGTCGGTTCCGCCGCTTGAGACGACGAGCACGCCGTCCTGACCGAGCGCCGGGAAGCCGAGGTCCACCCAGTCATCGATGCGCCAGTTCTCGGTGAGATCGGGGTTGAGGCTTACGAGCACTTCTTCGGTTGAGAGGTAGATGGTGTCGTCGGCGCCGATGGCCACGCGGGGCGAGGGCGCGACGGTGGTGGTGGGCAGGGGCTGGGACTGGTTGATGATCGTGCCGGTGGAGTCGAGCCGCAGCACAATCAACTCGCCGGTGAGCTGGCCTGCTGTGTTCTCGGGGGTGCGGTAGGCGTACACGCTGCCGTCGCTTGTGGTGCCCGAGGTCGAGAAGGGCACGAAGCCGGCGGGAATGCCGTAGAGGAGATCGAGGCTGGAGCCGGTGTCAACGAGCGCAAAGAAGGTGTCGATCTCCGTGCCGGGAAGCTCACCGGGCAGGCCCTGCTGGCCGCGGGGCACGTAGATGGTGCCATCCTGGCCTACGAACAGATTGACCTGCTGGATGAAGCCCCCGCCGAGGTCGCCCGAGGTGGATGAATAGAGCACAGCCCCGGTGGTCAGGTCCGCAGCGGTCACGACCGGACCGAAGGGCCCCGCCTCGAAGTAGTACACCCTGCCGTTGCCATCGGGACCGTCAGCGACCGCCACTGAGCAGCCGTTGGAGGTGGGGCACGAACGGTTGGTCGACCAGATGGTCTGGCCCGTGTCCTTGTCGATTCGCTGGATCGTGCCGCTGAACTGGTTGGCAGCGCCCGCGACCTGGCTTCCGACGATGAGGTCGCCGTTGGGTGCAAAGGCGTTGCCTTCGGTCGAGCCATCGGTGATGAGGTTCTGAGAGGTCCAGAGGATCGAGCCGTCCGCGGCGTTGAGGGCGTAGATCGGTCCCGAGCGTGTGTTGCCCGCTCTGGTGGCGTAGACGCGGTCATCGCGCACACTCGTGACCCTGCCACGCCACTCGGCGTCGTAATCCGGGTTAGCGGCGTTGTCGTTGTAAGGGAGTTGCACTTCCCAGAGGACCGTGCCCGTGAAGAGATCCTGAGCGACGATCCAGGAGCCAACAGGAATCGTGAAACTCTCGATTCGGCCTGTGACCACAAAGCCGTCGCCGATGAAGGGTTGGGTCTCGAGGATGTCGCCCCGGCTCGAGCCGCGCCAGATTTCGTTGGCAGCGTTGGGTCCTACCTCGGACGACATGGAGTTGCGAAGCGAGTTGCCCCCCGGGCCGGTTCCCCATTGATCAAGCTGGCCGGTGGCCAGGCCCGCAGCGAGGCCAAGGCAGGCCGCGACGATGCTCTGGCTGGTTCGGGGACTGGTTCGGTGGTTGGTTCGAGGGGGCTGGGCAACCATGGTCTTACTCCTCCGAGCACGAGGGTTCGAGCACCGACCGCGAAGGCTGGGCGTGTCCAAGCTACCCGAGATGGCGGCGTGCGCGAACCCCAATCGGGGCAATGAACCGGTCTCGTTGTCCCTTGGCGGCCCGGTTCCGCAACAAGTGATGAGAATCGACCCATGGCTTCATGGGGTGTGTTGACGGCGGGCCCGGTAAGGCAGAAACTTCTGCCGGGCAGGGTGAAAGCGTCCCGAGCCGGGCACTTGCCCGGGATGCGGGCACGGGTTGACGCAGCCACTTCACCCGCGATGGGCGGGGGCTCAGGGCGTGAACTCGGCATGGCGGGCTGTGGTGTCCGGCGGGCACCGGCTTGCTGCACAGGCGTTGATATGCCCGAGGGCATCTGGAGGCAGGGAAGGCCCCGATGGTCAAGCAACAACATCAACTCTTCGTGGCGCTGCTCGCTGCATCCGATGCGGTCGTGGCGACCGCTGCGTGCTACACGGCGTGGTCGATCCATCGGATCCGTGACATCGGCTGGTTTCCTGATTGGCCGGGCCAGTGGGAGAGCTGGATCCGCAACCCGATCGCGTTCTTCGTGGTGCCCATCCTGATCGTGGCCTTCCAGATGAATGGGCTTTACCGCCCGCGTCGTGACGGCTCGCTTTGGCGCGAGCAGCTTGGTGTGCTGCGGGGATCGGTGCTCACCTTCGCTGCAGCGGTGGTCGTGCTCTGGCTCGTGGACAACGAGGCCCTGACCGATCAGAGCCGCTTCCACCTCGCGCTGCTCGGGCTTCTGCTGCCGGCGATGATGGGCGTGCACAGGATGTTGTTTCGCATCGGTCTGCGGATGCTTCGCAGCCGGGGCTGGAACCTTCGGCATGTGGCGATCATCGGCACGGGCCGGCTCGGGCACATCGCCTGCCGAACCGTCGAGCGCAACAGCTGGACGGGCATCAAGGTCGTTTACTTCGTCTCGCATCGCGACCAGACCAAGCGCTCGGATGTGATGGGTCGACCTGTCCGTGACGGGCTGGATGACCTCGAAGCGACGCTCGACGAGTACCCGGTCGATGCGGTCTATATCTGTCTGCCCAACAGCCAGGCGAGTGAGCTGCCCAAGGTGCTGGCCCGGCTGGAACGCTTTGCGATCGATGTGCGCATCATCCCGGATGTCCAGCCTCGGTACCTGCCCACGACCATGATGGTCAGCGAACTCGAGGGCATGCCGATCCTCAGCGTGCGGGAGTGTCCGCTGTACGGTCTGGGCGGCGTGTCGAAGCGGACGCTCGACATCGTCGGTGCGAGCATCGGGCTGCTGCTGTTCAGCCCGGTCATGCTGGCGTGTGCGATTGCGGTCCGCCTCAGCGGGCCGGGGCGGATCATCTTCAAGCAGCGGCGGGTGTCGATCGCGGGCGAGACGTTCAAGATCTACAAGTTCCGCACGATGCACCATGTGAAGGACGAGAAGTACGGCGGCTACTCCGATGCCTCGTGGACGCAGCGCGATGATCCCCGCGTGACAGCGGTGGGTCGATTCCTGAGGCGGACCAGCCTCGATGAGTTGCCGCAGCTTCTCAACGTGCTCAAGGGGCAGATGTCGCTCGTCGGGCCCCGGCCCGAACGGCCTGAGCTCATCAGCCGGTTCCGCGAGGATTGGCGGGGCTACATGCTTCGCCAGCACGTCAAGGCGGGCATCACCGGCTGGGCGCAGGTCAATGGCCTTCGGGGTGATACCAGCCTCCGCAAGCGGCTCCAGTATGACCTGCACTATGTCCGCAACTGGTCGATCGGGCTGGACCTCAAGATCCTGCTGATGACCATCACGCGTGGCTTCATCCACCGCAACGCCCACTGAAGGCGGCTATCGGGCCAAAGCACGACCGGCGGTGGGCAGGGTGGAGGCGGGCGCTGCGAGGGACCGGTAAAGCCGGCGGTTTGATGCTGTTGCGGGCGAGAATCTGCAACATCTTGCTGTGGCTTCCGAATCAATACCCGTTGGCACGTCGTTGCGGGGAAGGTGCTGTCTGGTAGAGAAGCCAGCAGCAGGCACGCGGCGTGCGTTGGGGAGCTTGCTGCCTTTGGGCAAAGGCCTGGCCCACGTGGCCCATCGGGGTGGCGGGCTTCGCATGATGCACTGACGGGCGGCTCGAAGGGGTAGCCCTGCCCACGGCTGTGGGGAGGCGAGAAGGGGGCGTGTGAGATGCAGTTATCGGCAGCGGAATGCAGTTGGCTTCGGCGTGGCCTTGAGAGCTTGGTCGAGGGGCATCACCGTCAATTCGAGGATGCTCTCTGGCTGGGGTTTGGCGATGGTTGGTGGTCCTTCCGCGAGCAGCTTGTGCGTCATGACTACGTGCAGCCCCGGAGTGACCAGACCGTCGCGCTCACGCCCCGTGGCCGGGCTTTGCTTGAGCGACTGAGCGAACACGCTGTCGTGGCCTGAGCCGTCCGCACTCAACCTGCCAAGGGCTCTTTGCCCGTCGACCGCCACTGTTTCGGGGCGCCCCGCCTGGGGCGGCGAGCGGTGTCGGACGCGTATCCTGTGCTCATGGAGGCGCTGCACTTCGATGTGATCGTCGTCGGGGGCGGGCACGCGGGCGTCGAGGCTGCGTGGGGGGCGGCCAATCTGCTCGGACCCGAGCGTGCAGGTCGCGTGGCGCTCGTCACGCTTGATCCCGCGCGGATGGGGCAGATGAGCTGCAACCCCGCGATCGGCGGGCTCGCCAAGGGCCAGTTGGTGCGCGAGATCGACGCGCTGGGCGGCCTCATGGGGATCGCGGCCGACGACACCGGCATCCACTTCAAGATGCTCAATCGCTCGAAGGGAGCCGCGGTCTGGGGGCCGAGGTGCCAGAGCGACAACATCGCGTATGCCAGGCGTGTGCGTGCGCTGATCGATGAGCGGAGCGAGATCAAGGTGATCGCGGGGGCGGTGGACCGCCTGCTCGTCGAGGAGGGGCAGATCCGCGGCGTGGAGGTCTCGCTCGCAGGCGAAGGCCGTCCGCTTCAGGCCCTCCTCGCGTCGGCGGTTGTGCTCACCACGGGCACCTTCATGCGCGGTCTGATGCACCAGGGCCAGCGCAAAACGCCAGGCGGGCGCGTGGGGGAGGCTGCGGTCTCGACGATCTCACAGGCGCTGGCTGAGCTTGGCTTTGAGCTTGGGCGTCTCAAGACGGGCACGCCGCCGAGGCTCAGAAGGTCCACGATCGATTGGGAGGGTCTGCCCACGGATGAGGGCGACGCGGTGCCTTCGCCCTTCAGCGTGCTGACGGATGGCACGCGGTTTCCCGCGATGGAGCAGGTCTCGTGTCGACAGACGCACACGACGCTGGCGGGGCACGAAGCGGTGCGGGCCAACTTGCACCGAGCGCCCATGTTCAGCGGGCAACTTGAGTCTGTCGGGCCGCGGTATTGCCCAAGCATCGAGGACAAGGTCGTGCGCTTCGCGGACCGTGATCAGCACGGCGTATTCCTCGAACCCGAGAGCCACGAGAGCGACATCATCTACTGCAACGGCATTGCCACCAGCCTGCCGACGGATGTGCAGGATGAGATCGTGCGCACCATGCCGGGGTGTGAGCGGGCAGAGATCGTGCGCCATGGCTATGCGGTTGAGTACGACATGGTTAGGCCGCACCAGATCCGCGCGACGGGCGAGACCAAGCAGGTCCATGGCCTGTTCCTCGCCGGGCAGATCAACGGCACGAGCGGCTACGAAGAAGCTGCAGCGCAGGGGCTCGTCGCGGGTGTCAATGCAGCGCTGCGGAGCATCGGAGGCGAGCCCTGGGTGCTGGGCCGGCACGAGGCCTACATCGGTGTGCTGTTCGATGACCTGGTCACCAAGACGCCCGTTGAGCCCTACCGCATGTTCACCAGCCGCGCCGAGCATCGGCTGCTTCTGCGGAGCGACAACGCCAGCGACCGCTTGACGCCCATCGCACAGAACCTTGGCCTTCTGGCGACGACCGAGCGCGGACATCGACGGGCGGCGCTGTGGGACATTCGCCATCAGCACCTGGCAGCGGTCACGGACGCGATGAACGAGGCGCGCCTTGAAGGTCGATCGCTGACCGATGTGCTTCGGCGCACGGAGTCGACCGTTGACACGCTGCGCGGGGGTGTCGCAGTGCATCCCGCTGTGATGCGGGTCGGTGGCCCGAACGCGATCGACGATTCGGTGTGGTTCACCGCCTTTGCGAATGCGAAGTACGCGGCGTACATCGAGCGTCAGCGGGTCGAGGTCCGGCGCCAGAGCACGATGGAGCATCAGCCCGTGCCCGCGTGGCTTCACGAGGCACCCTTGGCGACGGTGAGGACGGAGGCGAGGCAGGCTGTGCATCGCTTCCGGCCTGAGACGTTCGGTCAGTTGCGGAGGCTCGAGGGCATCACGCCGGCGGATGTCACGCTGCTGAGCGTGCTGGCCAAGCGCGGTCCGGGTGCCTCAGTCGTCAGCGATTGAGCGGGGGCGTGCGCATCATTCCTTGAGCTGGCCGAGTTCATCGCGGAGGATGGCAGCAAGCTCGTAGTTCTCGGATTCGAGCGCTTCGTTCAGACGCTGTTGAAGCTCGGTCTTGAGGCTCACGGGCAGCTTGGGAATGAGCGAGGCTCGCATCGCCCGCAGCGCCTGCACTTCGCCGGCCTGCTCGAAGGCATCGCCGTCACCCTGCTGGGCAAAGTGCTCTCGCAGCGAATCGATGGCCTGGTCAATGGAGACGACAGCGGCCTTGGGCTCGTTGGCTTCAAGGGCGAGGCCGGCCATGGCGCGGGCCTGCATCATGGTGATGTACGCGCGGTAGGGCTCCATGCTCTGGCGATCGGCCTGCGTGCTGCCGTGAGATGCGAGAAACTCGAGGGCCCGCAAGTTTCGGCTTGTGTCGCGGATGACGCGTTCGTAGTCCTCAAGCACCAGCAGAGCGACGTATCGGTGGTAGACCTGCACCGCCTCATCGCGGATGAGCTTGGCATCGCCCGGGGTCAACTCGAATCGTCCGCCATCGCTGGAGGCATCGAAGATGGATTGCTCACGGTCCTCGGGGGCGACGGCCTGCTCAAAGCCACTGGGGTCGTCCGAGGCATCGGCTTCCTCGATGTCGTCGGCGTCCCGGGACCCTGCGGCTTCTGTCTGGTCGGGGGCCGTCAGACCCAGTTCGGAGCGTGGCGGGGGGGGCGGACTGCCGGCGACAACTGCGTCGTGGGCCGCCTCGAAGTACTCGAGGACGCTGCCATAGCCCGCGGGCTCAAGCCCATCGGGTCGGCCATCAAGGTTCATCTGGAGCACGCCGAGGTCGAGGCGGATCTGCAACTTCTCGGTGCCGTCGCGCCCGGTGATCAGGCGGACATTGAGCTTGCCGGGTTCAAACTTCCAAGAGCGCAGCAGTTCGGTGAGATCCACGCTGGATGATACGAACGCGGCGGGGGTGAGGTTGGCCTCGTCACAGCACTTCCGCTTTCTCGGACGTGGCGCAGAAGGAACATGTCGAGCAATTCACACGGTCTTCACGGCGGCTTCAGGGCGGGCTGTTGGGATGAGGGTCTGAGAAAATCGGTGTTGGAAGGGCGTGGGAGCGTGGTGATGGCGTGCTCTCTGCTGGCCTGCTGGGCAATGGAAAAGAAGAGTCCGATAATCAATGATCATCAAGTCTGAATGTTTGCCACCCGATGGAACCGAAAATCATGCAGGAGCGAACATTTGTCTGTCTTTGCCTTCGACGGGTGTGCTAAACTCGTTGGTGTAGCGATTAGCTACGGAAGGTGGGTGGAGTAGTGAGTGGACTACGTGCCTCGGCCGCCAAGGCCGGAGGGCTGCAATCTGATTTGCAGCTGTACCTGCGTGAGATAGGGCGCACGCCGCTGTTGACGGCCGAGGAAGAGCGAGAGCTCGGCTGGGCCATCATCAACGACAATTGCCCCGTTGCACGCGAGCGAATGATTCGGGCGAATTTGCGCCTGGTTGTCGCCATCGCCAAGCGTTATGGAAATCGCGGCCTGCCGCTGACTGACCTCGTCGAAGAGGGCAACAT